>JAEYZD010000056.1 GCA_023430725.1 Bacteroidota bacterium | reverse complement strand
CTCCCAGGGAGAGCAGTGATGTTAGAGCAAGCGGGTAATAGAACTTCGAGATCTTTCGCAAGCCGAGGTTTCCGTTCTCCGTATCCTCCTTCTCCAGAATCGTTTTCAGGGTGCCCGATGCCATTATCCTCGTTGCAATAGCCTCGGTGAAAACGGCAAGTGACATCGCCCCGGCGCCAACGTAGGCACCGTTCACCCCTGCAGAGTACAGAATCACTCCAACAGTCACAATTACAGTCAACCTGACCAGCGTTCCGTAAGTGACTCTCCTGGTAAGATTGTTTCTGATCAGTATCCCCTGGTAGAATCTCCTGTACCCTATCGATGCTGCCCACGGCAGAAATATCAGCAGTGCGATGTGTGCAAGCCTGGCAACCTCCCCGGGCACTCCCATGAGATTGATAACAATGAACCTGAAAACAGGCGGGATCAGGACAAGCAGCTGAATTCCCGTTACCCCGAGATTGAGTATGTCGGTAAACCGTCTCAGTTTCTTATAGGAATGGCGTCCGGTTACAAGCGCTGTGGAGGCGCTCATCAGCATTATTACCGGGGCCTCTATTATCATGGCAAATGATCCGGCAATACCGAAGGCAGCAAGATTCACCTTCGCCTCACCAAGACGCGCAATAAAAGCGATGAGTATCGGCTGCTCCAGGGCCATCATCAGCCATGTCAGCGCCAATGGTCCCCAGAAAAGAAAAATCCTGCGGTATGTGAGGTTTTCGGGTAGTTCCACCAGTCAGAGAAAGCGCAAATATACTAATTCCACTATTGCCTGTTGCCTACTGCCTATTGCCTGAACCAGCTATCCGGAAAATTCACCAGGTAGACCCTGTCCGTGGCTCTTGTAAGCGCTGTATAAAACCATCGCAGGTAATCAATAGTGGGTTCCTGCCTGTTGAACATTCCCTGATCAATGAAAACCCTCTCCCACTGCCCCCCCTGTGATTTATGACAGGTGACGGCATAGGCAAACTTGATCTGAAGCGCATTGAAATAGGGATCATCCCTGACTGCCTCGTATTGTTTTCTCTTGGATTTTATCCCCGGATGGTCAGCCAGAACTGCAAAATAGAGCTCGCGCGACTTCTCCGGAGCGAGCGACGGGGTGCCCATCATAAGCGTGTCAAGCATCACCTTCGCTTCAACCTCCAGCTCAGTGTCGCGAAAGAAGAGAGTCATGTCTGCGAATCGCATGCCGTACATCTCTTCATATTTCCTTATCCTTCGCACCTCTGCTATGTCGCCGTTGGCAATAAAAGAGGCGTTCTCCTCATCCTTCAGCCAGAAGTAATTATTCTTGACAACCATTATTATATCACCGGTGCTGATCTCCTCCTCACGGAAGAAGACCCGGCTACGGATACCCTGGTTGTACCGGTTGGCCAGGTTGTTTGAGTTGACCACAACGATGGCTCCGTCAGTGCCGCACCTGTCATATGACTCTGAGAGCCGTTCAATCAGTTCGGATCCGCCAAGACGCTCAATATCGCCGTACCCGTGAAGTTCCAGTTCAGGCACTGAGAGGTCGCCGTCGCTGACCTGCTGCCTCACAGCAGTGGCGTTCATCAGAATTCCTGATCCTTCGCTCTGCCGTATCACCTGCCGTAGCTCGAAGCTTTGCAGTGCGAACCCGGTAGCACGCAGGACATCTTCGTCCAGGGCAGGACTGACGATGGCCCCGACAGGGGGCAACTGTGCAACATCGCCAACCAGTATCAGCTTGCAGTCGGTACCTGTGTAAACATATTCGAGAAGATCCTCCAGCAGCTTGCCGCTGCCGAAAATTGAAGCATCGGACGACTCGTCCGGGATCATGGAGGCTTCATCAACAATGAAGTATGTATCCTTGTGCAGGTTGCGGTCAAGAACGAATTTCCCCACACCGTCGGTGGCCGATTTCTGCCTGTAGATCTTGCGGTGGATAGTCCATGCTTCCTTGCCTGTATAGGAATGCAGAACCTTCGCAGCCCTGCCGGTTGGCGCCAGCAGTACCGACTTCTGTCTCAGCGTGTCAAGAGTCATCACGAGCGAGGCGATCAGGCTGGTTTTGCCAGTGCCGGCGTAACCCTTAAGCAGGAAAATGACGTCATTTGTATTGTCAGTTACGAAGCCTGCAAGAAGACGCATACAGTCAGACTGATCCTGTGTCGGAATGTTTCCAAGGTTCTTTGACAGCATTGAATGGATGTTTTCCTGCCTCATTTTATTTTGCCAAACCGGATAACAGTCTGCTTTTTTTATAAATTTGCACAAAGTTACTCAACAATCGTTCAAAAGATATGAAAACGGCTCTCAACATCGTATTTAGTATTATCATTGTCGTGCTTGCATATTTTCTTGTTGAAAGCATCATGAAGCCCATCCGCTTCAACAAGGAAAAGGATGCAAGGGAGACTGCAATTAAAGAGAGGCTCATTGACATCAGAACTGCACAGGAAGCCTTCAAGTCAGTTAAAGGATACTATACAGGCAGTTTTGACACCCTGATTACTTTTCTTCAGACCGACTCCCTTCCTCTTGTCTTCAAGCGCGGCTCACTCACGGACGAGATGATAGCTGCGGGTATCACAACCGAAAAAGAAGCCGTTAAGAAAGGACTGATCAGCAGGGATACAAGTTATATCCCGGTCCGTGATTCAATCTTCGACAAAGGCTATCCTATTGATCAGCTGAGATTTATCCCGGGTATTGAAAAGACTGAATTCAAGATGTCAGCCGGAAGGGTAATGACCACCTCAATGGTTCTCGTAAACGTTTTTGAAGCCTATGCCCTCAATGATGTGTTCCTGCAGGATCTCGACAGGCAGCTTGTGGTCAATTACAATGAACAGAGAACTAAGTTCACGGGCTTCCCGGGCATGAAGGTAGGTGACGTCAGGGTGCCCAACAACAACGCCGGGAACTGGGAGGATTGATGGCCAGGTCGCTGCCATATCCCCTGGAACTCATCGACGAGACCCTCGACATAAACGCTACTGACAATTACGATCTTACACTGGAGCTTTCCGAGGCGGGTGTCTCTCTTGCAGTTCTTGATCTCCTACGGGGCAAGTACGTCATGCTCAGGCATTACCCCCGGGAAGAGGAAGCAGGAACCCCAGTAAGGAGCTTTGCGGAGACAGTCGGTTCAGATGATTTTCTGAGGAGACGCTACAGGAAGGTTTTTATTGTTGCACCTTCGCTGAACGCCACACTGATTCCCGCCGCAGTTTATGAAAACGGTCTCAGGGAAGATTACTTCAGGTTCAATTTCAGCGGGGCGGACTCCGGTACCATAATAGCGAACACCCTTCACTTTCCGGAAGCAGTGGTACTCTTCTCTCCTTCAAGTGAGGTGACTGACAGTATCTCCGGACACTGGCGCGACGTCTCTCCCTGGCACCACACAAAACCGCTGCTGAGCCATGTCTCAGCCGTGTGCCGGACAAATGACGGCTGCTATGTGCATCTTCACTTCGAAAAGGATTTTGTAACTGTTGTCACGGCTGAAAAACGAACCCTCACATTCTGCAACAGCTTCGCTATATCATCACCACAGGACGGCGCCTACTATCTGTTCAGTGTGCTGGACCGGAACGGCATCAGGCATGATGAAACGATCAATGTCAGCGGCGCGGTGGAGCCTTACGGCGAAGCACACATCGCGCTCCTCTCATTTGCCCAGAATGTACGCTTTGCATCACCCGTTATAAGATATGGCTTCAGCTATGTGATGAACGAGGTGCAACTTCACCGGTGGCTGAATCTTTTTACTGCGGCTTCGTGCGAATAACAGGAGGAAATTTCAGGGGCCGGCTCATTGAGCCTCCGTCAGGTTTTAAAGCAAGGCCTACTACCGACTTCGCCCGCGAGGGGCTGATGAATGTCCTGAACAACCGCTATGACTTCTCGGAACTCTCCCTGCTTGACCTCTTCGGCGGAACCGGAGCCATCAGTTATGAGTTCGCTTCGCGCGGAACCAGGGATATTGATATTGTTGAAACAGACAGACGATACTGCGAATTCATCAGCAAAACGATCCGCAGTTTCGGCTTTGAACCTGCCAGGGTTCATCGTCTTGATGTGCGTGACTGGCTCAAAATATGCCACAAACAGTATGATATTATATTTGCCGATCCTCCCTATGCACTGAGATGGCTCCCGGAGCTTCCCGAAAGAGTAATGGCTTCCGGGGCTGTTAATCAGTCAACCCTGTTCATCCTCGAGCACCCGGGAACATACGATTTCAGCCGTGAAAAACACTTCAGGGAAAACAGAAAATACGGAAATGTCAATTTTTCTTTCTTTGCTTTAGATAGCACTCAGGAGGGCATTAATTCAATTACTTATGAATAATTTTAACACATTTTCACATTTTTAACATAATCTAATTGCTACATTAGGATAATTTAGCGGTCTATTACAAAATTGTACCTTCAATTATTTATCACTAATCATCTAAGAACATGAGAAAACTACTTTTAACAAGTCTGATTTTCTGTATTCTGGGATTTTCTGCTTTCGGACAGCAGAAAACAGTTACGGGAACTATCACAGACAAGAGTGACGGCCTTCCCGTCATCGGGGCAACTGTCCTGGTGCAGGGAACATCTGTCGGCACTGCGACTGACCTGAACGGGAAGTACACGATCTCCGCAGAACCCGGAAGCATCCTTGTCTTCAGGTTTGTGGGAATGAAGACACAGGAGATTACAGTCGGCGACAGGAACGTGATCGATGTCACACTGGAGCTGGACGATGTGGGCCTCGATGAGGTTATTGTTGTAGGTTACGGTTCAGCAATCAAGAGAGAGCTTACCGGCGCCATCACCAAAGTCGAAACCAAGGGTATTGCCGAAGTCCCGGTGGCCAGCTTTGAGTCAGCCATCCAGGGAAAAACTTCCGGCGTCTTTATCGAGCAGGCCAGCGGCAAGCTGGGTGAGACGGTAAAGATGAGGATCCGCGGTTCATCATCGGTTTCCGCCAATAACCAGCCACTCTATGTGGTAGACGGTGTGCCTATCACAGCAGAAAACATCTCGAACTCGGGCAACCAGCCTACAAGCCCGCTGGCAGACCTGGCTATGACCGACGTGGAATCAATCCAGATCCTCAAGGATGCTTCTGCCGCTGCAATATACGGCTCAAGGGCTTCCAACGGCGTTGTGATTATCCAGACCAAGAGAGGCAAGGCCGGTGCAACAAAATTTGATGTACAGTATACGACAGGTATCAGCGAACCCAGTCATCTGGTTCAGTGGCTTAACGCCGACCAGTACCTGGAGCTGTTCAATGAATCAATGGATAACGTCTCCGTTGACGGACTCGTTTGGGACTGGCTGCCCAAGGAAGACATATGGGAAATGTACGTCGGACCGGTATGGGATGACGGTTATGATACAGACTGGCAGAAAGAGGCCTTCCAGAAAGGCTCTCTCAACAGGATTAACGTTTCAGGTTCAGGCGGTACTGACAAAACAAGGTTCTACGCCGGCCTCGCCTATGACGATACCAAGGGGATCCTTCGCGGCAACAACATGAACAAGATGAGCGCAAGGCTTAACCTTGACCAGCAGGCAACGGACAAATTCAGCTTCGGCATGCAGATGAACGTCATCCGCACCGAGATGGAAAGGGTCCAGAATGACAACGCGTTCGCAACTCCCCTCCAGCTGGTTGCCCAGTCACCTCTCACCCCGGTAATTGACCCGGAGACCGGTGAACTGAACACCGAAACCATATATTACAACGGACTCATTTCCCTCCGGGACGAGGACAACAACCAGACATCCTTCAGGTCTCTTGCAAATATTTACGCTGCATACAACATCGTAAAGGATCTCACCTTCAAGAGTGAATTCGGAACCGACATTTATGACCTGCGCGAAAAGAACTTCTGGGGAAGAAAGACAATCACCGGCGGACCTGCCGGCGAAGCACAGAACCGCTCTGTCAGGGTTATCAACTACAACTGGGAGAATTACCTTACCTATGTCAAGGCTTTTGGTGTGCATCACATTAATCTCGTGGGCGGTATGTCATACCAGCAGTCGAACAGCATCGGCTCTGACATAGTCGGCAAGGGATTCCCGACAGACGACTTCACCAACATCGACAATGCAGCTGAGGTAACAACCTACGGTGGCTGGGAAGAGGCAACATCATATCTCTCCTACTTTGCCCGTGCCAATTACAAGATCAACGAGAAGTACTTCTTTACCCTCAGCGGCCGCGTAGACGGATCATCAAGGTTCGGCGTGGATAACCGTTTTGGTTTCTTTCCCGCAGGATCAGCCGGCTGGATTATAACACAGGAAGACTTCATGGCGGGTATTAAGGATGTGCTCAGCTACCTCAAGGTAAGAGCCAGCTACGGTATCACCGGCAACTCAGGAATTCCGGATTATGCACACCTGGCACTTTACTCCGGCGTCAACTACGCAGGACGAACCGGTCTTGAGGTGACACAGCTTCAGAGCAGGGAACTGGGATGGGAAAACACCGCTCAGCTTGACCTTGGGCTTGACTTTGGTTTCTTCAACAACAGGCTTACCGGTGAATTCGACTGGTACCAGAAGAAAACCACCGACCTGCTTCTCTACAGGACACTTCCTGCCACATCAGGCTTCGAAGGTGTATGGAGCAACGTAGGTGAACTGGAGAACAAAGGGATTGAATTCGCACTCCATTCAAACAACCTCGCAGGAAAGTTTATCTGGACTACCGACTTCAACCTGGCATTCAACAAGAACAAGATCATCAACATAAACGGTCCCGAGATCACCCCCAACTCAATCAACTATGTGATTGAAGGACAGCCAATAGGCGTGTTCAAGATTGTCAAATACGCAGGTGCTGATCCCGACAACGGCGACGCACTTTACTATCTTGGTGCAGGCAGCGAAGAGACGACAAACAACTACAACCTGGCAGAAGCTCAGATCTGTGGCTCACCCAACCCTGACTTCACCGGAGGTTTCAACAACTACTTCGAATATGCGGGACTTGATCTCAATGTGCTGATAAGTTTCGTTTACGGAAATGAAATCTATAACGGAGCAGGTGTTTATCAGTCGGCAAACGCTGACTGGTTTGACAACCAGACCATTGATCAGCTTGACAGGTGGCAGAATCCGGGTGACATCACAGATGTTCCACAGGCACGCCTCGGTGACGGAAACGGCACAAAGGTTTCAAGCCGCTATCTCTCTGACGGATCATATATAAGGTTCAGGAACATTAACCTTGGCTACACCCTGCCGAAAAGCATTTCAACACGCCTTAACATGACCTCAGTAAGGGTTTACCTGGGTGTGCAGAACCTCTACACACTTACCAAATACAAGGGATGGGACCCTGAGGTCAACTACCTTGGTGCCGGGCGTTCAACGCAGAATAACAACATTATCCAGGGTTATGATTTCTATACTGCACCGCAGGCAAGGACCTATACTCTTGGTATAAACCTCTCATTCTAACGCTAAATACCAATAGTCATGAAAAATACGATAAACAAATACAAATTCTGGATATTGATTGTTCCGGTATTGGCAATGCTCTTTTCGTGCACCGAAAAGCTTGAGATAAAGCCGAAGCAGTCAATTGATGCAGAGGTGGCACTTACCACCCCTGACAACATCAAGGCAGCTCTTGTGGGAGCTTATCTCCAGGCTAGCAGCGACGGCATCTTCGGATCATATTTCAATGAGTACAGTGAACTCTATGCTGCAACCACCGACCTGAGATTCATGGGCACCTACGAACAGCCCCGTGAATTCTACAGGAAGGAAGCTACGACAACAAACAGCTATGTGGAATACACCTGGACCGAAGCCTACAGCCTCATCAATACCTGCAACACTATTCTTCAGGAAGATGTTCTGGCACTGCTTGATGAAGACGATGCTGATCTCGTTAAGGGTGAAGCCCTCTTCCTCAGGGGATGGACAATTTTTGAGATGACCCGTTTCTTCGGCCTTCCGTATGAACCGAACCAGCCGAACAACCAGCCGGGAATTCCTCTGGTTCTTACCCCCACAAGTGATGTTGCAGATGCAATTCCTGTGGCAAGAAACACGGTTGATGCCTGTTATCTCCAGGCTATTCAGGACCTTACCGGTGCCCGCGATCTGCTTCCCGACGAGAATGACGTCTATGCCTCTTCAATGACAGCCAGTGCTGTGCTTGCAAGGCTTTACCTGCAGATGGGCAACCTGGCATCCGCAGCAACTGAAGCCAACAGGGTAATTGAAAGCGGCCTCTTCGGCCTGACGGCAACACCCCTGGCAGCATTCAACAATTCAGAGAATTCGTCCGAGGATATCTTCGCCATTCAGAAGAACATGACCTCTTCAATCAGCTGGCTTCCGGTTATGTACGCATCACTGGCAAGCGCCGGACGTGGCGACTATGAGGTACAGCAGGTGTTCCTTGACAGGTTCAGTGCTTCTGACCTTCGCGGCCGCTACCAGTCAAATACCGAGACAGGTTACACAATTGACAATATCACAATGATGTACTACAAGGGAGTCGGAACTATCCTGAACAAGGGTGGCATCAACACTGCCAAGTGGGGAGACTATTACAGGAATATTCCTCTCATCAGGCTGGCAGAGATGTACCTCATCAGGGCTGAGGCCAACTTTGAGAATCCTGCAACTGACGTGGGTCCGAACACCCCCACACAGGATATCAATGTTATCCGCGGCAGGGCCAATGCACCTCTTTACACGACGGATGTGACCCGGGCCCAGATCAGGGAAGAGAGATATCTCGAACTGTGCTGGGAAGGACACAGGCTGCATGATCTGAAAAGGTGGAAATCAAATGTCGGCACCGATGCCTACAATGCCGGCAACCTGATTCTCCCGATTCCGTTCCGCGAGATGGAGGTCAATGACCTGCTCGAGCAGAACTCATGGTATACTGCGGGCAAATAACCTGCGCATAAATTAAAATAAAAAGGAGGGTTGCGGACAGCTTCCCTCCTTTTTATTTGCCTTATCCCTTACGGTTTTTTCGCCGTTTCGGCCTCTTTTTCTCCTTACCGCCGTCGGAACCTTCAGCCATTTCAACCCTAAAGCTTTCAGACTCTCCGACTTTTGGACCTTCAGACTCTCTGACCTTAAGACCTTCGGACTTCACGATGGCCTCCATCACCCTCTCCGGCGTGAACGGCACCCTGAAGAGCCTTGCACCGGTGGCATCAAATATGGCATTGCCTACCGCTGCTCCCACTCCGATTATTGCAGGTTCTCCTCCTCCCTGCGGTGGCTGGTCAGGCCTGTCCATAATTATGCATTCAAGCTTCGGAAGCCACGAAAACTTCGGGATTGAATAGCTGTCAAAGTTCCTGTCGAGAACATTGCCGCCCTCGTACTTCACCTCCTCGGTAAGGGTGTAGCCGAGTGCCATTGTCATGCACCCCTCCATCTGTATCAGTGCACCCTGCGGGTTAACGCAGAGCCCCATATCCTGGGCACATGCAAGCCTCTTTACTTTTACCGTGCCGGTACTTCTGTCCACTTCAACCTCTGCCATGAACGCCACCCAGGTGCCTGCATCTGTACCGCAGGCCATGCCGATGCCTCTTCCTGAGGGCAGTTTCCCCGGGGTGTACCCGAACCTCTCAGCCACCGCCTTCAGGACTCCGGTCATCTTTTCATCCTTCAGGTTCCTGAGCCGGAACTCCAGCGGGTCAATGCCTGCTGCGGCTGCCATTATATCAATCTGTGTCTCCCTGGCGAAGGTGTTGGTGTTGTTGTTCGGCGCACGCCACGCACCGGTGGCGAAGGGATGAACCCTGTACTTCGACCGGTCCTCACCATGGCTGGTGACCCTGGCATTGGGAACGTCATAGATTACCTCAGCGCCCCGGGTACCGGCCAGGTAAACGTTGTAGTCCCATAAAATTATCCTTCCTTCACTGTCAGTGCCGGATTTTACCTTAACCACGGAAGCCGGGTGAAATGCATCATAGAAGAACTCCTCTTCGCGGGTCCATGCCACCATCACCGGCTTGCCGGTCATCCGGGCCAGCCTGGCAGCCTCCACCCCCTGCTGCGACGGGCTCTTGCCTCCGAATCCTCCTCCGACGAACGGGGTGATAACCCTGACAGTATCAAGGGTCATGCCCAGCTCCCTGACGATGCTGTCCTGCAGGCCGAAAGGCGACTGTGTAGAAGCCCATACCGTAACCTTGCCATCCTCGAAATTTGCAAGGGCAGTGTGGGTCTCAATCGGTGCATGCGCGAGGTAAGGGTCATGATATTCGTGTTCAAACAACCGGCTGCCCTGTTCTGCCGCCGTCACGTCTCCGTCATCACGGACGGTGTTGGATCTGTACTCTCCCCTGTTTATGTAATCAAATACGCTGAAGCTGGTCACAATAAGCTCATCATGGGCGTAATCAGTGCTTATCCGCACAATGGCCAAATCTGCCAGATCACGGCTTTCACTCAGAACAGCTATGAAGTCACCGTCACGGACAACCTGTACTCCTTCCATGGCTTCTGCAGCCGAGAGGTCTGCCGATACCAGCTTCGCTCCGTGTGACGGCGGCCGTAGTATCCTGGCATGTAGCATGCCGGGCAGTTTCAGGTCACCGGTATACTTCGCCCTGCCTGTTGCTTTATCATAGGCATCACTGTGCCTGAGTGGCTTGCCAACCAGAGTGTATTTTGTAAAGTCTTCCGGAACAGGCTTTATCTCGAGATATCTCTCCAGCTTCCTCCCCTGTGCAAGGTCTGCATATGATATTCTCACAGAGGGATTACCGCTCTCCATTATGACCCCGTCTGCCACCTCAAGGCGGTCAGCAGCCACACCGAGTTTCTCAGATGCCATCTGCACCATTACCGTCCTGGCCTCAGCTGCAGCCGCCCGCATGGCAGGACCGAAAGCCCTGGTAGTCAGCGAACCCCATGTACCTGCATCATAAGGACACAGATCCGTGTCCCCCATCACCATCCTGACTTTTGCAATCGGCACATTCAGCTCCTCGGCCATCATCTGGGCCAGCGAGGTAATGATCCCCTGCCCCATCTCGATCTTGCCGGTGTAGCAGCTCACCGTGCCGTCAGTAGCAATATGCAGGAATGCATTGTAGTCCTTCGTCAGGCTCCTGCGCTGCGGTGCAGGCAGGGCGAGGAGGTCCATGGGGTTCCATGGTGCAAAGAAGAGAACAATGCCTCCTCCCAGTGCCTTGATGAAGCTTCTTCTCTTTATCCCCGTACGGGGCGCGGTCCTGTTTTGGTTGTCAGTAGTGCTCTTCATTTTACATTCCCTCCCCTGGTTACTTTGGCAGCATCTTCAACAGCATCGATGATACGTTTGTGTGCCCCGCACCTGCAGAGATTCTCCTCCAGGCCGGCAACAATCTGTTCGCGTGTTGGGGAAGGATTTTTTTCAAGCATCCCCACCGCCGTGAGTATCATGCCCGGTGTGCAGAAACCGCACTGGAGGGCATCATGATCAATGAAGGCCTGCTGGACCGGATGAAGCTCCTCACCCTTTTCCAGACCCTCAATCGTAACCACGCTCCTGTCTGCAACATCACTTACAGGCATCATGCATGACCTGGCAGGCTCTCCGTCAATAAGTACGGTGCAGGCACCACAGAAGCCTATCCCGCAACCGTACTTCGTGCCGGTAAGGCCAAAATGATCTCTCAGTACCCAGAGCAGGATCTGGTTCGGATCAGTAACCAGCTCCGTCTCCCGGCCGTTTAGCTTGAACCGGATTGTCTCTTCCATCACTCTTTAGTTTTGCTTATTTCATTCATATAGTCTTCCTGTGTGTCAATGTCACGCAACACCGACGAATCATCAGTATCCGACTCGAGCACATCCTCCGGATGCCTGGCCGCAAGTGCCCTCAGACCTTCACCTTCAGGCAGGTTCAGCAGCTCATCTGCGTATTTCATGTCAACAATCAGCGGATGACCCCTCTTACCGTGGTGTGCCGCCATGACCAGCCCCTTGTCACACTCCATGTAAGTGCGGATTACACGGTTAATTTCTCCGGGACCGGTCATAGGCTGGTCTCCGGGCATGATGAGCGCACCCGTGCAACCCGGGGGCAGCGAATAGAAGCCGCATTTGACCGAGGAGAGCATCCCCTCTTTATAATCCTCATTATAGCAATGAAATACATCGTAACTGCGCGTCACCTTCATTATTTCCTCCCTGTTGGCTCCCAGCACAACCACAACCCTGTCTATGTCAGCATCCAGAAGATTATTGATCACCTGCTCAATCACGGTGGCATCATTATAAGGCAGCAGCATCTTCGGCGAGCCCATTCTCCTTGACTCCCCGGCCGCCAGCACTATAGCCCAGATACCGTTCATTAATATCACCTATCTATACTTCACTACTGCCTATTGCCTATTGCCTATTGCCTAATGCCTCTATAAACAATCAACTGTGCCGCAATACTGACCGCAATCTCCTCCACCGTCTGCGATCCGATATCAATCCCTACAGGTGTGCATATCCTCTTCCACTGTTCCTCCGTGGCCCAGCCGTTGGCAATGAACTCCTCATGCATCTTTGCCACCTTGATTCTGCTGCCCATCATTCCCACATAGGCTGCCTCCGAGCCGATGCAGGGCCTGAGAGCCTCGGCATCATGACTGTGGCCCCTGGTAACTATAACAATGTATGTATCAGAATTCTTTTGAAGTTCCCTCATTGCCTCACCGATATCGCGAACGATAATATTGTCAGCATCGGGAAGGTTATCGCGGTTTGCATATTCTGCCCTGTCATCAATCACTGTCACTTCGAATCCAAGCAGGCGGCCCTGGTGAGATACGGCCCTGCCAACATGCCCGGCACCGGCAATTATCAGTTGTTGCGGCGGGAAGACCGGTTCAAGACAAACTGTGGCGCGCTTTGTTTCACCGGGAATTATCATCTCAAGCTGGCGGTATCCGGAGCGGGCACCGGCAGACAGCATATGCTTCACCTCTTCAGCGATCCTGTCATCATCATTGCCCGGAACATGGGGTTCACACCCCTTTGTGGCCCAGCATCTGCTGACCAGCACTGTTGAATCGTTCCATGGGACAACTCTTGTGACAAGTACGCCGTGCCGGGCTTCCTGCAGACTGTCTGCCATTTTCAGGTACACATCCCGGCTACGCAACGGATCACTGTCAACAAGTATGGAGAGCATACCCCCGCAGACTGCCTCTTCCGGATCATCAGTATCATTGTCCAGATTGAACCTGAGAAGGGCCGATTCCTTTGCCTCAACGCACCGTGCAGCGTAGATTGATATTTTGTTTTCAACTATGCCGCCGCCAACTGTTCCGGCAATCAGCCTGCCATTAAGGAAGAGGGCGGAACTTCCCGGTTTCTGAGGTGTGGAGCCGCTTGCGGCAACAACTGTGGCGAGTACCAGCCCTTTGACTGCGGTATCATATTCTGCGAGTTGGAGGTAGATATTCTTCATAATCAGGCTTCAAAACAAATATAATAAACCTGCTGAAATAGCATTTGATTTGGGTTATGAATCGTTTGTCCGGAAGCAGTTTTAAGGATGTTTTACACTGCACCCATGCAGCCCGGAATATATTTGAGCAAAATATTTTGAGGAATGAAAAATTGGATTAATTTTGCATCGCTTTTGGTGCGGTAGTTCAGTTTGGTTAG
Source organism: Bacteroidota bacterium (assembly GCA_023430725.1). Classification (GTDB taxonomy): domain Bacteria; phylum Bacteroidota; class Bacteroidia; order Bacteroidales; family VadinHA17; genus SR-FBR-E99. The sequence continues at coordinate 20,535 of JAEYZD010000056.1, read as the reverse complement.
AATATCGGCCTGTCACGCCGAGGGTCGCGGGTTCGAGTCCCGTCCGCACCGCCCCTTGACCCTCAAAACCCCTTGATAATCAAGGGGTTTTGTCTTTACTGCCACAAAGTCCGCAAAATCTGCCACAAAGATCCCCCCCTTCGATTCCAAAATCTTATAACCTCAATTCATAAAAATTAATACACATATCTGCTGTATTTCAAATGCTTAACTGGTATATTTCATAATTTTTTATAAAATATTTCTGAAAGCCATAAGACTTCATCAGGCAAACATAATCCGGAATTACATTCACACAGTTGAAGAAGATACGATGAAAAAAGGGAATATTAATGAAGAGTTTACACAATGGTTAGCCTGGGCAGAACAGAAAGTGTCATGGTATGATCCTTTGATCAATGGTCCGGACCACCTGTTAAATGATCATCATAAAACACATCTCTTTAAAGAGTTTTTAAAGGAGTGGCAGTAATTCTTGGTATATCCCAACAATAAAAATTTTCTCTATGGAAATTATTATCCAATTATGCAATGATACTGGAAATAATTTGACTACCTGGAGTAAATAATTACTATTATTGGAATAAATTTTCATTCAAACACTAACGTTAGTGGAAATAATTGTCTGTTTTTAGTCTCTTGGTGGAAAATATTATCTATTTTTGTATTTAAACAGGATCATAATGGAAAATATTTTACCAATACATCTTCAGGAGGTAATTTTCAGTTCATCAGATCAAAAAATCTCAAAGCAGATATCAAAACTTGAGAAAAATGGGAAGATCAGGAAAATTGCTCAACGAATATATTCTTCGAACCTTATTGACCAACCGGAAGCAATAATCCGGAGAAACTTATTTATTGTGCTTGGCAGACTTTATCCGGGCGCAATTTTAAGTCATCGTTCAGCTTTTGAATTTGAACCAACCAATGAAGGCCATGTATTCTTAACATATTCATATACAAAAAAAGTAAATCTGGCCGGTATCATTCTAAGGTTTCTTGAGGGACATAAAGCCTTGCCGGGCGATAATCCAATCTCTGGCGGATTATATGCATCACAGAGAGCAAGAGCATTTTTGGAGAATCTGCAACCTTCAAAAAATGTTATTGGAAGTCCTAAGTGTTTGGCTGTAACTACAATAGAAAACAAATTAGAACAGATTATCAGGGTAAATGGAGAGGAAGAACTAAGTAATTTACGGGATAGAGCCAGGGAGATTGCTCCTGAACTCAAAATGGAAAAGGAATTTGAAAAATTAAATAAAATAATCAGTGCTCTTTTAACTACACATACTCCAAAAATTTTATCATCTCCTATTGCTGTTGCCAGGGCATTTGGATTTCCTTATGATCCAGCCAGAATAAAACTATTTGAGGACCTCTTCAGAGCATTAAAGACAAGTGAATTCAAAAACAGACCGGATAAAAATACTACTGCAGAATCCTTCCGTAATTTTGCATTCTTTGAAAGCTATTTTTCCAATTATATTGAAGGAACTGTTTTTGAAATAGATGAGGCAAAGCACATTATAGATTCAAATAAACCACTACCGGCCAGAAATGAAGACAGCCACGATGTACTGGGAACTTACAGGATAGTTTCGAATAAGGATGAGATGTCAGTAATACCGGATAAAGCTGATGAACTGTTACAGATTATCATTTACCGGCATAAAATTTTACTGGAAGCCAGGCCTGAAAAGAATCCAGGTTTATTCAAGGAGAGAAACAATTTTGCTGGCTCGACCTCATTTGTGGATTTTAATTTGGTACGGGGTACATTATTACAATCATTTGACTTACTAAAAGCACTTGATCATCCTTTTGCAAAGGCTGCATTCATTATGTTCGTGATGAGTGAAGTCCATCCATTCCTTGATGGGAATGGACGTATTGCAAGAATTATGATGAATGCAGAATTAGTAAAAAATGGGCAGTCAAAGATTATTATACCTACTGTTTATCGTGATGATTATTTAGGGACACTTAGAAAATTGACGAGACAAAGCGATCCCTTACCATATATTTCAATGCTGCAAAGAGCATATGAGTTTAGTGAATACATCTATGGAGACGATTATAGTGTAATGTTGGATTATCTTAAACAATGTAATGCATTCATGGAACACACTGAAGCCAGATTAAAGATTATCAAAAGATAATGCTATCTAACCCATTCTGCATAAAACCATGTTTAATTGCATAGATATAGTTACATTTCGGGCATATTGCATAAAAACAAATATAAATAACAATCTTTTTATGCCTAGATCACTGACCTTCCGTCAAAGGTAAACATCCCTCAGTCTGTAGTACCCGGCTGCGGACAATAACTCATCCAGACCATGAAACTGCTAGTGAGAGAGGCAAAGAATGCATTGTCGTTTATTACAGTCTCAGTCCCGTCACACAGATAGACATGATATCCAGTATACCCTGCGGTAAGCGGCATGTCCGTCACTATGTAGTCTGTTCCATTGTAGTTTGATACCCATATCTTTCCCCTGAAATTTCCTGACAGATCATTGTATGATGTAACGATCAGTGTATTCAGCCAGCCAAGATTGTTGCCTATGTCAGTTGTACCGCAGGCATCCTTTTTTATGATTGTGCGGCATGGCACCGGAGGATTCTCATCAATCAGCCCGCCACCGCTGTCACGGCATGAAGCAGTTGAAACCAGTGCTATAAGTATCAGTAATTTCAGGTATCTCATCTCCAAATCTTCTTTCTGAATTCAAAACTAGCTATTTTTCAATAACCGGCGATGACAGGAATCATGAATCAGTCTCCCGCAACGGAAGAAAAGGTGATTCCGGCCACCACAAACAGTTGCTCACTGTCGGGGTTGAAAACCAGTTGTGCTTTTACAGGCAGCACAAGCGTTTCCGTGATCCGGATTTCCCTGGCTGTCTCAAGCCCGAGATTGCATACGCTGAATCCCCCCTCCTCCGTGTGCCACCCGTTGCCGGCACCCATGAAAACACTGACATGTTTAAACGAAAAACCTGCCTCAAAATATAGATCCCTGCCATAAGCACCTATTCCCCCGGCCTCGTTCAGGATACAGTTGGCACTCAGCCATATATTGTCAGAAGACCAGTCGAGATTCAGCTCAAAAGCATGAGAGCCGCCGGCAGCGGAAATGTCAAAATAAGGGAGCTCCGGCAGATAATAGTCCTGAATGCCAAGCACAAAACCTCCAGGAAGCTCAAATGCAAACCACAGATCTGCCTCCTCATAACCGTTCAGGTCAACAGTTCCCCATGCACCGGCAGAAAAACATCCGGCAGAAAACTCAAGCCATGGTTGAATATGGGGACCGCTTCCCTGCCTTGAACCCCGCCATATGTAGCTGTTCACAAGATCGGCACCCATTCCCCATGCCGACTCCCTGCCGGCAGACGGAAAGACCTGCGGCACTGCCGTATCCTGCACCCCCGGTTGCCTCTCATACTCCGGCACTGCCGTATCCTGCCCGTCAACATTCTGCAGGAACGGGGGCATCATCAGTGCAATAATAAGAGAAATTATAAGCCCGGAGCGGAACATGAGATAAAAGTAGTGAAAAACCTCAGAATTTCCCGCTCAGTCTCAGGCTGAAATTACGGTGAGGCTGTATATCGCCCGGCCGTCCCATATACTCATCGTTTGTAATGTTCCTGACTGCCAGTGAGAGCTTCAGAGAGCTGTTCAGCCTGAATCCGATACTTCCGTCAAGCAGGACATACCCCCGGTTGTGATCCTGCCAGTAATCAAAGAAGCCAGGTAATATTTCATCCCGTGTTGTGGGATTGAGGAAGACGTCATCAATGTTCAGGGTCTTCGATCGTACAAACATATCAATCCCGGCCTCAACAAGGCTGCCTGAGAGCAGCAACCCGATCTTCGCATTGTGTGTTCTTCTGTACTTGAGGAAAACACCGGTGCTTTTACCTGTGTAGGCACTGATCTTCATCGGCCTGATATAAGTATATCCTCCCGTCAGCAAAGCCGTCATCCTTCCTATCGGCCGGCTCATATGCAGCTCAAGTTCAGCTCCCCAGATCCTTGACTGCTCTATATTTGTAGCCTTAAACCCCAGCCCGGAGGTATCAGCCACCGGATCCTGGTGAAGCCCGAAAACATATTCTATCATATCCCTGTTTTGCGATAGGAACATTGACAGGTCGCCCTCTCCCCGTATCCGGCCGATCATAAAAGCCTGCATGATTCCGGCCTCACTGCTCCAGCCCGATTCAGGCTTCACCGTCGGGTTCGGGAAGATCCGGACAGAACCGAGGGTGGTTGAGGCATGTTTCTCGGCAACCGAGGGGTAACGGTAACCCTGCCCGAACGATGCCCTCAGGAAGGTATACTCTGCTGCCTGGTAATTCAGGCCTGTACGGAATACCGGAACAACCCTGTCACGCTCACCGTCAAGAATATTCTGCTCAACCCTGATCCCGCCAGTGACCTTCAGCCGGCTGAAAAGCCTCAGCTCCGCCTGCGCGAAGCCTGCCAGGTTCAGCCCCCGGTGATCACCGTAAAAAGCTGACCGGATGAGACTTGATGTCTCAGCCAGACCTGCCGTCATACTAAGGTTATCAGAAAAACCGTACCAGAACTGGTACTCACCGTACAGCGAAAGCGCACCGGAATTGTTTGCACTCCTCACCGGAAACCGGTTTTCGGATGACTGGAGCCTCATCCTGATGTCATGCCTTACCTTTCCCCGCTTACCGAATGAGACAAAAGGATCGGCTGAAAGGTAGTAACCATGTAGTCGCGATACGGTCGAGGTGTCTTGCTTCAGCCCTCCGTCAAGTGCGTCTTCCCAGAGGACAAAATCAGTCTTGTAACTCTTGCCGCCTGTTATATTCAGGCCGTATTTCAAACCTTCCACCCTGCTGCTGTGATGCTTCAGCCTGAGGCTTATCCTGCCGAGCGATTCATCATTGTACTTCCTGTATCCCATGTCGGATGAAATGCTCAGGCCAAGTCCCAGGTCAGTATTCTTTATCTTCTGCAGATGGGAAAAGGAGACATTGCCTGAGAGCCTCGGCGTGTTCCACCATTTCCATGCACTGTTGGGAGGATTGCCGTACACCCCAGCTTCTGTAAAAAAGCTTGTAACGGGAATATTTGATGCATCGGCCGTCCTGAAGTTTATTATCCCATTGAGGGCTGACGATCCGTAGAGCACCGAAGAAGCCCCCTTGATTATCTCCACCTGGGAGAGGTTTTCCAGGGGCAGGAAGTTCCATTTTACGTTTCCTGCATCAGGTGCCATCATAGGCAGACCGTCAATCAGGGCAAGCACCCTGCTGCCGGCACCGTAGCTGAACCCGCTGCCACCCCTGATTGACGCCTGCCCGTCGAGGACCTCGATGCCTGGCGTCTTGGTAATGAGTTCCTGTGCATCGGTAACATGAGTCCTGAAAATCTGCTCCGGACGGATAACGTCCATTGTGACGGTAAGATCAGAGCGCTTCTGTTCCATGCGGTCAGCACTTACAACCACCTGTTCAAGCGACTGCGATTCCGGTTCCAGCGCAATATTCAGTTCAACGGTGTCACCGGCGCCAAGGCGAAGGGTTTCAGTTTTCGTCCTGTAGCCTATGAACCTGAATTCTATTGTAATTGATCCCTGACCGGCAGTGAAGGAGTAAAAACCGTCTGCGTCCGTACTCATCCCGGCACTCCTGCCCCAGATTACATAGACTCCTGCAAGAGTCTCGCCTGCCTGGATGTCAGTAACTGTTCCCCTCACAACGGACTGCGCCAGTGTGCCGCGAAGAGTCAGCAGAATAAAAATTGGTATTAAGATTACTCTTAAAGCCGTCATTTGGGCCTGAATGTCATCCTGACATCAATAAGAGTCTCTCCGGGAAAGGTAAAGGTTACCTTCAGCGATGTCGCCTTCAGCTCAATAATACGTGTTGTAAGGGTGAAGGGGAGGTCGGGAGAATTAATCGCAAGGCTTTCTTCGTTGTCAGCGAATGCCCATGTGCCTGTGTATTGTCCGAAAGTGCCGGTGCCATCCTCGTTGAACCGCACTTCACCCTTGAATTTCTCAAGTATCTGTCCCGGCCCGCTGGCATCAGCACCGTCGGCCAGGAGGCTGTCACTGGCCCATGTGCGCGAGGTAAGCAGCGTGAACCTCTCAGAGGCTTTGTCCTTGTTGCATGAAAGCGCCAGAACAGCAAGCACAGTCATAAACAGCAGAATTTGTCTCTTCATGGGTTTTAGTATTTGGTTTCTTCTGCAATAAAGATAAAACAAAAGTTGTGCGGATCAGTTCACCTGCCTGATCCATACCAAAGATAAGAAACCGAACTAATTCCCGGCAGAGGCAGGATTACTAATCAGGGTCGTTATAGTACCATGCCGACTGGGAATCCTTGTCCCTTACAATCATTACCCCGTTATGATCAATGAAAAGGGTGCGAAGGTCACTGAATAGATGATAGCTTTCATAATCAAGGAGATCCGCCGACCTCATGATCCCGTATCCTGGGATGGCCACATACCATGTATTTCCAAAACGGGTAAAGATGTTGTCGTATGAGCTCCTGTAAGTCACCCCCACGCTGTGCACCGGGGCAAAGGTGGCTCCGCGGTCATCTGACCTGAAAATGGTCTCGCCTGTCCCAACCGAGGACAGAATGAAAATATTATCATCCCCGTCCACATATACCTTGTGCGAATAATCCGGAGTATGTACCGGGGTCCAGTTCTGTCCGTCATCGTCAGATATTGCCAGGCTGCAGCAGTTAAGCCCATGCCTGACCAGGGTGCCGTCTGAAAGCCTGAAAATATCTCCTATCCCGCCGTCAGCAGCACCAGAACCGGCGTTATGCCATGCTGCACCCCGGTCATCAGAATATCTCACCGGCCTGTCTGCAGTGTAAACCCAGAGCCTGCCATCATTTGATACATATATTTGGATATAAGTCGTGATATCCGGCCACGGTTTGGCGCAGGCCTGCCAAGTTACACCGTGGTCAGAGCTCCGTATTATGTTGCCTCCCGAGGTGCTGACAAAAAGGACACCGTCCCTGTCAATCTCAACTGTCCGGGGTGAATCAGGAGCCTGGAAGAGAGGGTTGGTCACCTCTTCCCACAGATAGTACCTCGAGCCCTGTTTGTAAAGCCTGTTATAGGTGGTCATGAATGTGACCCTGCTGACAGTGTCAGCCGCCATATCCCAAATCTGTACTTCAGGCCCGACCCTGACCTCATCCCACTGGTTCTCACGAAAGGCATAGGCCACAAGGTCAAGCGATGTAAGGAACATCCCGGAGAGATCAAAGACCGACGCAGTAAGTACCTGTCTGAAAGAAGCTGAACCAGGAACCCATTTTGTTTCAGCTGATTTATTTGCAGCAATCCGGACCTCTTCAACAGTAACGGTTCCGCCGCCTTCAGCAACATCAAATGCAATCATTACGGAATCAACCGGATATGTTTCGTTTTTTGAGACACTGAACCAGAAAAGCACGTCAATGCTTTCACCTGCCAGCACCTCTTGCTCCTGCACATTTGAAAACCACAGGTTGAACTGATCTGTAGTCCTGATACCGGGATCCTTACTGCACCCTGAAACGGCGACCAGCAGAACCGCCAGCAGTATATGCTTGATATTCAGATATTTTTTCATCATGTCGAAATTACAATTCTGAGAACCCGGAAACATTTACCGTACATTTTTGAAGACCGGAACTGTCAGTCCTGCATGCAGTGATAACACACTGTTTCTCATGAAGATCTGCCTCTCCATGGTATCATCGGGAATTCCCGCGCTTTCGCGATTCATTGTCTCGGTGAATCCCTGCCTGAACTTCAATCCCAGGTACAACCCGGTGCCGTTACGCAGAGGAACCGACAGATCCGCCCCGATCAACCATCCGAAATCATTCCTACTGGTGAACTCCGTTATATCATCATTTACAGTAACCTCCGTCCGCATGTAATAACCACCGGCTTCGCTTTCATTCACTGCCAGCCCCCTGCACTGCGAGTTCAGCCGGGCAGCGAACCACGGTCCCGTACTCAGGTTAAGGTAATCCTTCTCCCCGATACTGAAGCTGAGCAACGCAGGAATTACCGCATAATCAGTGCTGGTACGGGTGTCAACATAATAAATGAGGTGATCGCTGCCGGCATACCGGTAGAAACTGTCACTTGAATCACGCATTGAGTAGCCAACCCTCTCAAGAGTAAGCCCGGTTGTGAAACTTGCTTTGGATTCGCCCAGTCTGAAACCAACCGCAAAACCGGCCGAAGGCCCGGCATACTGTTTATACCCGGCGTTCACCACATGGCCGGAGTTCCACGAAATGGCTGCACCGGCGAACCAGGAGAGCCTGACATTATCATTCAGCTCCACCCCGGATCCGCTCACCTCTTCCTCTTCCGTTCCGCCTCCGCCCAGAGTGAAGGAGAGCCCTGCCATCAGATCCGAATACCCGTGCCTGTAATCGCGCCCCCCAAAAAACTCCTTCCGGCCGGTCAGGTACCTCCCCCTGGTAAAAAAGTTCATCCTTTCTGTAACAGGGTAATCAAGAGACAAGGAGAATACATATCCATAATCAGTATCAGAAACAAAATCTTCCAGCGAGTAACTGTAGTTCCAGTCCTGGTCAATGACCGACGTCCAGAACATCCCCGCCCCGAGAGTCAGGGATGGTACTGATGGCACCGTCACTGTCAGCTGCAACGGCAGGCTCAGGAAGCTGTGATTGAAGTTCTCAATGACTGGAATCATGATAATCCGGGGATCAGGGTACATCGATGAAGAACCCATCGGGTAGTATATGGGTCCCGGATCGGTCACATATGGATGATGCTCATAATAGACAGCTGAATAGTCCAACCCAGTCTGCAAGCCAAGCACGGGAGTCATTGACCATCGCACAAACAGACCGGCGGAAGGCCCGGGCTTTGGCTTCCAGTATCCTGATGCTTCTACGTTGTGAATATCGGAGAAGTTAATACCGCTGCCGGCGCCAACGGTGAATTTCTGCCCATTCAGTCCTGGCAGACTTACGGACATGATGAACAGAACACAGGGAATTGTCAGGTGTTTCATGGCTGGAATTCAGGGTTAAACCTGCATAAATCCGCAAAAACCGGGCCACCGGATACTAAACAGGTGCTAATTTCACGTTTCATGTTATGCAATAGGAATCTTCATCAACTTTTTAGTAATTTTAATCATCCGATTCAAACATCTTAAAGAAACATATATGAGCGAAAAGTATTCCGTCAGCCCGAGCGGCGAAAAATTCCCCCTTCCGAAACCGGAAGATTACAAAACCGAGTTTGAAAACATTAAAAAGCGGGTTAAGCAGGAACGCGCCAAAGGCCGGGAGATAGTTGTGGTCATGGGTGTCGGATTCGTAGGTGCGGTAATGGCCGCCATAGTTGCCGACACCGTTGACAGGAAAGGCAAACCCTCGAAATTCGTAATCGGGATGCAGCGTCCCAGCGTGCGCAGCTTCTGGAAGATCCCAATGCTTAACAAGGGCGTATCCCCCGTCAAGGCCGAGGATCCCGAGGTAGATCCGATGATCGCCCGCTGCGTTAAAGATAAGAAGACTCTCATGGCAACGTATACATACGATGTGCTCAAACTGGCAGACGTTGTGGTTGTTGACGTTCAGTGTGATTATATCAAGGAGGAGCTTGGCAACGTCCGCAACGGGCAGACTGACATGGCAGCCCTTGAGGCCTCGCTGGCCGTTATCGCAGAACATATACCGGCTGAGGCGCTGGTGCTTATTGAGACTACCGTAGCGCCGGGAACCACCGAACAGGTGGCTTACCCCATCATGAAGAAAGCCTTTACCAAACGGGGTATCAAGAGTGATCCGCTCCTTGCTCACAGCTACGAGAGGGTCATGCCTGGCCGCAACTATGTGGCCAGCATCCGCGATTTCTGGAGGGTCTGCAGCGGCATCAACGAGGAGGCGAAAAAGCGTGTCGTCAAATTCCTCACTGAGGTTCTGAACACTGAAAAATTCCCCCTCACCGTCATGGACCGGCCCATCGAGTCAGAGACGGCCAAGATCGTCGAGAACAGCTACCGTGCCACAATCCTTGCCTTCCTCGATGAGTGGAGCCTCTTCGCAGAGCGAAACGGAGTCGATCTTGTCAAGGTCATAAAAGCGATAAAAATGAGACCAACGCACAGCAACATGATCTTCCCCGGACCCGGAATCGGCGGTTACTGCCTCCCGAAGGACGGGGGACTTGGCGTCTGGGCTTACAAGCATATCCTTGGTTTTGAGGATGATATCTTCAGGATCACCCCGATGGCGATTGATATAAACGACACACGCGGACTTCACGTTGGGCAGCTTACGCGCGACGCGCTCCGCAACATGGGCAAGCCAATCGCAGCGGCCGACGTGCTTGTTCTCGGTGCCGCATACCGCGAGGATGTCGGTGACACCCGCTACAGCGGATCGGAAATAGTGATACGCAAGCTTACTGAGATGGGAGCTGAAATACGCGTTCATGACCCGTATGTCGAGCATTGGTGGGAATTCGAACAGCAGGATTCATACCCGGCTGAAGGACAGAGCAAGGCACAGTTCTTCCGCAACCAGGAAAAGCTCAAGGAGATAAGGATCGAACAAAACCTCAGCAAGGCGCTCAAGGGAGCCGAGGCTGTCATCCTTGCCGTACCTCATTCCGCATATCTCACGCTTGATCCTGACAAGGTTGTGAAGACAATCGGCCAGCCCGCAGCTATAATTGACTGCTTTGGCATTCTGACCGATGATAAGATCCGCCGCTACTTCCAGCTTGGCTGCGAGGTCAAAGGCCTTGGCCGCGGTCATATCCAGCGAATCAAGGAAGAGACACGCAAATCGTGACACGCTGAAAATTTTAACCCCAGATAAATCAGCCAACAAATGAAGAGGAAAGTAAACGAACTGTATGATGAGTACCGCAATGGCAGTGTGAGCCGGCGCGAATTCATGAAGAAGCTGGCACTGGTTACCGGAGGTACGGCAGCCGCCGTGGTCATCCTCCCCGGTTGCGGAAGTGCCGCCGCCAAAGCGGCAGGCAGTGACGCCATGAAGGTGATCGGCGAATTCATCAACTATCCGGGCGCCACGGGCGAGATGCGTGCATGGATCTCAATCCCCGAGGGGAAGAAAAAGTACCCCGGAGTGATTGTGATTCATGAGAACAGAGGCCTTACACCTCATATCAGGGATGTGAACAACCGCATGGCACAGGAGGGATTCGTGGCACTGGCCCCGGATGCCCTCTCTCCCCTAGGTGGCACTCCGGAAGACCAGGACAAGGCCCGTGACATGTTTGGCCAGCTTGACCGCCAGCAGACAGTGAACAATTTCGTCGCTGCAGTGAAATACCTGGAGACCCATCCACGCTCCACCGGCAAAGTGGGCTGCACAGGCTTCTGCTGGGGCGGCGCAATGACCAACCAGGTGGCAGTCAACTCGCCTGATCTCGATGCGGCCGTACCCTACTATGGATCTGTTCCGGCCCCTGAAGATGTACCGAAAATCAAGGCAAAAATGATGGCGCACTATGCAAGTGATGACGAGAGGATCAATGCAGGCATACCAGCCTTCGAGGAGGCGCTTAAAAAAGCCGGAATTGAATACGAGATCTTCATCTACGAGGGAACACAGCACGCATTCAACAATGATACCGGCACCAGGTACAACAAGGAGGCTGCAGATCTCGCCTGGAAACGGACAACAACATTTTTCAGGGTGAAGCTCGGGAGCTGATCAGCGCCTCCCGGGCATGACCTGAGATAATTCCGGTACGGCAGCTAAAGGGCGCTTTTCCACACCCTGGCAAGCTCACTGATGAAAGGCCGGCAATGGTTGAAGAACTGCCTGTACCCCTCGCACAGGTAATTCAGGCCAGGTTCGCCGTCAGGCGACATAAGAAATCTGTTTTTCGGACATTCTCCATTGCACATAACACGCACCTCACAATCAATACAGTAGCGAGGCAATGTTAATTTCTTGGCTTCGCCGAAGGCCCTCTGACGCTCATGATCAAGGAGACTCACCAGTGAGGAACCCATAATATTGCCAATGCGGTGCTCCTCATCCACAAAGTGATCACATGAGTAGAAATCGCCGTTCATCTCAACCACCGGAACTGCACCGCAGACCGGCTTGAAGATGCACAGGGTGTGATCCTGTCCGAAAGCAGTGCGGAGAGCCTCCTCAAAAACCTGTACCTTGATCTTTCCGATATCGTTTTTAATCCACTCATCGAAAATCTCAGAGAGGAACCTGCCAAAATCAGCAGACCTGACACTGCGTGTGGTTACCCTGTCAGTTGCAGGGCTCTCCCTCTCCACCAGTGGAAGAAAGGTAATGAAGTTAACCTGCACGCTTTTCAGAAACCGGTAGACCTCTAGGGGTGCATGTGCATTGTCATTGCTTACAACACACAAAATCTCGTGCGGGACACCATGTGCGCGAAGTATCCCGAGTCCCCTCATCACATCAGTATACGTCCCGCTACCGTCGTGTCTCACCCTGTTGATGTTGTGAAACCGCTCCGGACCATCGAGGCTGACACCGACATAAAATCCTTCCTCTCTCAGAAACTCTCCCCACTCCTGATCTATTAGCGTTGCATTGGTCTGCAGCCCGTTCAGGACCCGGCAGCCATCTGGTGCAACTCTTTTCTGAATTGCAACGGCCCGGCGGAAAAATTCCAGTCCTGCCACAGCCGGTTCTCCTCCATGCCATGAAAAGAAAACCTCAATGCCGTCTGTTGCCTCAATATGCTGCCTTGTATATTCCTCAAGAACCTCGTCGCTCATGACAGAGCCACCGGTACCCCTTCGGATATACTCTTTCTCCAGGTAGTAACAATAGCTGCACCGGAGGTTGCATACTGCCCCGACCGGTTTTACGAAGACCTGGAACTCCCTTGTTCCGGCTTCAGGATTCCGTATTACATCCTGATTCATGTATGCAAATATACCCTCTGCACGGACAACGGCGCAACAGGAAGGCTGCTTTTCTTGCCGGGCAGCTTCGTAAGATGACTTAAGACAATATTACTACTTTTGAGTTGTTATTAGGAATGGGATGAGACTTCTGACAATTAGGTGCATACTTCTGCTCATGGTATCACTACCGGCTGTGGGTCAGTCATTCACTGACAGCAACCTCCCTGTTGTGATCATCAGCACCGACGGCAGTATTGCAATAAAGGACGAACCCAAGGTCAAGGCCACTATGAAGATCATCGACCGCGGAGCAGGACAGCGCAACTACCTTTCTGACCAGTCCAATCCACTCTATCTCAACTACAACGGCCGTATCGGGATAGAACTTCGGGGCTCCTCCTCCCAGGAATCTCCCAAAAAAAACTACGGGTTCACGACAAAACTGGCCGATGACATCACAAACAACAACGTCAGCCTGCTTGGCATGCCTGAGGAAAACGACTGGATACTCGGGGGAATGGTGTTTGATACTGCCTTTATACGAGATTACTTCAGTCACAACCTCTCAAGGAAGATGGGTAACTACGCATCCCGTGCAGTCTACTGTGAGGTGATTGTGAACAATGTATACATGGGGCTTTACATGCTCCAGGAGAAGCTTAAGGCGGATGACAACAGAATCGACGTCACAAAAATCGGCATCAGCGACAACAGTCTGCCGTCACTCACGGGAGGGTATATCTCAAAAGCTGACAAGCTGACCGGTGGTGATGAAATGGACTGGAGAATGTATTCATTTCAGAATTCACCGGTCGATTATATTCATGAACTTCCGAAACCCGGGCTTGCCACCGCCACTCAGACTGCATACATCAGCGGGGAATTCTTCGGCCTGGAAATCGCAGCACGGAATAACAATGTATCGGTGACCAACGGCTACCCGGCAATCATTGATCTCCCCTCTTTCATAGATTACATGATAGTGAATGAGTTTGCCGCCAATCCGGATGCTTACCAGTACAGCACCTTCTTCCATAAAGACCGGAACGGGAAACTGCGAGCCGGACCCGTATGGGACCTCGACCTGTCGTTCGGCAATGACCTGTTCCAGTGGTATCTTGACCGCAGTAAAACATATCTGTGGTATTTTGAGGATTACTGGTACAATAACGGATCACGTTTCTGGTACGATCTCTTCCATAACAGCACATACAGGTGTTATCTCTCAAAGAGGTGGAATGAGCTGCTGGGACCAGGCATGCCGCTGAACAGGGAGGTCAGGGAAACTTTTATTGACGAAACGGTTGCCCTGATCTCGGAAGCGGTGGCACGCGATTGCCAGAGATGGAACAAACGATCAAACCAGGCAGAAAGAATAGCTGCAATTAAAACCTTCATGCAGGCGCGTGCGGAATGGATGACGACAAACCTGGGAAGCTACAGTGCCTGCAGCAATGTTTCAGTGCCACAGTTGACAATAACAAAGATCAGTTATCACCCCCAGACATCTACCGAGTTTCCTGACAGTGATGACATGGAGTTCATTGAGATCCGCAATAACGGTACCACACAGGCTGATCTCAGCGGGGTTTACTTCACCGGAACAGGCCTGATTTACAGTTTCCCGGCAGGTACTACCCTGGGCCCGGGTCTCTGCGTAATCCTGGCTGCAAATGCCACTGTATTCCAGTCCAGGTACGGTTTCTCGCCATTTGGCCAGTTCACCAGGCATCTTTCCAACAGCACTGAGTCACTGATCCTTGCCGACGCATTCGGGAATATTATAGACAGTGTGGTATATTCTGACCAGAGTCCCTGGCCGGATGCTGACGGTAACGGTTATTACCTCAGGCTAAAAGACCTGGCTCAGGACAACAGCCTTCCGGAGAACTGGGAGGCATCCGGTGAAATCATAACATCAGTGCAGATACCACTTGCAGGGATCAGCCTGACAGTATACCCCAACCCTGTAAGTGATGTGCTTTATATATCATCTGAAACTGATATAAGCAGCATCAGCATATATGACATCAGGGGTGCCCTCTTGCTGAGTCAGCATCATGAAAGCACGGACTGCATTGCAGATGTCAGCTGGCTCTCACCCGGAACCTATATACTCAGGATCTTTACTGCACAGGGCAGCCGGGCAGTCAGATTCGTCAAAGTGTGAGGCTGAGTCTGAAAATCCTACTCAACGGTAAATCCGGCATGAAGTCCGTGGTCTGAATCCGGGCCAACCCATACATCGAATTCTCCGGGTTCAGTTACAGTCTCCCTTCCATTAAAGAACGCAAGGTCAGCCGCTGCAAGTGTGAATTCCACCTGAACTGTCTCGCCCTTTCTGATATGGATACGCTTGTACCCTTTAAGCTCTTTGATCGGCCTGGTAATGGTTCCTACCCTGTCGCGGATATAAAGCTGGACAATCTCATCAGCATCCCACTCCCCGCTGTTGGTCACACTGGCCTTAACCCTGACTGAGTCTGTCAGACTCATTTTTTCGACAGAGAGGGTCAGATCACTGTAGGTGAAAGTCGTGTAGCTTAATCCGTATCCAAAAGGAAGCAACGGAGTGTAACCGTAGTCGAGATGGTATGACTCATAGCCGAGTGAGCTCTGGGGATTCTCAACGGGTATCTCGTCCATGGGAATCCATGTGTCTGCCGATGCATCTCTTCCTGTTGCTTTCCTGTAATAGTAGAACGGGATCTGCCCCTCACCCTTTACAAAGGTCACCGGTAGCTTGCCGGATGGTGATTCTTTTCCGAAGATGAGGTCTGCCAGGGCAGGGCCGGCCATCGTTCCTCCGTGCCAGGCGTAGAGAAGGGCATCAGACTCGTTCAGCTCATCTCCTATCGCCAGGGGCCTGCCTGCCATTACAATCACAACAACAGGCTTGCCTGTCGCGGCAATAGCAGAAAGAAGCTCACTCTGAGCACCCGGGAGATCGATATTGCCCCGGGACTGTCCCTCACCCGAAAGGATCCACTCCTCACCGACAAAGAGAAGAGTGGCATCGGATTTTCTGGCTGCTGCTACGGCAGCATTGAACTGTTCTTTGTTTTTATCGCGACTGTACCTCAGGCCTGGAACATAATTAACCCTTGATTCGCCCAGCAGCTCCCTTATCGCCTTCAGGGGTGTGACAGAGTTCTCCTCAAGTCCGTCAAAACACCATGTGCCCATCTGGTCACGCGGGGCATCGGCCAGAGGTCCAATGACGGCCACAGACTTAATCTTATCTGCTGAAAGCGGGAGTGCACCGTTCCCGTTCTTAAGCATCACGGTGCTCTGACGGGCCACCTTACGGGCATGCTCAAGGAATGACGGATCGAGTATCTTGTTTGCAGCCTCCGGATCAACGTAGGGGTTTTCAAATAAACCCATTTTATATTTAACTCTCAGAATGTTCCTTACTGCATTGTCAATCTGCTCCATAGTGATCTTCTTCTCTTCGAGCAGAGCCTTGATGTTCTCAAAATAAGTCGTAGTAGCCATCTCCATGTCAACGCCGCCAATGATACCCTTCGCTGCTGCATCCTTTTCATCAACGGCATATCCCTGATTGACAAGCTGCGGGACCGACGACCAATCGCTGATAACAAATCCCTCAAACCCCCACTCATCACGTAATATCTTCCTCAGGATGAATTCATTTGCCGAAACGGGAATGCCGTTCAGCTCAGTGAATCCGGCCATGAAGGTCAGTGCACCGGCATCTTTTGCTGCCTTGAACGGTTTCAGAACCACATCGCGGAGGATTGGTTCGGATATATATGTTGTGTTGTAATCACGTCCGGCTTCCACGAAACCGTAACCGGCAAAATGCTTCGCGCATGCTGCCAGGGAGGTGGGGTCAGTGAGGCTGTCACCCTGAATGCCCTTGACCATTGCATACGCCAGGGTTGAGGCCAGGTACGGATCCTCTCCGCAACCTTCGGCTATCCGTCCCCACCTGGGGTCCCATGTTATATCAATCATCGGCGCAAATGCCCAGTTGATGCCCTGTGATGATGCTTCAACGGCTGAAATGCGGAAAGCTTCCCTCACTGCCTCGGGATTCCACGAGGCGGCCATTCCAAGAGGTATAGGGAATATCGTGCGGTAGCCGTGAATGACATCCCTGCCGATCATAAGGGGTATTCCAAGTCTGCTTTCTTCAACTGCAATACGCTGGGCCTCATTTACCCTGTCTGCTCCGAAGAAATTGAGCATTGATCCGAACCTGCCGTCACGAATTGCCTGTCTGAATTGTACGGAATCACCAAAAAAACCACCATAAACCTGTGACATCTGCCCTATCTTTTCATCGAGAGTCATCCGCTCAACCATTTTGGCAGCCTTCACATTGGCCTCATCACTGAATTTATCACTCCTGCTGCATGAAATACCTGCAAATGAGAGTATTACAACAGCAATTAAAACCGAATGTCTGAAACTTTTCATTTCTTTGTCTCCGAAATTTAAATTCCTTATGTCACTGGCAGTGCTGGCAACTGGTGCCTTACAATCCGCCGGCAAAAATAAAATGAAACGGCAAATTTAACCATTTAAGAGTGTAATCCTAGACTGGCTGTCAAAGATGAACCTACGGCCTGCAGATACCGTTCAGGCAAGGCAAAAGCACCCGTCTGCTTAAGAATGACCCTATCTCAGGAGTGCAGCCTGACTGATACCCGGAGCTGCCTGATGACTCCGCTGCGGCTGAAGATCAGGTTGCTTGTATCCGGATCAACCGTATCACCGGAAATGCGCAGAACATCAGAACCGTCTGATACCACTTCAATCTCCTGCCGGTCAGCCAGCGTATAGACAACAGGCACCTGGCAGAATGTAAATGCGAGCTGGTTTGCCAGCAGAGGAATATTCTCAGTCCTGCCGGTGACGGCAACAAATTCAAAGTGTCCGTCATCTGTCAGGAATTCATCACTGCTGAGAAGTGACGGATCAAACCTAATCTTGCCTTCCTCCACCTTCACACCAAGCTCTCTCATCCGTGAGATTGCATCTTCCTTGACCTGACCGGTCATACCGGGCTGCCTGGCACCGGAATTCCCTGGTGTATGGGAATAGGCGTCCGTCGGGAATGCTCCGTACAGGTCAGGAGACTTGTAAGTTCCCAGGCCTGCCTTAATGTCATAGTAGTGTTCCTTCAACTGTTCGGAGAGAGCTGGTTCCTCCCCGTCGCCGAGTGCACGGAAGTAACACTCCTGGGCCGCAAGAAGCAATTTTGAAACCATGTGCCAGTAAATACTGCCCAGACCTTCATAGGCATAGAACGTTCCTGACCTTCCGGTAAATGACTGGTGATCGAATATCTCCTCATAAATATCCAGGATCATTGATTTTTCGTTCTTTACCAGCCTGCCGTATTTTTCATGATCAAGTGAATCAAGAGCCAACTCCAGCACCCCTGCATTTCTGAAACTTCCGTGAAAATGGAGCTCTCCCCTGCTGTCACGACTGACGACTGACGTCTCCCCGTCAGAAATTAACCTGGCCAGGAGTTCTGATTTCCCTGCTCTGTCCTCAGGAATATTGTTCTTCTCAGTAAACAGCGGAAGCCGCCTGTCAGGATATAACAGATAGCTGTACTGATCAGCCCTGAACAAAGCAGATTGCTTAAGCGCGCTGATGACTGCAAGTGATTCTGAAGAGGAGAGGTATCCGGAACTGAGGACTGCAACCTGTCCTTCAAGCATCTCATACAGGTGCCGGATTGAAATTGCATCACCGTCAAACGTAACAAGGTTGTATGAGTGATACAATCCGTCGGCGCGTCTGTTCTGGCTTATCGACTGATCTGTATATTGAATTGACAGGGCAAGGAATTGAACCAGACGGTCCCTGTTCAAGTCTGCCTTCCTGCCTGAGAAGGAGGAGTTGTATATCGCCTTGCGATAAACAGTACCAGCCTCACCGAGGGTGTCCGTGAAACTCCTCCGCTCCCGGTCTGTGAATCCTTTTTCCAGCAGATGCCTGTTGGAGTCAAGATGACTGAAAACATTATCGAAGAGTTCCCTGACCTCCTCTGAAACGCCCGCAGATGTGAATCCGGAATTTTCAACGATCGATTTCCAGAAACTCAGGAACCTTCTCAGGTAATACAGGGTTACCATTGATGCGCCATTGCCAACCAGGGCGTTGTTTGCATCATTCCATTCCGGTCGCTGTGTGTTCAGCCAGATGCCTGCTTCAGGAATAAAGTTTACCAGTTTGGCAAGAAGCATTACAAGGATCTTCTCGGTGAAATTGACATGGTAAATTTCCTGTTTATTATTACCCAGCAGACGGCCGTCAGATCCATTCACGGCAACAAGATCACGGATCCTCCTGTTCAGTTCTGAATTGAATACGATTGTGTTCTTCGGATCCCTGACTATATCGGCATAGGGCTTGATCCGATAGGGCACATTCGCGTAGGCGTACACTTCCTCTGTCAGCATCTGTTCAATTCTGCCCGGATGAAAACTGTCCGACATTTCAAGAAGTTTCTGCAGGTATATTATCTGATGATCACCCCAGTATCCTATATACGCCCATGGGTCATCCGGATCGGGAGACTCCCAGTCAATGCCGTCACGCATTATCCGATACGGGTTATATCCATCAGCTGTTGTTGCATTAACGAATTTGCTGATCATATTCTCAACGAACCCGGGGAACGAGATGCTCAATGCTTCCCAGTTCTGAAAAATATCGCGCCAGTTTCCCTGGAAATCAAATCTCGGAGAACCATCGGCATTCTTATTGTCAATCGAAAACTGATTCCATGGCCTGCTCGGATCTCCGTGCCGTCTGCTGAATGTGAGCGGGAGGTACTCGTCGCAGATACGAATGAGGTCAGGGTTGCCGCTTTGTTTCGCAAACCGGTGCAGATCCTGAGCAGAAATTACCTTGCCTGTTCTGGCCAGGAGTGCTTCTGCTTCAGGCAGAACACTCTTGTTTGTACCTGTAATGAAACGTCTGAGGTCATCAGCAGGCAGCAGGTAATTATTTATAAATACCCCTCCCCTCATAATGTTGAAAAGAACATTTGAGAAATGCCGGGCCGTACCCAATTCGTCATGACTTTTCTGCAAACCGTCCGCATTTGCAACGAATGAGACGAGTCTGTCAGTTCCTTTCCTGATATCGGCAGAAATAATATCAGCCAGGTTGCCTGCACCTGTTAAAAAGTGACTGAGGTTTGCCACATCAGCTGTGCTCTGGTCTGCCTCGCAGACAAAAAACCAACCCCTCGCCATTTGACCAGGCAGAGAAATCTCAGCATTCAGGAAGTAAGCTCCCCTCGAAGCCCGGATGTCTGTTTCCGTGTGAAGGGAAGCCCCTGATTTAAAAGCCGCGATTTGCCTGTCGGAGATAAGAACCTTGCTTTCCGCCAGGCCGGAAGACCAAACGGTAGTAGCCTTGAGCGACTCACTCGGCTCTGCTTTGTCGACCGGTATCGAGCTCAGCATGAACAGACCAAGCTTTGTCTCCTCAATGAGTTCGCTCTTCTTGTAGCCATCGAGCAGGTTACTGTATTCATTCTGGAAATTATATTCGACGCCGGCGGGAAGAATATTGCGGATTCCGTCCAGTAC
>JAEYZD010000010.1 GCA_023430725.1 Bacteroidota bacterium | reverse complement strand
GCCCTGTCCCAGTTCCTGAACTGCGGCTTCACGCTCCTCCTCTGTCCAGCAATACTTCTCCGCTTTGCCCCTTTTAACCAGGTAGAGCGGAGGTGTTGCAATATAAATGTGACCGTTCTCAATCAGTTCCTTCATGTACCTGAAGAAGAAGGTCATTATAAGTGTAGTGATGTGTGAACCGTCAACGTCGGCATCAGTCATTATTATGACCTTCGCATAGCGAAGCCCTGCTGTATTGAGAGCCTTGCTGTCATCCTCGGTTCCGATATTTACACCGAGGGCCGTAAAGATGTTCTTTATCTCCTCGCTGTCATAGATCTTGTGCTGCATAGCCTTCTCCACGTTCAGAATCTTGCCCCTCAGCGGAAGGATGGCCTGAAAGCGGCGGTCACGACCCTGTTTGGCGGTGCCGCCTGCAGAATCGCCCTCCACCAGGAAGATCTCGGAGACAGAGGGATCACGGTCTGCACAGTCGGCCAGTTTGCCCGGCAGTCCTGACCCGGAAAGAACATTCTTCCTCTGTACCAGCTCACGTGCCTTCCTTGCAGCGTGCCGTGCGGTGGCGGCAAGGATTACCTTCTGAACAATTGATCTTGCATCCTTGGGGTTCTCCTCAAGATAATTGGCGAGAGCCGTGCTCACTGCCACATCAACCGAACCCATCACCTCCGAGTTGCCAAGCTTTGTCTTTGTCTGCCCTTCAAACTGGGGTTCGGCAACCTTCACCGAGATGACCGAGGTCAAACCCTCACGGAAGTCGTCACCGTTTATGTCAAACTTGAGCTTGGATGTAAGACCTGAATCCTCGGCATATTTCTTGAGCGTGCGTGTCAGCCCCCTGCGAAAACCGGCAAGATGGGTGCCACCCTCGATTGTGTTGATATTGTTAACATATGAGTGCACATTCTCCGAGAAGGAGGTGTTGTACTGCAGCGCCAGCTCTACCGGGGTATCTCCCTTGTCATAATCGATGTAGATTACCTTGTCAATCAGTCGCTCCCTGTTTCCGTCGAGATATTCCACAAACTCTATCAGCCCGCGCTCGGAATAAAACTCTTCCCTCATAGGATGAGCCTCTTCCCCGTTACTGCTCTCAGCCAGATCTCGCTTGTCAGTCAGGGTCAGGAGTATGTTCTTGTTCAGAAATGCCAGCTCCCTCAGCCGGGCTGCAAGAATGTCAAATCTGAATTCAATTGTCTGGAATATTGTTGAGTCAGGCATGAATGTGGTAATAGTGCCTGATTCGGTCGAATCACCTATTGGGGCAACCGGTGCAAGTGGTTTCCCCCTCTCATAGGTCTGCGCCCAGAGTTTACCCTGTCTCATGACCTGCACTGTCATCCTTGAGGAGAGTGCGTTGACGCATGATACCCCTACGCCGTGAAGTCCGCCGGAAACCTTGTAGGAGTCCTTGTCAAACTTGCCACCTGCATGAAGAACAGTCATAACAACCTCGAGGGCAGAACGCTTCTCCTTCTCGTGTATCTCCACGGGTATCCCGCGGCCGTTATCCACAACTGTTATCGAGTTATCTTCATTGATTGTAACGTCAATTCTTGTGCAATAACCTGCAAGAGCCTCATCAATGGAGTTATCAACAACCTCATAAACAAGATGATGCAATCCTCTTACGCCGACATCCCCTATATACATTGCCGGCCTCTTCCGTACGGCTTCCAGGCCTTCGAGAACCTGGATACTTTCGGCCGAATAATCATCCTGCTCCTTACTCCTCTTCCTCAGTTCATCATTTGTCATACAACTCGTTTTAAATTGAAAATATTCAGCTTTTAAAGCTTTGACAGTATGTCACTTATAAAATCACACAAAGGTAGCAAAATTCGCCGGTTTACAGCCGGTGAAACCCAATATTTCCGAAAATAATATAAACAATTTGTTATCCCCCTGATAACCCTACAGGCTGTATGAGATACCCCCTATAAGCATGAAATTTCTTGAGGGATAATAGTTCCATTCGAAGTATCTGCTGTAGGAAACATTATTGCATTTAAGCCAGAAGGAGATATCCGGTGTGTACCTGTACTCCACACCGAGGTTGAGATTCGGATGAAACGGAAGCCTGACTGTCTCCTCCGGTGCCCTTACCCTAGCATAACGATCTCCGATCAGCGTAAGCTGTGCTGATGCAATAATCTTATTCCTCAGGTTGTAATCGCCCCTGACGGACCCGTCCCATTTCGGCTTATGCCATGCATACTCCTGCCCTGAGAGGTTGTAACCGTAATAATTGCCGTCGAGGGAAAGGGTCAGCTGACGGTTGAGAGGGATATTGAGCCCGCCGTGAACCTTCAGCAGGCTTCCGTCAGCATAAACCGGCACAAACCAGTTTCCGACACCTGTTGTATCGTTCATAAACAGCAGCATATCCTTGAAAAGATTGTAGCTCACATCAAAGGCATATGAAGAGGTGACATTCACACTTCCGGAGAGACCGGCCTTAATCCGCAGCTCATTGTCTGTCGTACGCAGGTTCCAGAGGGTGTCACCGGGAAGCATCCAGGGATTGACATATGCACTGTTCCTGGCCTGATTATTCTCCATGAAACCGTCAATGGAGGCATTGAATCTCAGGAATTTCGGGATGATACTGAATGTAAACATTGCATCCGGATAGAAGTACAGGTACATCTTCCGGTCACCGCCCACAAGGGCATCATGATTCTCCTTGAGGTCCGCAGCCACTTTGACCCCGAAGCGGAACCGCCAGTCCTCATTGCCCTTCGTGATATAGGGAGCGACAGAGAAGAGGCTCCTGGCCTTATGGTCTATCTCTTTTAAAAACAGGTACAGGTCATATTCCGCATTCAGTCCGCCGTAAAGCCCGAACATCTCCGTTCCGGCACTAAGGGTCAGACCCGGGTTATGCTGCAATCCGTCTCCCTGTCTCCTGAACATATTGTACCTCAGTGTGGCGTCCCATATAAGTTCACTCGAATCTGTCTCCATCGTGAAATACCTTGCCTTGCCTGACAGATCGTAATAGAGTGCCCGTATATCTTTCTTCTCAGGTTCATAACCCGTCACATTCGGATCATACCCGTATGCATGGCGTGTCATTTGCCGGAAATCAATATCGGCATCGAGACGGCTGCGCCTGAAGTATTTCTTCCCGTAAAGCAACACCTGATTGTCAAGAAACCCGGCATTGACCCGTTTGTCATTCTCAAGCTCAATCTTGCCTGCTGAGCCGAATGTACGTGTAAAGAGCCCGATGGCACCGTTTTTTGACCGGCCGTTTGAAATGCTCACTTCAAGGAAAGGAGAGAGATATGTTCCCAGTCCGAGATTTACATATCCCTTCTTTAACTCCGGAAGTGGTTCCGGTGAGAGAACTGCCGATTTGATGGGGCTGACCTCATACTCGGGAACAAATGAACCCGGGGTGAAATCATAACTGAACCTGATGGGTACGGTTGTGGTGTCATCGATCTCCGGCAGCAGCGCCCGCTTGTCTGCCTGCTGCAAAGTGGGCTTATACGGATTGTAGAGAGTTACTGATCTCCTGATCGTCTCATCCTCTGTCTGGGCTGTGGCAAGCACAGATGACAGTAACGCTGCTGCGGTTATGTATCCTCTTAGTTTCATTGCTTTCTCCTTCTGTTTGATCAGTAAATGTGATTCAGTTTGCAGGGGCCTCCGCGGATGCTGAACTGCCGGCATTGAGCGCCGAAAGCTTGGTCTTCGCCTCTTCAATGATCCCGTCATCCTTAATCGTATAATAATCGATCAGGCTCTGCAGTGTGGCTTTCGCCTGGAAGGTATCTCCCTTCTTAACCGCAATATCTGACAGCAGCAGGAATGTCTTTCCCGTCCAGTAGGCATGCGGCGAGCTCATGTCAACAAACTGATTGGCTTCCGCCTCAGCACCGCTGATATCTCCTGAGATCCAGAGCAGTTCTGCAACACGATACTTCGACTCGGCACCGTATGCTGTTGCCACTTCCTGAGCCACCCTGCGGTAGTCGTCGAGGGCATCGGCATTATTGCCAAGCCGCTGGTTGGCTTTTGCAGTCAGGAATGTAGCTTCGCGGGCAAGCTCCTCTGTCAGTTTTTCAGCTCCAAGAACAAGTTCAGCCGATGCAATCACCCTCTCATCATCCTGCAGTGCGGAGGCCGAACGCATCATCCCGAGCCAGGCAAAGAGGAGGTTGGACGGATTTGAAGCCTCCCGGCCAAGCCGCTCATAAAGCCTCCATGATCCATTATAATCAGCCTTGCCGAATGTAATTGAGGCAGCCCCCAGCAATGACTGCTCCATGAACTGATTGTTGCCAACGTCTATGACTTTAAGATAAAGATCCAGAGCTTCGTCACTCTTTCCGGACCTGTTAAGGCAGTCGGCAAGGTAGAACCTGGCATTCGTGGCAAAACTGCCTGAAGGAAACTCTTTCAGGTAGTTCCGGAAAATCTCGGATGACCTGTCGCAATTGCCCTTGATATACTGGTTCTCCCCTGCGGTGTAGGTCATGGAGTCACGCGTTGTGGCCTCGATGTCACCAAGCCCCCCGATGTTCTTCATATAGACGAAGTAGGACTCGACATCATCCATGTCAGTATAGGCATTCCTCAGGCCGTTGACTGCGTTGCGTGCCTCCGGTGTGTTTCTGTAGTTCTCTATTACCTTCTTGAACTGGGTGATAGCTTTTTCATTTTCACCGGCGTTGTAATAAATCAGACCGAGCTGTACAATTGAAGGCGGTACAAACTGGCTGCTTGTGTACCAGGCAATTATATTTATGAAGTCAGCTTCGCCGCGCGAAGGCTGATTAACTGCCACATAGGCCCTGCCTCTCTCAAAAAGGGCATTGGGAACGTAGGCTGATTTCGGGAACCTGTTAACAAGCCCGGTGAGGGTGGAAATCTTGGCCTGGTTATCATTGCTGAGCCCCTGGGCAAACCCTTTCTGAAACATTGCATAGTCGGCATCAATCCTGCCGTAGTCAATCACCTTGTCATAATTGGCAATTGCAGAGGAATAATCTGCCCTGATGTAGTAACAGTCCGCAATCCTGTTCCGGGTGTCAACCGCAATCTCAGGCCTGGCCTGTGCATCAACCCTGCTGTTGAACGCAGTGAAGTGTGAAAGGGCTCTCGCATAGTCACCTGAATTGTACCATACGTAACCCAGGTTGTAGTCGATCAGCTCATACTCAGGCATAGAGGAGGCGCCGGGAAGCTTCCGGAAATTTTCCCAGTCAGTGACGGCTGCATCATTCCTGCCGAGACGGTAGTTTGACTCACCTCTCCAGTACAGGGCCTGTGCCATCAGGTCAGCATTCATTTCCTTGTAGAGCAGCGATTTGTCAAACATTGCGGCTGCATCAGCATACTGCTTGTTACGGAACTGCTCCACCCCCCTGTAATAGGTGACTTTCTGATAAGCCTCGCGAAGCCTGCTGTCCTTGCTGCTGATCTTCTCCAGGGAGCTTATCGCTGCCTGGTAGTTTTTGAGCCTCATGTAAGCCGAGATTAGATAGTCATAGGCCTCGGAAACATTCTCTGAGTTCGGGTATCTCTGGATGTAGTTGTGGAGTGCGTCAATCCCCTCCCCGAACGGGGCATAAGAGTTTTCATACGCCAGCTTTGCAAAGTTGAATAGTGCCTCTTCCTGGACCCCGGGATCATGGGTCATTCCGGCAGCCGCCGAAAAAGCCATCTGCGCCTTTTTCTTGTCATCCGCCCTCAGATAACAGGATCCGAGCATGAAATACGCATTCTGAGTAAGGATATCACTGCGGCCCACAACCTCATTGAAGAGCCTGGTGGCCTGTTCAAAGGCACCGGTCTGGTAGTAACTGTAGGCAAGCTCATATTTGTCGTTCCTGTCGCTCAGCTTCGTATTGCTTATGAACTTCTCAAGGTACGGGATCGCTTCGCTGTAATTTCCCTTCTGGAAATAGGCATCCCCGATGAAGCGGTACAGTTCCGTCTCCCTGGTCTTGCCTGCCTGTTCGATCAGTGACGGCGCCATCTCCAAAATCCCGTCATAGTTCTTGTCGATGTAGTAGATCTGGGTTATGTAAAAGGGGACGATGCTTCCGAAGGTCTCATCCCCCTTCAGCTTCTCAAATCCGCCGAGGGCAGTGCTGTAGTAGCCGTTTTCGTACGCAATGGCCGAGTAATAGTAGATTGCCGGAGGGGTAAAGTCAGTCTCAGCGTCAATCAGCTCACCAAAGAACATCTGTGCCCTTTTGGTGTCACCCCTCCTGTAATGAGAGTAGCCCAGTTTGAAGATATACTCCGGATACTCCTTGTCTGACAGCATATTGCGGTCAGTCTGCTCAAACCATTCGATAGCACAGGCATAATTCCGCTGCTGGTAGCAGTACCGGCCCGACTCGAACCTGGCATTGTTGAGCATGGGACTCTCGCTGTTGCCGGTGATGAACTGCTCCATCCGGAACTCCGCATCAGGGCTCATCAGCCTCATCGAGGCCAGAGCAGCATGATACTCGGCATCGGCCCGCTGAAGCTTGTTCCCCTCTTTCTCTGACTCCAGCCATTTGTCAAACAGGCTTACCGCGGTGGCATATTTTGCCTTCCCAAACATCTCATAACCGCTGTTCAGCAGTGAAGTCATCTCCTCCCCTGTGAATGAGACCTGTCCCTTCACAGTGGCTCCCGCTGCCATGAGTGAGACCGCCAAAACCATCAATATCTTCCTGTTCATAACTTTATCCTTTCATAATCCACTCCGGACAGAAATACGCCCGCTGGCAAACCCTGCATCCAATCAACTTATTAACAAATTATTGCGTAATCTTTTCAGCGCATTTTCGTCCCCGGTAAAAATACGATTATAATACCTGCGGAAAATTCCCTGATTCCTCATTTTATCAACATACAGGCTACTGATTGTTAATTCTTTTTTATTTTGCACAAAAACCGTTCCGGATGGAAGAGCACATACCTCTAGATACGATAATTGAACTGAATGGTTGCACGATCATGCAGCAGGATCATATGGTGCTCTCAGACGTCAATCTGAAAGTAGACAAGGGTGAATTCGTCTACCTGGTCGGAAGGGTTGGCAGCGGCAAGACTTCCCTGATACGTACTCTCAATGCCCAGTTGCCGCTCACTGACGGCGAAGGACGGGTGGCAGGATTCAACCTGAGGACACTCAAAAAGAGGGAGGTTCCCCTGCTGAGAAGAAAACTCGGCATTGTATTCCAGGATTTTCAGCTGCTTACCGACAGGTCGGTGCATGACAACCTTGAGTTTGCCTTGCGGGCCACAGGATGGACCAACAAGACAGCCGTCGAACAACGGATCACAGAGGTTCTGGGTAAGGTGGGACTGCAGAACAAGGGATTCAAGATGCCTCACCAGCTCTCGGGCGGCGAGCAGCAGAGGGTTGTCATAGCGCGCGCCCTGCTCAATGACCCGGAGATAATACTTGCCGATGAGCCGACCGGCAATCTCGATCCGGAGACATCAGAAGAGATTCACATACTCCTTAAAAACATAAGCAATACCGGCAGGGCAGTCATAATGTCAACCCATAAGCACTCCCTGGTAAAGAAATTTCCTGAACGGACACTGCGCTGCGAAGACGGGAAACTGACCGAGTCAAATACGGGAGACCAGGTCATAGAACTGCTATTCTGATTATTTGAATATCCTGACAGGCCAGGGGAGGGTGTTACGGCAGAGACGCCAGTATGTGGTTCTCTCGCCTCCGAAAGACCGCATGAAGATAGCAACGGAAGGAACTGTTGAGCCCGCAAAATCAAGAACCTGTCCTGTTCCGGCGCAGGTCCTGATGAGATGATCTATTGCAATATATGATGTCCTCAGTTCGCGGCTCTTCCTGCTGCCCGCAGTGAAGAGCATTGTGGTCCGCCCGTGCATCTCAATCACAAACATTCCCCAGAGCAGCTTCCCTTTTGGTGATCTGACCCCGAGAAGCCTGCCGGTGCCGTTCCGGACACAGTTATCCATCAGACGGTGAAGCCCACTGTAACTGCTGCTCCTGATCACCCCTGCCCTTGCAGCCGTATTGTTTCGGAACAGGCTGATTATCTCCCCGGGCATAACATCTTCAACAATTTCCTGCGGATAGCGGCGTGCGATATTGATATTTCTGCGGCAGTCACTCATGTAGCTGAGCCACAGATCTCCGTATGGCCTGTCAAGCTTCAGCTCATAATTGTACCTGGGAGTAAGAGTGTATCCGGGCACCTTCACCTCCTGCCCTATGCAAAGGTCAGTCAGCCTGTAGAACTCCGGGATGAAAGAGACAAACTCCTCTGCAATCCTTTGCCGGTCGCCGTCGGGAGTAAATAGCCCCAGTTGCTGCAGGAAGACCGGCGTGGCAATGTAGCTGAATCCGAATTTCTTCTTTCGCGGCAGCGGAAAGACAGAAAGGTAATCATCATCAACAAGCGCATCCCAGCCTGGAGCCATGATATCCAGATACCATGACCAGGCATAGGGCCGGACAAACGGGATCTCCTTCAGACACCCGTCCCACTTCGCCCTGTCTATCTCTGAATTTCTCAGATAGTTTATCATCCCTTCTGCATTGAGAGCATTTCAAGGAAGACGCGTCTCCATCCCTCCCACCCGTTGCCTTCGTTCAGGGAGGTGTTGTGCCAGATCGCGACGAAAAGTCCTCCAACCTTCCGCGTGGCAGTAATGAGTTCCTCAATCACCCCGATGGCGCTGTCAGGGCTTAGATGCATGTACTGCCTCAGGGTGCCGTCCATCACCTGGAAGGGGACGACCGTGATTCCGGTTCTCCTTTCCCTGGAAAGATCGTAGAACGGGAACGGCCTGGCTATGCCGGCCCTGAAGCCGGGCTCATCACTGAATCCCATCGTATAGTCATGCGTTATGCCTGCTTCTTCCCAGGCCTGGTAGGTCTCAGGGATGCTCAACAGGAGCCAGTGCTGCCGGGCCTTGTCGGGATAATGGCCGGTAATGTTTCTGTAACGCTCCGCCTCCGTTCTGAGCAGCTTTGCCCTTCCCGCAGAGCGATATGAAGGGTGCAGACCGCTGCCGAAGAGGCTGTCATATTTCCTGATTATCTCCCCGTAATCATGATCCCTGTGGGGAGGATTGTGGTCATACTCACCCTGATCTCCCGTGGGGAAGAAAAACAGGGCATTGCTGCCGGAATTTCGCAATTGCTCTTCGATCCATCCGAAACTGTCATACGGGTCATCCTTTCCCCCCGTCATCGTCTTCAGCCGCTCGGAAGGCTTTGCCCCGGTTCCGGTAAGCCCCTTCATCAGCCCTCCGACACTGCGGAGGAACCCCCGGCTGCGATAGGCAAAGGGCTGATCAACATCCACAGTGACAAGCGAGCTGTACTCGTTATGCCTGATGGTCAGAACCGGGAAACGCTTTACAAGCTCACCGGCGAGATATCTTGCCCAGATCTCAACAACAGGCTGACGGAGAAATCCGTTACGCCCGGCAAGCGAGCCTGATCCCCGGAACCTGCCGTGGACATCGGGTGCAAAAGGATGATACTCCTCGTACCTCGACAGCATGTAGAATACCGCCGAAAAGAGATCAAACGGGATGGTTCCGTCATCAGATGAATAGAGCAGGGGCATGCCGTCAGCAAAGGAGACAACCGGATCAGGAAAGGATACGCCGGTATCAGAAAGCAGTCCCGACGGGCGAATAACAAACTGGTCCTTTACCTTCTCGCCTGAGTAGATGATCGAAGGCCCTGTACCGATCCGGCGCCGGTCGGACGTGAGCTCAAAGCTGATGCCCAGGACTGTGTCAAAGATCACTCCGGCGG
>JAEYZD010000176.1 GCA_023430725.1 Bacteroidota bacterium | reverse complement strand
TTGCAGGACAGCCTTACAAATACACTGGCGGACCTTATCTCCCAGTTGCTAGTGATAACAGGGGGCATCACCCTCATGATGATCAGTTCCTTCAGGCTTACGCTGTTCACACTGGCAATTATTCCGGCCATCTCGCTAATGGCTTTCTATTCGGGGAGGGCCATAAGGCGTTACTCGAAGAAGGCCCAGGCCCATGTGGCGGAGTCGAATACAATTGTTGAGGAGACACTGCAGGGGATACAGAATGTCAAGGCTTTTACAAATGAGACCTTTGAAAGCCGCCGTTACAGGGAGAAGACGGAGGAGGTTGCTCAGGCGGGCATCACAGGCGGCAAGTACCAGGCCGCGGTGTCATTCATCGTGCTGGGATTCTTCGTTTCGATGGCTGCAGTGATATGGCGCGGGGCAACAATGATGGCCGACGGGCAGATGGAAGCCGGCCAGCTGTTCACGTTCGTCATCTACTCTGGTTTTATCGGTGGCAACATAGCCGGGATGGCAGGTGTATATGCGAGACTGCAGAAGACTATCGGCGCCTCGGAAAATCTTCTCCTGCTGCTTGATGAGAAGACCGAAGACATTGATGCCTCATATGTTCCTGAGGAGGCCCGCGCCCTCAGGGGCGAAATAAAATTTGAGCACGTCGGCTTCAGCTATCCCTCCCGCCAGGAGGTGGTGGTTCTGAAGGATGTGAGCTTTTCCGTGGCCACCGGACGACAGGTGGCGCTTGTAGGGCCGAGCGGGGCAGGTAAATCGACAATTGCCTCACTGCTGCTCAGGCTGTATGATCCGACTGAGGGAAGGATAATGTTTGACGGCCGTGACAGCTCCGGCTTCCCGCTGACCGCGCTCCGCTCACAGATGGCCGTCGTCATGCAGGATGTCTTCCTCTTCGGGGGCACCATCCGCGAGAATATCGCCTATGGCAAGCCTGATGCAACGGAAAGTGAAATAGAGGAAGCCGCGAAACAGGCAAATGCCTGGGACTTCATCTGCTCATTCCCCGGACAGCTTGATACGGTGGTGGGTGAGAGGGGAGTACAACTCTCAGGGGGTCAGCGTCAGAGGATTGCCATAGCCAGGGCGGTGCTGAAGAACCCGAGGATACTGATTCTTGATGAGGCTACCTCGTCACTTGATTCAGAATCGGAACGACTCGTGCAGGAAGCCCTGGAGAAACTGATGCAGGGACGCACCTCGCTTGTTATTGCTCACAGGCTTTCCACGGTCCGGAAGGCGGATCATATAATTGTTCTTAATGATGGGCACATTGTTGAACAGGGTACCCATACGGAACTTGTAGCCAATCACAACGGACTTTACAAAACGCTGACTGAATTACAGTTCAGGAACTGATGCGGTGTGGTGGCGCTTCAGGGCCGCTTGCCGGAGACAGGAACCTGTTAGTTCCCGTTTGTCACGGGTATAGGAGCCTGATTGTCCAGCCGGCACCGTCACTGTTTCTGGTGTAGATAAGGCGGTCATGAAGACGGTGTTCCCTTCCCTGCCAAAACTCTATATAGTCCGGAGAGAGGCAATAACCACCCCAGTTGTCAGGGCGGGGGACAGGCTGGTCCCTGAATTTTTCATCCACTTCTGCGGCAGCCTTTTCCAGCAATTCCCTGCTCTCCAGGAAACGGCTCTGATCCGACGCTGCGGCGCTGATCTGGCTCTCACGGGGCCGGCTTCTGAAATAGGCATCCGACTCTTCCGAAGGGAGCTTCGTGACATTGCCGCCAAGCCTCACCTGGCGGTATAGCTCACTCCAGAAAAATGTCATCGCCGCATGGCTGTTATGCTTCATCTCTTCACCTTTGCGGCTGCCATAGCTTGTGAAAAAGGTGAACCCCTTCAGGCTGAAATCACGCAACAGGACTATCCTGCCCGATGGCCTGCCGGAAGCATCGGCAGTGGCCAGGTGTACGGCGTTTGGCTCCCTGACCTTCACTGAGAGGGCATCCTCCATCCATTTCCCGAACTGCTCGACGGGATCATGTGAGAAATCAGCCAGGTTAAGGCCTTCGCCGTGATACTCATTTCTGAGCATGCTTGTCATCCTGCGTATCGAATTCATGGTACTGGTTATTTTTATGCTAAATGTTTAAACACCCGTCAGAAGATTATGTTTAAATTGCAGCGTCGGTTCTCAATTAGATGAAAATATTACCTTTGTTTCTGAAAAAATTAAAAGTATGTCTTTGACACGATTTATGCCTGTTATCGCACTGCTGATAACCCTGGCTGTCCCCACAGTCGCTAGTGCACAGGTCCCCGTTCAGGTGTCAGAAGAGAAGGTCGTCTCCGGCGGCAAGGTTTACTATATGCACGAGGTGCAGAAAAACCAGACTCTCTATTCCATCTCGCGGGCATACAGGGTTTCAATTGATCTGATTACCAGTGAGAATACAATACCGATAAACGGAATCCAGACCGGACAGGTACTTCGTATTCCTTCACCTGATCAGCAGGCCTCGGTGACGCCACCGCCCCGCCAGCCGGCTCAGCAGGCAACGCCGCCGGCACAGACTCGTCCTGCCCAGCAGCCATCAGGCAATGTCCGGGTGGCCGCAGCAGCACAGCCGGTTGTAGTGAACGGTATAATGATCTCCTCGGAGAAGGTGGCATCAGGAGGTAGGACCTATTACATGCATGAAGTGCTTAAGGGTCAGACGCTCTATTCAATAGCAAAGGCATACAAGGTCACAATACTTGATATTGACAGGGAGAATGTGATACCTGCCGGCGGACTTCAGTCAGGTCAGATGCTGAAGATACCGGTTTCAACGGCTATGACTGTGATAGAGGAGAATTACGCTACTGCAGGTGCGGTTCCGTCAGAGAGACCTGCTGCAGGGACAGTGCCCTCAGAGAGACCTGCGGCAGGCGGTAATGCATCCGCGACCCGTCCGTCAGGAACTGCCATACCCCGCCAGGAGACCCCCGGTCAGGCAACTCAGATGCCGAGGCAGGAGACACAGATGCCCCGTCAGGAGCAGCCTGTCGCTCAGCCGGCGACAGGCCAGCAGAAGACCGTTGAGTTTGTGTCCGACAAACCCGCTGAGGTAAAAGAGGCTGTTGAAGCAAAAGCTCAGCCTGAAACCGTTACCCAGCCTGAAGCAGGAACGGGTGCAGGCGTGCACCAGCAGACGGCCTCCGCCCCGAAGAGCGAGGTGAAACAGAAGCCTGCCGTTGAGAAAAAGAAGATTCACAAGGTACAGAAGGGCGAATCGCTGGCTGACATCGCAAAGAAATATGACATCACCGTCCAGGAGCTCAAACAGGCCAACAAGGGTGTCATCTTCGCAATGCCTGACATGAGGCTGGTGATCCCGGTGAAGGACGAGTAGCAACCTCCTGCCAGGGGGACCCCGGGAAGAACCTTCAGCAAAATCCTTAAATTAGGGGTTCAAATCTTATTGTTATGAGTGATTTTCAGATGCTAATTGATGAGCTGGTTAAATTCCGTGATGAGAGAGAGTGGGGACAGTTTCACAATACTAAGGATCTGGCCCTTGCGCTATCGATTGAGGCTGCGGAGCTGAATGAGCTTTTTCTGTGGAAGCCTGTTACCGAGTGTGAGAATGTTGACAGGGCCAGGCTCAGGGAGGAGCTTGCTGATGTATTTGCCTACAGCCTGTTGCTTGCCGGCAAGCATGGCCTGGATGTAAAGGAGATAGTACTTGAAAAGATCAGGAAGAACAATGTGAAATACCCGGTAGACAAGTCAAAGGGTACGGCCAGAAAGTACAATGAGCTGTGATTGCTTATACGCTGCATGCCAGACTCTTAGTTTTCTCAAACAGGGATGACATGGAATCACTTATTCCGGGGAAAATATAATGTATTATTATTTGCCTCATTCCCGGCAAAACGTATATTAATCAAAATCTTACAGCAATGCAAAGTGCAGACAGTATCAAGAGGAGAATAGAAATGGCGGAAAGAAATTTTGCGGCAAGGGAATCTCCATCAGGACCCCCTACAATCAAAATTGGGGAGGACTCCAATTCAGGAGAGATACTTGTTTTTACCTCCCTGTGCAATGTGTATAAGGTTCAGAAGAAGGAACTTCTGGATAAGCTACAGGCACTGCAGAAAATCGAGTTTGAGCCAGGAGAAAAGCCGATCTATCTGACAGGAGAGAAGAGGTATAAGGGTTTCCTGATTGTGGCATTTGAGAATGGTAAAATCGGGAAGATTTCAATGGAGAGCTATCAGACCGAGTACGCCCGGAAGAAGCTCGTAAATGCTTTCAATGCGGAGTCGCGCCTTATCTTCATAGAGCTCATTGAGCGTGATATTGATCTGGTGGCTCTCAGCAGCATTAAGAAGGTTATTCTTTTCAACACCTCTCTGATAAATGCCGTGGGAAGCAGGACTACCAAAGGTGTCCAGCTTATGAAGCCGAAGGATGGAAGCGTAATGATCAGGGTTAGCCGTCTGGAAAACACAAAACTGGCTGACCCGGAATATTACAGGAAGAGTGACTCTCTTAATGCAATCGGGTTTTATCTGAAGCCGGAGGACGAGGTCTGATGTGTGGGGGGGTCGGACCAGGCTATATCATTGGAGGCTAGGAAGTAAGATACTCATTTAGGTTTTGTTTATGCCTTAAAGCGATTATTTGAATAGAAAAAGCGGGTTTTAAATATAAGTAACCTGTTCTGAACCTTCTGATTTCACACTCCAGATCACAAGATTCAACTTAACCCCAAACTCGTATCGGGGAAGGTTATGCGGCCAGAGGATGTTTTCATATTGTAAAAAGGACTACACCTGGTCCTTACAACTGCAATTTTGCGGCAAAAACATAGCTCTAAGTGTTGAACCTGCTTGGAATATCATTGTAATATGAAGGTAATCAAAATGATAGCCTGGCCCGACC
>JAEYZD010000121.1 GCA_023430725.1 Bacteroidota bacterium | reverse complement strand
GGTTATTGTCAGGGCCGCACTGGAAGTATATAAGGTCGTCGATTGACACGCCTCCGAGGCTGTTTGCAATCCTGAATTCCTCAGTGGCCCTGTCAAAGAGCGACAGGATACCGTTATCCGTTGATACCCAGAGATTGTCCTTTGTGTCTACCACGACATGGCTGACAGAAAAGTACGGGAGAGAGGTACTGTCTGCAGGATCATGAAAATAATTGACAAAGTCTGTTCCGTCAAAGCGCGTAAGGCCGTCCCAGGTGGCCATCCATATGAATCCGCTGCTGTCGGCAACAATTGTCCTTACATTGTCATGACCTATCCCTGTTTTAGAATTGTAGTATGTCAGAACGTAACCCTGTCCGGACAGGAAGTGACCAGAAAGGGCAGTCAGTGCTACGATTATGACAGGTATCAATCTCCGGCGGTTCAGGCGCATGAAGTCTGGATGTAGGACATAAGGACAAATTTAGCAAAAAGATACAAATATTTTTCAGGCTGCAAGTTTATTGATAATATTGAATTCCTCAGATCGCTCCGCTTGACCCTAATTGTTATTTTTGCAATAATACTGCATCATGGAATTCAAACTCACATCGGATTTTTCGCCTACGGGAGATCAGCCGGAAGCAATTCGTCAGCTGACGGAAGGGCTTAGGCAGAGTGTTCCCTTTCAGACACTGCTGGGGGTTACGGGATCAGGGAAGACATTTACGATCGCCAACGTGATTGCTCAGCTCAACAGGCCGGTGCTGGTGCTGAGCCACAACAAGACGCTGGCTGCGCAGCTCTACGGGGAGTTTCGTCAGTTTTTCCCGGAAAATGCAGTGGAATACTTCGTCTCCTATTATGATTACTATCAGCCGGAGGCCTACCTCCCTGTCACTGATACCTATATCGAAAAGGATCTCTCGATCAATGATGAGATCGAGAAGCTCAGGCTAAGCGCTACTTCATCGCTTCTCTCGGGAAGGCGGGATGTGATAGTTGTCTCTTCCGTTTCGTGCATTTACGGAATCGGAAATCCGGACGACTTCCGTTCAAACACGGTACATGTCATAAAGGGCGCGAAGATCACCCGCACACATCTTCTGCGCAAGCTTGTTGACAGCCTCTACTCCCGCAATGAGGTTGAATTCACAAACGGCACCTTCCGGGTGCGGGGAGATACTGTGGATGTGTACCCGGCGTATGCTGACCTGGCAATCAGGATCGTCTTCTTCGGTGACGAGATAGACGAGGTCTCCACATTCGACCCGCTCAGCGGAAGCCACCGCGAGAGTCTTGATGAATATGTGATCTATCCTGCCAACCTCTTCGTGACGACGCGGGAAAGGATAAATACCGCCGTAGGCCTCATTCAGGATGATATGGTTCTGCAGGCCAGACACTTCCGTGACACCGGGCGGCCTGAGGAGGCCAAGCGTATTGAACAGAGGGTTCAGTATGACCTGGAGATGATCAAGGAGCTTGGCTACTGCAGCGGGATTGAGAACTACTCCAGGTACTTTGACGGCCGTGCACCGGGTACGAGGCCCTTCTGCCTCGTGGACTGTTTCCCGAAGGACTTCATCACTGTCATTGATGAGAGTCATGCGACTGTGCCGCAGATAAAGGCCATGTACGGTGGCGACCATTCAAGGAAACAGAATCTGGTTGAATATGGCTTCCGTCTTCCTGCAGCGCTGGACAACAGGCCTCTGCGGCTTGAGGAGTTCGAGGCCCTCACAGGCCAGACTGTATATATGAGTGCCACGCCGGCCGACTATGAGATGGAGAAGAGTGAGGGAGTCTTCGTTGATCAGGTCATACGCCCCACAGGACTGCTGGATCCGCCGGTTGAGGTCAGGCCAAGCCGCAACCAGGTGGATGACCTGATGGAGGAGATCAGAAAGCGCTCAGCCGCAGGGGAGAGGGTGCTCGTGACGACCATGACAAAGAGAATGGCTGAGGAGCTCAATACCTATCTGGGGCGGTTTGACATAAAATGCCGGTATATCCATTCCGATGTGGAAACGATAGAGAGGGTGGAAATCCTTGAGGCACTGCGCTCCGGCGAGTTTGACGTGCTTGTGGGTGTAAACCTTCTGCGGGAGGGTCTGGATCTTCCGGAGGTGTCACTTGTGGCTATCCTGGATGCAGACAAGGAGGGTTTCCTCCGTTCAGGCCGGGCACTGACGCAGACAGCAGGCAGGGCTGCAAGAAACATCAACGGACTGGTTGTGATGTATGCCGACAGGATCACCGGCGCAATGAAGGAGACAATTGACGAGACCAACAGGCGGCGCGCAAAACAGATGGAATACAACACCCGTATGGGTATCACGCCCCGTCAGATATTCAAGAAGGGAGGAACAATGCTGCAGGGGCTGAGCCGCAAGGGGGTGACGGTGAAAGCATACACCGGCCCGGAAAAGACTGATATTGCGGCTGACCCGGTGGTAAGATACATGTCGAAGGAGCAGCTGGAGAAAGCCATTGAGAAGTCGCGCAAGGCGATGGAGAAGGCTGCCTCTGCGCTTGATTTCATTGAGGCAGCACGCCTTCGTGATGAGATCGAGGGGATGAAACGCCTGGCAGCAGGAAGGGGATAGTGCCGGCAGCAGGCACGAAAATGCCTTCTTTGCCGTTTGAATGAAAGGCTTGCGACATTTCTTCAGGCATGATTTGAAACAAATAACAGAGATAAAATTCATTGATGCAAAGAATACTATCGGTCATGTTTTTAATAGCAGCGCTGGCGACAGGATGTTCTGAAACTCCTGTTCCTGAGCCGGTTGAAAATCCAAGAGTTGTGATTCTGATGTATCACAGGATTAGTTCTGGAGAGGCCGGGAACCTCTATGAACGCAGTGCTGCGGATTTCAGGAAGGATCTCGTTTATCTGAAGCAGAACAGAATAAGGGTCATTGACTTCAAAGAGCTGGAAGCCATTGTCTCAGGAAGTGAGCAGCTGACAACGCATGCTGCGGTGATTACCTTTGATGACGGAGATCACTCATGGTATACAGAGGCAATGCCGTTGCTCAGGGAGTACAGGATGAAAGCCACATTCTTTCTCTGGGCCTCAAAGATTGGAGCTGACTCCTTTCTTGACTGGGATGAGGTTACTATGATGAGCAGTTATTCATGGGACGGTGGAACAAGACCTTTCTCCTTCGGTTCACATACAATGTCCCATCAGTATCTGATGACAATGAAGGCGGCTTTCGGTGGCGGCGAGTCTTTCCAGGCATATCTCGATGAGGAGCTTGGAGGGTCAAAAATCCTTATAGACCGTCATATACACGGAACCGTTGAAGCCCTTGCCCTCCCTTACGGTGACGGGGCCGGCGATGCGGACATAATTGCCTCTGCCATGCGTCACGGCTACCGCTTCATCAGGACCTCAGAACGCAATGTAACGGGCGCACCCTCGTCTGACCTCTTCAGGCTGCCCAGCCTGCCACTGCTGAACGACACTGAAAGGGAACTCATTGGAACCTACCTCGGAATTGATTGACCTGAAACCCACCCTTAACCTGATAATATAATGAAGAAGACAAAAGATGCCGAATGCTGCCGCTTCCGGTCACATCCGTGGCACGGGATAGATATTGGCATAAACGCGCCGGATATTGTAATGACATATGTAGAGATGGTTCCTACAGATACTGTCAAGTATGAGATGGATAAGATCTCGGGTTACCTCAGGCTTGACAGGCCTCAGCGTTATTCCAACGTTGTGCCGGCACTTTACGGTTTCATCCCCAGGACCCTGACAGGCACTGCTGTTGCCGCAAGAACCATGGAGATGACAGGGCTCAAGGGAATCAGGGGTGACGGTGATGCCATGGATATATGCATTCTGACCGAAAAGGACATTACGCACGGCGACATCCTTGTCCAGGCCAGACCCATTGGCGGATTCAGGATGATAGACGGCAACGAGGCTGATGACAAGATCATAGCAGTGCTCTATAACGATGCGGTCTACGGTGAATATGCTGACATCAGGGACTGTCCGGCAATTGCAATCGAAAGGCTGAAGCACTACTTTCTTACATATAAGGACCTGCCGGGGGAAAAGCGCAGGGTGATAATTGCTGACCTGTATGACACTGATGAGGCAAGGGAGGTCATCAGGCGTTCAATGAAGGACTACGCGGATGACTTTCCGAACATGTGACTTTCAGCCTGACTGAAGGCGCTGCCGGAACCTCAGTACATCTTTTCGGGATGTGTGCCCTGATAATTTCACGCTTCCTGTGACGAACGGTCGTATAAGTTGATAATCGTGCTTTAGTTTTTGATTAAGGATTGTGTACTTACGCCCGTTTACTCTAATTTTGGTGAATAGTTATTAGCTTCAGGTAATTAGGTTTTAGATCGGGAAGAACTTTCATAATGGAAAAACTAACGGACTTAATCGTCGAAAAGACTTCAAAGACGCCGCAGATAGAGCTCAGGTACAGCCTTGGCGAGATATCACTCAA
Organism: Bacteroidota bacterium; assembly: GCA_023430725.1. Lineage (GTDB taxonomy): Bacteria > Bacteroidota > Bacteroidia > Bacteroidales > VadinHA17 > SR-FBR-E99. The sequence goes on along the minus strand of JAEYZD010000121.1, from coordinate 2,984 downwards.
AGGCAGGTCACTGCCTGAGAATGCAACAAGGATATACGAGCCGGTGCTCAACTGGGTGGGCAATTATGTCATCCAGCCACAGCCGGTGACGAACCTGAGGCTGAATATCGAGTACTTCAATACATCCTCCACACTCTGGATAAGCAAGATTGTAAAGACCCTGACCAGGATAAACAATCCCGATTACCGGCTTATGGTGCATATCTACATACCCCTGGAGGAGTTTGATGACATGAAGCTTTCAGGTGATCTCCGGGATTCCTTCAATCCCTTCACTGACATTCTGCAGGATTCAATTCCTGAGGTAGGCCTGAAACTGTATGCCACGGACGATTCTTCGAAGGTTATAAGGGATGCCCTTGTACTCTTTTAGGCTCAGACTCTGACCTCTCTCAATGGGAGCAGGCAGGAAATCTAAAAATTCAGTCACTTTTAATTCGGCCTTTGTCAAAACTCAACCGGTTTTGACAGTCGTCCCGTTTAAGGACGTGAGTTGCCCTATCCGGTAAGTGAATCGCTTCAGCGGATTGACGAAAGGTTGTCATATGCTCCAAAATGTACATTAATTGCGCGTTTGCGATTTGGAACCGATTGCCTGGCTTTGTAAATTTGACATGAAAATCAAATACAAAACGAGATGAAGACGTACTATCAGATTTCATCGGATGCGACCGGGAAGGTACTCCTGAGACGCCGGAAGATTGCCAAGGCATTGCGCTGGTGGCTGAATGAGCACGGTTTCGACTACAAATATATATTCTATACAGTATAACTGATTTTGTAATGATCTCCCGGAGGGGATTATCACTGAGAAGTAACAAACAAATCAAGAGATCATGAGATTGAAAAGATTTCTGTTACCGGCTTTGCTTATCATCGTTGCCTCCTGCAGTACGGCCACCAAAACTGCTACCGAGCCGGAGGAGGACCAGCTTTATGTTACACGCATGTACATCGGCGACTACCAGGATTTCCGTCATACTGCCCCGGCAAGGTTTGGTGATCCTCATCTGATATGGATCAAGACATCGCTTGACTCCACTTTTGGCAAGATATCAGCGTACAGCAGGGATTGTGACTTCAGGGAAGGAGACAGGCTGTACCTGCGAAGGAAGTATGTCACTCCGGGAGTCTATGGCTACTGGATGTACCAGATTGAGAATGATTCTTCAGTTTTCTACCGGGTGAGTGAATATCAGAATGACAGGAAAGTTCTGGTTCAGAGCTGGTACTGACACCGGCAAGGTGAGTTGATCTGCCGGAACAGGCGGCAGCCTGTACTGCCGGCGGGCTGATGCGGACAGTTTTCCTGTCAGCCTTATTTCGGAATTTATGTGATAAGGCAGTAATTTATCCTTTGATCAGGTTTTATCAGGTGGAGAGCTGGGGTAGTGTTATCTCAGCTTTTTCTGATAGCTGTCGCGGTAGACCCTGTTGATGCCGTCGGCCCTGACGTTTCCTTTCTGAAAGAGGGTATTCTTCAGATCATTAGCTGAATCGCTGTATGCCGGGCAGACGGCCTTGTTGCATGACGCAAGAATGATGACTGCGAGGATGACCAGGAGAAGTTTTTTCATTTCTGCAAATTTAGGAAATTGGGAGGATCCGGCAAAAAATCTTTCTAGAGGCCGGGATTGCCCTCTCCGCCGGCTGGCGGATCGCGCGATCCCGGTGGGGTGGGTGACAAGAGCAGAAAAAAACAGCGTCATTGGCCGGGATTACTCTCCCGCCACTGGCGTGTCGGGATCGTGATCCCTTTTGGGGGACCATCCTGAGCAAAAAGCTCATGTCAGCCTTCGTCTGACATGTTTTTTTGTTTCTTAAGTTCTCCTCATAAGCAAGCTTAATCGTCGATCCTAACAAACAAAAACTCCTTCGCCAACTGGCGAAGGAGCTTTTTGCTCAGTCGGGATGCCGGGATTTGAACCCGGGGCCCCTTGCCCCCCAGACATAAAAGAGCCATAATCGTCACATTCCCATTTTTGCCTCATTTCACTAAAATATAGTGATTCAATTAATTGTGTTAATAATATCTTTGCTCTTATTTGCCTAATGTGACTTTTATTGCTCATATTTGTATGCATAATCTATGTACAATAACACGGCAAGGGAATGGAAAATTTTACTTTAGATAAGATCTCAGCAACCACCGTACATGATACGAGAGGATTCAGAGAAGATGAAGAGTATCCTGTAAGATACCGCATCACATTCAATGGCAAACAGACTTATTATCCCTCCGGCATCAAAATGACTAAAGAGGATTGGGCGAAGATGCCAACCACCAGGACGAAAGAATTAAAAGAGAATAGAGAGCTGATCCTGGCCGGATTTGAGAAGATAAAAGAGCAGATTAAACTCATGGTGAAGGGCGAAGGCTTTTCTCTGGATGAGCTGAAAACAAGATTAAGCCGTGGCACTAAGGATAGTATATTCTCTGCCTTTGAGAATAGGGAGGCATTATTGAAGAGTACCGGCCAATATGGAACGGCTGAATGGTACAAATATTCAAAGGATAGTATTGCTGATTTCGCAAAGAGGGATCTGAAATTTGCTGATATAACAGTATCATTTCTGAAGAGGTACGAGGCACATCTCTTGGAAGATGGCAAGAGCTACACAAGTATATCAATGTACATGAGGGCACTCCGGGCAATTCTGAATGAGGGCAAGAGGCACGGGATCATATCTCAGACACAATATCCATTCGGCAAGAGTAGTGAAGAAAAGTATGAGATTCCCTCCGAGCAAGGCCGGAAGATGGCCCTCACTCTTGCCCAGATTAAGACGATATTAGAATATACACCGGCATCCGAAACTCAGAGAATGTGCAGAGATATATGGATCTTCAGTTACCTCTGTAATGGCATCAATATGGCAGACCTCTGCCGATTGAGATATTCAAACATTAGTGATGGCAAGATTGCATACAACCGGCAGAAAACAATCCGGACCGATAAGGATAAAACCAAGATTGTGGCCAT
>JAEYZD010000075.1 GCA_023430725.1 Bacteroidota bacterium | reverse complement strand
CAAACGTAAAATAGTTATATTTGCAAAAATAGCCGTTTCCCATGAATTCCCGCCATTCAAAGGTCATGAACAGGAAGCTGATATTCCGTAACATCAAGAACAGGGACGCGTTCTAAGCGCCATGGTTGCCTGCTTCAGCGCAACAGACTGCCCATTTTTGTTAAATAATCTTAATTGTGGACTTGAGCAGGAAGTCGGCAGTCGTCAGTCAGCAGTCGGCAGTCGTTGAAGCAGTAGTGGCATCTGGTTGCAGACGGTTAACATCCATTGGATATTGGTCGTAGACCAAAAAGAATTGTAACAGCAGGTCCCGCCCACCCACCCTTTTGTTCCCGGATGCCCTGATAATACAATTCTTTATGCGCTACGCGCATCAAAACAACATTTATATCACCAAATCGAAAATCGCAAATCCCAAATCGCAAATCCTATGTTACCTTATTGTGAACCATACAAGATAAAGACAATCGAGACTATCCGCCAGAGCACCCGCCAGCAGCGGGAGGAGTGGATGAGAAATGCCTCGTACAACATGTTCAACCTCAGGTCGGAACAGGTATTCATTGACCTGCTGACCGACTCCGGTACCGGGGCCATGAGCGACCTGCAGTGGGGCGCCATCATGACCGGCGACGAGAGCTATGCCGGGGCATCATCATACTACAGACTCAAGGATGCCATCAGGGATATCACCGGCTTTGAATATTTCCTGCCGACACACCAGGGTCGCGCAGCGGAGAACGTCCTCTTCTCGGTGCTCATAAAAGAGGGTGACATTATCCCTGGCAACGCCCACTTTGACACAACAAAGGGACATATAGAATTCCGCAAGGCGAAGGCTGTCGACTGCACAGTATCATACGCCAGGGACATACATGTCATCGATCCCTTCAAGGGGAATGCCGATCTGGATATGCTCGAGCAGGTGCTGAAGGATACGCCCCGGGAAAAGCTGGGATGCATTGTAATGACAGTCACGAACAACACCTCGGGAGGTCAGCCGGTGAGCATGGCAAACCTTAAAGGCGTCAGGGAACTGGCCGACAGGTACGGCGCTCTGGTTGTAATTGACTCCGCCCGCTTTGCAGAAAATGCCTGGTTCATTAAAACACGGGAGACAGGATACGCCGATAAGAGCATCAGGGAGATAACCCGCGAGATGTTCTCATACGCTGATGCAATGACAATGAGCTCCAAGAAGGATGCAATCGTCAACATGGGCGGCTTCATCGGGATGAAGGACCCTGAGCTCTTCAGAAAAGCATCTACATTCAACATCATGTTCGAGGGTTACATCACTTACGGGGGCATGTCGGGCCGCGACATGAACGCACTGGCACAGGGCCTCTATGAGGGAACGGAATTCGAGTACCTGGGTGCACGCATAGGCCAGGTTGCACGCCTCGGTGAGCAGATAAACGCAGCAGGCATACCTGTTCAGATGCCCATCGGCGGCCATGCCGTATTCATCGATGCCGGCAGATTCTTCCCGCATATTCCGTCCTCTGAATTCCCCGCACAGCGGCTGGCTGTGGAGATATACCTCGAGGGTGGCATCAGGGGTACAGAGATCGGTACCCTGCTGGCGGACCGTGACCCGGTCACACGCGAGAACCGGGATCCGGGGCTGGAACTGGTTCGCCTTGCGATACCCCGGAGGGTCTATACCGATAATCACATGGACTATGTCGCTGCTGCAGTGAAGAATGTCTGGGACAGGAGAGACAGCATCAGAAGGGGCCTCGCTATCAAATGGGAAGCACCCATCATGCGGCACTTCACCGTGGAACTTGACCTCCTTGGCTGAGAACAGAATCGCAATTGCGGAGCATTAACGGTTTTCAGAAGATCCGCCTCCGCCGGATTATGGCACTGTGACTGCGAATAAAAACCTATCTTTAACCCTTTAATAACCGCAACCCGATGATAAGATCGATGACCGGCTATGGCAAGGCCATGCTGGAGACACCTCAGAGAAAGATCACCGTTGAGATCAGATCAATCAACGGCAAACAGGCCGATATTAACACCCGGCTCCCATGGATCTGCAAGGAAAAGGAACTGGATATCCGTAACATTATAATCAGGAGGCTGGAGAGAGGCAAAATTGATCTTACAGTCAACTTCGATACGATGGACAGCGAGTCGGCGCCTGTGATCAATAAAAACATGGTCAAAAGTTACTTCAGCCAGATGAAGGAGATAAGCGGCGAGCTGGGCATCACCGATGATGCAGGACTGCTGGCAATAGTGATGCGGCTGCCCGAGACACTCCGTACCGAGAAACCCGAACTGTCTGAAGATGAGTGGAACAGGATATCAGGCCTTATTGAAGAGGCGCTCACAATGACCGACCTCTACCGGCTTGAAGAGGGTAAGGCCATGGAGAAGGATCTTAACAAATCGGTTGCTGCAATCCTCGGTTACCTTGAAAATCTGGGGTCAGTGGAGGGCGACCGTGTCGCACGCATGCGCGAAAAGCTGATGACCACCCTCAATGAGGCTGTGGGGTCTGAGAACGTAGACAGGAACCGTTTCGAGCAGGAACTGATATTCTACCTCGAAAAATTCGATATCAACGAGGAAAAGGTGCGCCTCAGGAAACACTGTGAGTATTTTCTGGAGACGATGAACGGCGAAGGCAACCACGGCAAGATGCTCAACTTCATCTCGCAGGAGATGGGTCGCGAGATCAATACAATAGGCTCCAAGGCAAATGATGCAGCAATGCAGAAGCTTGTTGTGATGATGAAGGATGAGCTGGAAAAGATCAAAGAGCTGACTCTCAATATATTGTAATCCAATGATCGCTGACGGCAAACGGAAAGTTCTTATAATATCCGCCCCCTCTGGCGCCGGAAAAAGCACTCTTGTGAACCATCTGCTGAAGGCAGGACTGCCGCTTCTCTTCTCTGTATCTGCCACCAGCCGGAAGCCGCGGGGCAATGAAGTCGACGGCCGCGAATACTACTTCATCACTGCCGCTGAGTTCAGGAAAAGAGTCAGGCGGGGTGAGTTCGTGGAGTGGCAGGAGGTTTATAAGGATCACTACTACGGTACGCTGCACAGGGAACTGGACAGAATAAACGGTGAAGGCAAGATCCCGCTGTTTGACGTGGACGTGATGGGTGGCATCAACCTGAAGAATATTTTCGGAGAGGATGCTCTCTCGGTCTTCGTCATGCCTCCCTCGGTGGAGGAGCTGCGCAACAGGCTTGTCAGGCGGGGCACGGACTCACCGGAGAAGATTGAGATGAGGGTTGAGAAGGCTGCTTCCGAGCTACTTCTTGCTGACAGGTTTGACCTGGTCATAATCAATGACAACCTGGAGACAGCCTGTGATGAGATTAGGAGGATTGTAACTGAATTCATTGAACAGTGATGACTGAGACGGGACTCTTTTTCGGATCATTCAACCCGGTGCATATCGGGCACATGGCCATAGCCAACTACATTGCCGAATATTCATCGCTGAAGGAGGTGTGGTTTATTGTCAGTCCGCACAACCCGCTGAAGGTGAAGGAGTCGCTTCTCGGAGAGCGCGACAGGTTTTACATGACTGAACTGGCAATCGGCGATGATCCGAGGTTCAGGGTTTCGGATGTGGAGTTCACACTTCCCAGGCCATCATATACGATTGACACACTGGCATATCTTTCAGAGAAATACCCCTCGCGCAGGTTCACGCTGATCATGGGCGAGGACAACCTCACTACGCTGCACAAGTGGAAGAATGCGGAGATACTTGTGAAGCAGTATCCGATTGTTGTATACCCCAGGCTCTATCCGGGGAGGCGCAGCAGCAAGAGGTTACAGGAGATACTGGCCATGGCTTCAGTTCAGGAGATTGATGCCCCGGTGATGGAGATATCGGGCACCTTCATCCGCAGCGCCATCCGCGATGGGAAGGATGTCTCATGGTTTGTCCCCGCTCCCGTCTGGAAGTACATCCGGGAGATGCATTTCTATGAGTAGGCAGTCGGCAGTCGAATCAGAAAATTGGATACATTGGACAATCCCCGTAGTCATGTCGGTAAATTGGATACATTGGACAATCCCCGTAGGGGATCAAGAATTGTAGATGGGAGGCACCCCACCCCACCCGCCCGGTTTTCCGGACGATTGGCTCGTACAATTCTCAATCCTCTACGAGGATTTATTGTTTTCTAACCCGCTGTTCTACAATTCTTTATGGCCTACGGCCAGTATCCAATGTATTCAGATTTCAGACTGACTGAAGACTGACCTCACACCTTTCTGATCAGCTCCATGCCCCGCTTGATTGCATCCTCGTTCATGGGGATTAGGCTGTGATACCGCTCGGGAAGGGATTTCTTCAGACCCTTGATCACATATTCCGTCTGTAGGATAGGCTTGACCTTCATGAATCCGCCCAGGACAAACATGTTGAACA
>JAEYZD010000028.1 GCA_023430725.1 Bacteroidota bacterium | reverse complement strand
GTTTCAGGCTTATAGTAACTACCATGAAAGTTGTTGAGTGTCCGGCCATGCCGAAGCTTCCCGTGGCAAGCGTACTCTGGAAGCCCTATCCGGATCTCAAGACAGCCGCAGCTGCATGGATCTATGCCGGTGGTGCACACCACACCAGCTTCAGCCAGGCTCTCACAGCCGAACATATGGCTGATTTTGCAGAGATGACGGGAACGGAGTATGTATTGATAGATGAAAACTGTGAAATCGGACAATTCAGGAAGGAGCTGAGGTGGAATGACCTGTACTACACGCTGAATAAGGGTCTATGACACATATCTATTCAAAGTATCCGAAGCACTATCTTGCAGTTGACTGCATAATCTTCGGTTATGACATTGCCGAGAAGGAGCTCAAGCTTCTCCTTATCAAGAGAAGCTTTGAGCCTGCCCTCGGTCAGTGGTCGCTTGCCGGTGGATTTGTCCAGGAGAATGAAAGCCTCGACGATGCTGCCGTACGTGTGCTTTGCACGCTGACAGGACTCGGGGACCTCTATATGGAACAGCTGTATACCTACGGCGATGTAAGCCGCGACCCAGGTGCCAGGGTTATCTCCACGGCATATTTTGCACTCATCGGGATTCACGAACTCGATACTGAGATCAGAAGAAGCAACGGAGCACACTGGCGCTCAATATCAAACCTTCCTGATTTGATCTTTGACCACAGGGCCATGGTTGACAAGGCACTCCAGGAACTGGTTGCACGGGTGAAAGTCTATCCGGTAGGTTTTGAACTTCTTCCGGAGAAGTTTACGCTTGTTCAGTTGCAGAATCTCTACGAAGCCATTTACCTCAGGCAGGTTGACAAGCGGAACTTCAGGAAGAAGATACTTTCCATGGAACTGCTTGACAAGCAGGATGAGAAGGAGAGGGAGACCTCGAAGAAGGGTGCCTGGTACTACAGGTTCAACCTTGAGAAATACAAGGAGCTTGCCAGGAACGGCTTCTTCTTTAACCTTACTGTCAGCTGAGACTGCTTACCTGTCCGGCATGCACAGAATAAACCGTAACGATTATGCTTGAACAGCTAAAGGAAGACGTTTTCAAAGCCAATCTCGATCTTGTCAGGCATGGCCTTATAATCATGACCTGGGGCAATGTGAGCGGTATTGACCGGGCGTCAGGACTGATGGTCATAAAGCCCTCAGGAGTGGCATACGATGAGATGACCTCCGGTGACATGGTTGTGACAGACCTTGACGGACATGTGGTTGAGGGGACTCTCAATCCCTCCACCGATGCCCCCACCCACCGGGCTCTGTATAAGGCATTTCCTGCAATCGGAGGGGTTGTTCACACGCACTCCACCCATGCCACCTCATGGGCGCAGGCCTGCAGGCCGATTCCCTGCCTGGGTACCACCCATGCAGACTATTTTTACGGTCCGGTTCCCGTCACAAGGAAACTTACAAGGGAGGAGACGGAGAATGATTATGAGTACAATACAGGTCTTGTCATAGCCGAGATTCTTGAGGGGAGGGATCCTATGACCATGCCGGCTGTTCTGGTGGCCTCGCACGGTCCGTTTGCATGGGGAGCCACCGCTGCCGGAGCTGTCCACAATGCGGTGATACTGGAAGAGGTGGCTCGGATGGCACTGCTGTCAGCGAGCCTGGCTGAGACGAAGGAGATAGACAGGCATCTGCTTGACAGGCATTACCTGCGCAAGCACGGCAACAATGCCTATTACGGTCAGAAGAAAAAATAAAATAACAGGAGATATGCATAAATATACTATTGGAGTTGATTTCGGAACCCTTTCGGGAAGAGCAGTGCTGGTAGACACCACTACAGGCGAGGAGGTGGCAGTTGCCGTTCATGAATACAGGCACGGTGTGATGGATGAGAAGCTCCCTGACGGGACACCTCTGGGGGTTGACTGGGCTTTGCAGCACCCGCAGGATTACCTGGATGTTTTCAGCGTTACAATCCCGCAGGTGATGAAGATGGCGATGGTGACACCCGACCAGGTTGCGGGAGTGGGGATTGACTTCACCGCATGTACTGTGCTGCCTGTGAAGGCTGACGGCACACCGCTCTGCTTCCTGGATGAATTCAAAAGCAGGCCCAACTCATGGATCAAGCTCTGGAAGCATCATGCAGCACAGGATGAAGCCAACAGGCTCAATGCAATCGCTGAAGAGCGGGGCGAAAAGTTCCTCAAGCGCTACGGGGGCAAGATCTCCTCGGAATGGATGATTCCGAAAATATGGCAGACCGTAAATGAAGATCCGGAAGTATATGATGCTGCTGACCGTTTCCTTGAGGCAGCAGACTGGGTTGTATGGCAGCTCACCGGCATCGAAACACGCAATACCTGCACGGCAGGGTACAAGGCAATCTGGCACAAGCATGAAGGCTATCCCTCTAATGAATTCTTCAGGGCACTCCATCCAAAAATGGAAAAGCTTGTTGATGAAAAACTGTCGCGCACACTTCTTCCTGTAGGCACCAGGGCAGGAGCCATCACTGCCTCAGCTGCTAAACTGACCGGTTTGAAGGAAGGCACCGCCGTGGCGGTTGCAAATGTTGACGCGCATGTCTCCATTCCTGCAGTTGGAATAACCACTCCCGGTAAGATGCTTGCAATCATAGGCACCTCAACATGCCATATGCTGCTTGGCGATACTGAAAAGGAAGTACAGGGCATGTGCGGTGTCGTTGAGGACGGAATTATAGAAGGTTTCTTTGGTTACGAAGCAGGGCAGAGCTGTGTGGGGGATCATTTCCAGTGGTTTGTAGAGAACTGCACTCCTGCTGATTACAGGGCAGAGGCCGATACAGCCGGCATTGACCTTCATACTCTTCTGACAGAGAAGGCTGCAAGGCTGAAACCGGGAGAGAGCGGACTGGTGGCCCTCGACTGGTGGAACGGAAACAGGTCGGTGCTTGTTGACGTCGACCTCACAGGAATGATAGCAGGGATGAGTCTCGTTACGAAGCCGGAGGAGATCTACCGGGCACTGATCGAGGCGACAGCATTCGGCACCAGGATGATAATCGAGACATTCGAGGAGAATGGCGTCCCCGTAAGGGAGTTCTACGCCGCCGGCGGTATCGCCGAGAAGAATCCCTTCGTGATGCAGATCTATGCTGATGTAATAAACAGGGAAATAAAGATTTCAGGCTCGCCGCAGGCTCCTGCACTTGGTTCGGCAATGTTCGGTGCTGTGGCTGCGGGGAAGGCAGCAGGCGGATTTGACACAATTATGGAAGCAGCCACTGTAATGGCCAAGGTAAAAGCCCAGACTTACAAACCGTTAAAGGAGAATGCAGCTGTATATGACAGGCTGTTCGCTGAGTACCGGTTACTGCACGACTACTTTGGCCGCGGTGCCAATGACGTCATGAAGAGGCTCAAGATAATCAGGAAAGAGGTAAAAGGCTGATGAAGTCCCTGATAAGGAAAACCCCGGCAGCAATAATGCCGGCATTGCTTGTCTGCGCCCTGACATTAATGTTATCATCATGCGGCAGCGGCACCACCGGGCCGGTGAAGGAACAGTCGGGCTGGCTGGAGACCCCTCCCTTGCAGGCAGTCACAGTAAATGACAGCTTCTGGAATCCTCTCATCGAAAGGAACCGGACAATCACCATCCCATATGTCTTCGGTAAATGCGAAGAGACCGGCCGCATTGACAATTTCGCCGTTGCGGGAGGATTGAAGAAGGGAAAACACACCGGTGAGCGGTACAATGACTCTGATGTGTTCAAAATCATTGAGGGGGCGTGCTGGTCACTTCTCGGGACGCCGGACCCTGAGCTCCGCCACTATGTTGACAGCCTGGTGATGCTTATAGCTGCGGCCCAGGAGGATGACGGATATCTCTATACTACCCGCACGATTGATCCTGTGAACATGGCGCCGGGGTCTGGCAGGGAGCGATGGATTGATGAGCGGGTCAGCCACGAGCTCTATAATGTGGGGCATATGTATGAAGCTGCCGTAGCGCATTATCTGGCTAACGGATCCAACATTTTCCTTAATGTGGCCCTGAAAAACGCGGAACTGATAGCCTCTGAGTTTGGGTGGGGACTGCGCGAGGTCGCACCCGGGCACCAGGAGATAGAGATAGGCCTTATAAAACTCTATGAGCTGACAGGCAACAGCCAGTGGCTTGAGCTGGCACGGTTCTTTATAGATGTTCGGGGGAAACAGGAAGAGTATCTGAGGCATCCCGCCGGCTCCCGGTTTGAGGTTTACAATGACTCAGTCTACCTGCAGATGCATCTCCCGGTGCTGGAACAGAATGAGGCAGTGGGTCATGCCGTCCGGGGAGCATACATGTATACCGCAATGGCAGATCTCTCAAGGGTCACCGGAGAAAACAGCTATCTTGAGGCATCGAAGAAAATATGGAATGACGTTACCGGACGGAAGATATATATCACGGGTGGCATAGGCTCATTGGAGCATGGCGAAGCCTTCGGCGAACCGTATGAGCTGCCCAATATGACCGCCTACACCGAGACCTGCGCCTCTGTTGCAAATGTTTTCTGGAATCACAGGCTCTATCTCGCCACAGGCGAAGCAAAATATCTCGACGTGCTCGAACGAACCCTTTACAACGGGCTGATCTCGGGCATCGGACAGGACGGCTGCAGCTTCTATTATCCCAATCCACTTGAGTCTGACGGACGCTTCGAGCGCGCCGGATGGTTCGACTGCTCATGCTGCCCCGGCAACGTGGCTCGATTCATGCCGGCAATGAAACAGTATATATGGTCAGAGACAGCCGCGGGGATAAACCTGAACCTGTTCATCGGTTCGGCGGCCAAGCTCAGGACACCGGCCGGTGAGACTGAGGTAAGCCTTGAGACTGATTACCCCTGGGATGGCGATGTCAGGGTTACAGTCAACCCTGCCACAGAGAAGAGCAGCTTCGTTTTCGGAATCAGGATCCCGGCATGGACCGGCAGCGCCCCTTTTACGGGAAACCTCTACAGGTATGTCACTCCGGCATCCGGAAAAGTTGCGATACGCATCAACGGAAAGAAGGTTAAGGCCCTGATCGTGAACGGATTTGCCCTTCTTGAAAGGGAGTGGAAGAGTGGCGACGTTGTTGAGATATCCCTCCCGATGGAACCCAGGTTTATCAAGGCACGGGATGAGGTGACGGCTGACAGCGGCAGGGTGGCACTCGGGATGGGCCCGGTTGTCTATTGCCTGGAGGAGACCGATAACGGCCCGGTGAGGGAGGTTACGGTGGACCCTTCAGTCAGGCCGCAGTTTACTTTCGAGAAAGGATTGCTGGAAGGTGTCGGCACCCTGAAATTCTCAGTTACCGGTCCTTCGGGTACCGTTAAGTATGCAAAGGCAGTGCCTTATTACTCCTGGGCCAACAGGGGCCGGGGAGAGATGACAGTATGGATGAAATCGAAATAAAACTATAATATGAAATTAACGGGAAGAATCACAATTCTGGCGGCTGCGGCGGTGATAGCCATGGCATCATCGTGCACCGGCAGCAAAGAGGACGGCAACTATCCGATCAGGCCGGTGCCTTTTACTTCGGTCAAGATGACTGACAACTTCTGGGCTCCACGTATACTAAAGAATCACGAGGTGACAATACCCATCGCGTTCGGATACTGCGAATCCACCGGCCGGATAAAAAACTTCGAGATAGCCGGCGGTCTTGATACCGGGAAGTTCCAGACGATTTATCCGTTTGATGACTCAGACGTAACCAAGATCATCGAGGGGGCAAGCTATTCTCTTCAGACCTATCCTGATCCTGAGCTGGAGGCTTATCTTGATACCTTAATACATAAGATAGGTCTCGCGCAGGAGGATGACGGATACCTCTATACAAACCGTACAATTGCAGAAATGGGTTACGGTAAGCTTCATGACTGGGCAGAGGGTGAAAGATGGGAGAAGACTAATATACTCAGTCATGAGCTCTACAACCTGGGACACATGTATGAAGCAGCCGTGGCACACTACCAGGCCACCGGCAAGAGGGAACTGCTGGATATCTCCCTGAAATCGGCCGACCTCGTTGACAAGGATTTCGGATGGGATGCATTCGTCAGCTACCCGGGGCACCAGGTGATAGAGATGGGACTGGTCAAGCTCTACAGGGAGACCGGAGAGAAAAAGTACCTTGACCTTGCAAAATTCTTCCTCGATGCGCGCGGCGCCCGCGAAGACGGTGAGGAGTACTCACAGAGCCACAAGAAGGTGGTTGATCAGACAGAAGCTGTGGGCCATTCAGTCAGGGCAACCTATATGTATTCCGGCATGGCCGATGTGGCATCAATTCTTGGTGACGAGGCCTATGTGAATGCAATTACGAAGATCTGGGAAGACCTGGTATACAGGAAGATGTACATCACCGGGGGCATTGGTGCATCGGGCGGAAACGAAGGGTTTGCAGAGCCGTACCACCTGCCCAACATGTCAGCCTACTGCGAGACATGTGCCTCAATCGGCAACATTTTCTTCAACCACAGACTTTTCTCGATGCACGGGGAAGGGAAATACTTTGACGTGCTTGAGAAGACACTTTACAACGGTGCCCTGTCAGGAGTCAACCTGGCCGGTGACAGATTCTTCTATCCCAACCCGCTGGAGTCGAGCGGCCAGCATGAGCGTTCGGCCTGGTTCGGCTGCGCCTGCTGCCCTTCGAATGTATGCCGGTTTATTCCTGCAATACCGGGATATATATATTCTGTTACTGACAAGGATCTGTATGTCAATTTGTTTGCATCGAATAATGCTGACATCACTTTTGGGAATCACAGGGTGAAGGTCACGCAGGAGACAAACTACCCCTGGGAAGGGAAGGTCAACATGACAGTAGATCCTGAGAAGGCAGGGAAATTCACCGTTCGGATCCGTATTCCGGGCTGGGCGCGCAACGAGGCAATCCCCGGCGGGCTTTACAATTTTGCAGGTCAGTCAGATGAGAACTTTATCATTGTTGTCAACGGTATAAACACAGAAGCTCAGATAGATAACGGTTATGCCGTAATTACCAGAAATTGGAAGGCCGGTGACAGGATTGAACTGGAACTGCCCATGCCGGTAAGGACCGTACTGGCTGACGAAAGAGTGAAGGATGATGAAGGCAAGTATGCCGTTCAGAGAGGCCCGCTGATGTTCTGTGCCGAGTGGCCTGATAATGCCGGAGGGCATATCCTCGGGCTGGTTGTGGATGAAAACCCGGAGTTCAGCACTGAATTCAGGGGGGATATGCTCAACGGAACCCAGGTAATAAAGACCAGGGCCAGGGAGGCAGCCAGGAACCTTGACGGATCAATTTCGCTTGGCGAATACGGTGAACTGATGCTGATCCCTTATCATCTCTGGAACAATCGCGGAGCAGGGGAGATGAAAGTATGGCTGCCCTTCAGGGAGACAAGCGCAAGGCCAACACCTGCACCGACTGTTGCATATACCAGCAAGGTGACTGCCAGCTCGCCTAACAGGGCTCTCTCGGCAATCAATGACCAGCTCGAGCCTTCCAATTCCAATGACCACACATGGCCATACTACCACTGGTGGCCCAAAAACAACGGTTGGGAGTGGGTCAGTTTCGCTTTTGAGAAGCCTGAGAAGGTCTCCAGGGTGAAGATATACTGGTTTGATGACGGCCCCTTTGGCGGTTGCCGTGTTCCTGACGAATGGACGGTTGAATACCTGAGCGGAGGGAGCTGGAAGAAGGTTGCAACTGCCTCCCCTCTTACTGTTACAAAAGACGCATGGAACATAGCTGAGATAAGCCCTGTGACAGCTTCGGGCATCAGGATCAACGTCCGGCTGAACAGTGAGTTTTCATCCGGCATCCATGAGGTAATCATTGAGTAGTAATAGGTCAGGGGATGATTTAAATCGTTTGCAGGTATGTTTTAGAACATATATCCTGTATTGAAAAACGATTAACTTGCACAAGCTATGAAGAAGTGTAATTTTTACATTTAACGGGGAAGCTTCGGGGCAGACAATCCAATTTTCATTTTCACGCCTTTGAGTAGTGCTCCATAAAGTGTAAAATGCACACTAAATCAGATAAATCAATTAATTACTAACCAGGTTTTTTAACGGAATGAACTATCCTTTATGAAAAGAGAATGCAATTCAAAACAGGTGATGTGTGCCCGCAAAGGAGCAGGCATTCATCTGAGGAGATCGCTGATGTCACTGCTGGTGCTGTTCCTGGCCATCAGTCTGCATGCGCAGACCAGGCAGCTTAGCGGTGTTGTTAAGGATCCGGCCGGTGAAACGGTTCCGGGAGCAGCAATCAGGGTGCTGAACACCACGAAGGGTGCGGCCACTGATGTTGACGGACGTTTTGTCCTTACTCTCGCCCAGGGTGAGAATGTTATCCAGGTTTCATATGTAGGTATGAAGACCCAGGATGTGAATGTACAGGGCAAGTCAAGTGTGGAGGTTGTTCTCCAGTATGACATGCTTGGCATGGAAGAGATAGTTGTTGTTGGTTACGGTGTCCAGAAGAAGGGCGATGTGACCAGCTCTATCTCCAGTGTAAAGGCTGATGCTTTTGTCAAGGGTGCTGTCAAGGATGCCGCACAGCTTATCCAGGGCAAGGTGGCAGGTCTTACAATTTCGAACCCTTCGGGAGACCCGACCTCGAATGCACAGATCATGCTTCGTGGTATAACAACACTTTCGGCAAGTACCGAGCCGCTGATTCTTATTGACGGTGTTCCGGGCAGTCTTTCCACGGTAGCTCCTGAGGACATTGAATCAATTGACGTCCTCAAGGACGGTTCTGCCGCAGCAATTTACGGTACAAGAGGCACCAACGGTGTGATAATCATCACAACCAAGGGTGTCGGTCAGGATATCAAGCCGACTGTTGAATACAATGCCTACGCTACAGTTCAGACAATTGCCAGGAAGATGCCCTTCCTCAATGCTGAGCAGTACAGGGAGCATATGGCTGACGTTCCGGGATTTGTGGATCTTGGCAGCTCTACTGACTGGGTTGATGAGATCACCCGCACACCGGTCAGCATGAACCATAACCTCACAATGAAGGGCGGAAACACCAACTCGAACTACACGGCTTCTGTCAACTACCGTTACTGGGAAGGTCTTTTCATAAGGTCAGACAACAAGCAGGCTTCGGGCCGTATCGGTATCAACCACACAGCCCTGGACGGAATGCTCAAGATGAGCTTCAATTCAATCATCCGTGACCGTAACTACTGGACCGGCGGTGACGGTTACAGCTTCAACAGCTATGTTTACAGGCAGGCCATCATACGCAACCCGACAGACGCAATTTATGATGAGAACGGCGTATGGCAGGAGCGCAACACCTATTTCTATGACAACCCGGTGGCTTACATCATGGAATCAGACGGTCAGAACAATGAGAGGGAGATCCAGATGAACGGCAAGGTTACTCTTACCCCCGTCAAGAGGTGGAACATCAACCTCCTTTTGTCGAACAATACCTATAATCAGACCCGCGGATTCTCTCAGACGAAGAAGCATGTTTCCACAACGAAGAGCGGCCGTAACGGCTATGCCTCCAGGGGAACCAGTGCCAACCAGAGCAAGCTTCTCGAGCTTACAACTGACTATGCACACACCTTTGGCAAGAGCAATGTCAACCTTATGGGTGGTTACAGCTACCAGAACAATATCTTCGAAGGTTTCTACATGACAAACTGGGATTTCCCGACGGACTTCTACAGCTACAACAGGATGCAGAGCGGTGATGCACTCACCAGGGGCGAAGCCACGATGAACAGCAGCAAGAGCGAAAATACCCTTATTGCATTCTTCGCAAGGGGAAGCTACAACTTTGATGACAAGTATCTTCTGATGGCCAGTCTCAGGCATGAGGGCTCATCCAAATTCGGAGCCAATCACAAGTGGGGTACCTTCCCCGCAGTATCTGCAGGATGGCGTATCAGCCGCGAGGCTTTCATGTCAGATATTAACTTCATCAGTGACCTTAAGCTGCGTGCCGGTTTCGGTATTACCGGAACAGCGCCCGGCAACTCCTATATGTCGCTTATCAGTCTCAACTACGGCTCAAGGTTCCTTTCGAACGGAGTATGGATCCAGGGTGTTGAACCCAACCGTAACCCGAACCCTGATCTCAGGTGGGAAAAGAAGGAAGAGATCAACGTAGGTCTGGACTTTGGTTTCTTTGAAGGCAGGATCAACGGTACTGTGGATTTTTACCGCCGCCGCACCAATGACATGCTCTGGGATTTCCAGGTGCC
>JAEYZD010000001.1 GCA_023430725.1 Bacteroidota bacterium | reverse complement strand
GATTACTGTTGCGGGGCCAAACGGCTGGCCTGTTACTGCATTTCCCTCTGTCATAAAAAGTGCGATGATCTGTGATTATATAAATTTAATCATTCCGAAGTATTCCGGCCTGTGATAATCGGGTTTTTCCGTACCCACGGGGTTCCATGTAACGAAGTGCGGGTTGCTGAGCTTGTCACCGCACTTGTAGAAATTGGCCCTGAAGCTCTTGCCGGCGAGGCTGTCCACCTTATGCCGGAAGAAGGTTGTCAGCGGGATAGCCACTGTGAGAGACCAGGTTATGTCGCCGCTGATTTCCGCGAAAGGTTCATGGCCCATGGTGGTGAGGCGTCGTATGCCGTCAACCACCGCCGGGTCAGTGCGTGCGCTGTCATGCCGTCCGTGTCCCGAGCCCATCAGTGCCGTGCCGATAGGGTTGAATTCGAAGTTGTAGTAGATGCCGTCCTCTTCCGGTGAGACGAAGAACTCAACGCATGAGTCCTCGCAGACCATCTCGTTTGTGCGGTTTTTCTCGGCCTTGACGTGAGCCTCGCGGATATAGTATTTGATATAGATCTCCTGCTCTCCGTATGCGATGTTGAACTTCACCTGCGGTTTATATGGATGGCTCTGCCAGTTCACTGTTCCTATCTCGTGTCCTTCGCCCAGCTCGTCGAGCCGTGCTGACACCTCTGCCATTGGCGGCACCGGGCTGTTTGTCCTCAGTTTTGTGACCTCAATTATACGCATTATTTCTTAATGTTTTATGTATGATATATAGGTGTTTCTGAACAGGAGTGGTTTTAGTTATCGGTTTTCTACAATTCTTGTTGCCCTACAGGCAATGTCCAATATATGACATTTTCTTTCGCAATACTCTATTTCCTGCAGTGAACTGATGCTCGTAGAGCATAAAGCATTGTATAACAAAGCTATCATGCCGTGGTTCCCCGTAGGGGATTAAGAATTGTATATGCCGGCCACCCAAACAAAAGGGTGGGCGGGCGGGGTCCACAATCTACAATTCTTGTTGCTCCCGACAGCCTGACGGCTATCGGGACAGGCTCTACAGGCAATATCCAATACATCACATTATCTGCATGGCACTATTGCCTGCTGCCTCCCACATGGCCTCCTTCCATATCAGCGCCGAGGCACCCAGTATTGCCGCCTGTGCTTCGGGCAGCCCTGAGGGCTCCACGCGGAAGGTGCCGCGGAAAACGGGCTGCACGAGCTCATCGGCATACTTGCGTACCGGCACGAAGATGGCATCACCTGCCTGTGCGAGGCCCCCGAAGAGGTATATCACCTCCGGACTCGAGAATATCACCGAGTTGGCTATCCCGAGTGCAATCATGCGCGCTGTCTGATCAAGCGCCTCCTGTGCGATGATGTCGCCGGCCGCCGCGGCTTCAGCGACCCGCCGTGACGTAATCTCACTGCCCCTTAGCTCGCGCAGCAGACTCTCGTCACGGCGGTCGCTGAGTAATGCAAGAACAGTGCGGACCAGGCCTGTCGCCGAAGCATAGGTCTCGAGGCAGCCGCGGCGGCCGCAGCCACAGACCCTGCCTCCCTCCGCCACGGTCATGTGCCCCAGCTCACCGGCAAAACCGGTGTGCCCATACACAACCTCACCGTCAACAACGATACCGCTGCCCAGACCCGTGCCCAGGGTGAGGATGATGAAATGCTTCACACCCTTCGCGGCGCCGAAGATCATCTCACCAAGGGCAGCGGCATTGGCATCATTGGTGATACGTGTCTTTAATCCCGTGCGACGCTCAGTGATTTTCACAAGCGGGATAATCCCCTTCCAGCGCAGGTTGGGAGCAAGCTCAATGGTGCCATTGTTGAAGTTGGCATTGGGAGCACCAATACCTATCCCAATGAGCTTAAGGTCCGGATGACCGGCATTAATCTCCTTTAGTTTAGCATCAAGGGCGATGACGAAATCATCAGCAAATGCATAGTCAGGCGTAGAGAGCCTTCCCTCTGCATGAATGACACCCTTTGCGTCAACAAAACCGATCATGGTGTTTGTTCCGCCAATATCTATTCCGGCAACAACTTCTTTCATATATTTTCTGTGTTAAACTTCCTTCAGCAGTTCAGGCTTCATCCGGTATGTCTCCAGCACAAGCTCACCGAACAGGGTGTTGGCCCATGCAAACCACTTGCGGGTAAACTGCGAGGGATCGTCCTTCATGAACGACTCATGCATGAATCCCGTTCCGGCATGTGTTTTCTTCAGCATCCTGAGCGATGTGATTATATCGTTTTCATTACCTGTAAGCGCCTTCATTGTAATGGCTATCGGCCAGATACGGTTGAGCCCTGTATGCGGACTTCCAACCCCGTGCCCGCTGATGCCCGAGAAATAGTAAGGATTGCTTTCGCTCAGCACAAACCTGCGCGTACGTAGGTATAGGGGATCATCACGGTCAATTGTTCCCAGGTACGGCATGCTGAGCAGGCTCGGAACATTTGCGTCATCCATGAAATTGTAATTGAAATACCCGTCGGTTTCGTAGGGGATGATTTCGCCGTGAACGGGATGCGTGGAGCGGGCATATTTTGCCAGGGCAGCCTCAACCTCTCCGGCAAGAGCTGTTGCCTCGGCGGCAAGTGCCTCATCGCGGGTAACCTCTGTGGCTATCTCAGCCATCTGCCGGAGCGATTTCACCGCAAACCAGTTTGACGGTATCAGGAACGGCCAGATTGTGGCATCATCCGAAGGCCTGAAGATGGAGACTATCAGGCCAACCGGGTTTACCGGGTTGCCGTAACCGGCTCCCGCAACGGTATCAGTCTGCCAGCCGGTGACCCTCTGAAACTTGTAGGGGCCGGGATTTTCCTTACGCTGCTGTTCGCGGAATGTCTTGATGATCAGCTTCATGGCCGAAGTCCATGAAGCATTGAAAACGGATATGTCGCCGGTTTTCTTCCAGTATCCGTGAGCCAGCCTGACCGGGTAGCAGAGCGAGTCAATCTCCCACTTCCGCTCGTGCAGTTCAGGCTTCATGTCGGTCAGGTCGCTCATCCATTCACTCTGGCCGGGCCCGTCATTGAAGGCGTTGGCATATGGATCAATATGAATACATTTCACCTGCCTGTTGATCACCCCGGCAATAAGTTCCCGGAGCTGCGGGTCACTGCCTGCAAGCGATACGTATGGCCACACCTGTGCCGATGAATCGCGCAGCCACATGGCGTGAATGTCACCTGTAATCACAAAGGTGTCCGGTCGTCCCTCCTTCTCTGAGAAGCTGACGGTTGTGTCAAGTGTGTTGGGAAAGCAGTTTCCGAACAGCCACGCCAGCTCATTGTCGCTACCAAGAAAAGACTCAATTTCCTTTACCGTCTCCTCAACAGCCTTGCTGCGGAACTTCCTGTCGCGCGGTGCAGGGCGCACCGTCGGCCACCGGCCCGCAATACCTGAAGCCGGGAACGATAATCCGGCTGTACCGGGAGATCCCAACAAATCAGCTGCTGCACCCGGCGCCACGGGAGTCGTTCCGGCAGTACCGGCAGCAATACCCCTGATACCCACCGTGACAGCAGCTCCGGCCACAATGCTGTTCCTGATAAACCTTCTGCGTGTCGGCATATTATTATCTCTTTACTGCAGGTTTGTTTCTCAGCGAAACATCCTTGACAAACTTCTCACCTATATCCCAGTCCTGCTCCAGTGCCCAGTTGATCTTGACCTCCAGCTCTGATGAGTAGTATGTGACGGGCTCCGGCTGCCTGCCGGCGTCATTGTCTCCCGTCGTCCATATCCTGTTTCCGTCGAGGTCGTAAATGGCCTTCAGCCTGTACCTGCCCTTGTCGAGAAGGGGGAATGAGACCAGTCCCGGGCTTCGCGCATGCTGTTCCTGTATCAGCCGGTCCTTTTCAGCCACGATCTGAACGATGACATCGCCCTCGTAGCCTGTCAGCGATACGCTGAGGCTACCGTAATCCTCTGGTGTTGCAACCTGTATCCTGTACATGATTGAGTCATTTGCCAGACCGTAGATATCGCGGAAAGCGCCCTTGTTGAACAACAGGGAGTAGGAACCTCCCGGGTCAAGGCTGGCTTTCATTGTGAATCGCCGCGATGAAGCTGAATCACGTACGAATTCATATGGCACCTTCACCCTCACTGAATCAACAGTCTGCGTAAAGGTTATGAGCGAGGTATCAGGTTCTGCAAGCGGTGTTGCCGACCGGAAGAACGGTACTGTTCCGGGCCTGATTTTGCCGGCGACATTCGTTGTGAGGCTCAGCCCAGGGACCCTGCCGGGACCTCCCCGGGGTGCCGGGGGTTTGACGTACCTGAAGCTGACGGTGTCAGTCTTCGGGATGACAGTGCCTGTGCTGTCTGTAAACGGGTAAGTGAGCATTGCCTCAACAATGTCGAGGCCATAGACATCCGGATCGGTTATCCACAGCATGAATGTGTCACGAACGGCGTTGTGTTCGATGAACCAGGAGGAGCTGTCAGCGCCTGCCAGTGCAACAGAAACCTGGCCGCTGTCAGACGGTGCCGCAAGCCCGAAACCGATGGACCAGGCACTCTTCCTGTCGGTAAACTTTAGGTACTGCTTCCTGACCTGAGGCTGAAATGCATAGATCCTGTGCAGTCCGTAAACAAACTTGTCCGGCTTCGTTGTCTCCGTCGCATTCGCAGGCTTGTAGCTAACCGTATCCGGCACAAGGCCGAAATATTCCTCCGGAGTTATCGAAATAACTGAATCGCCGTAGGCAAATATCTCATCATCAAGATCATAAAGTGAATTGCCGTTAAGATCCTTGAGGGCGAAAAGCCTGTAGCTTCCAGTCCTGATATTACTGATAGTGAATCCGCCTGAGGGATCAGGGCGCGAGATGTATGCCGGCAGCACTGTGCGGGGTGCTGTGTCAGAGAGATTCGAGTACATCATGACCATCACATCCTCAACAATCTCAAGGTCTGCTGCGTTGAACACGTTGCCTGTAAGAGAGAGGGAGTCAAGGACAGGCCCTGTTGAAAAGACATACTGGTAGTTAGGGATGGGATTGTTCTCGTTGTTGTCGCGAATGGCATCCTGAAAATAGAAAGTATATGTTGTGCTGTCTGCCAGGTCATCCTCCCAGGCGACTATCATGCTTTTGCCCTTCAGTTTTATCTCAGGCTTTTTCGCGAGCGGAGGAGAGACCATGAACTTTTCTGTGATGCGGTCAAGCACCACGTATTCGTCAAAAGTGATCTCAAATTCCTTCCCGGTGAACATCACTGTGCTGTTGCCGGGCAGGCTTTTGATTATCACCGGGGGATCATTGTCCTTCGGGCCTCCCGTGGGAGCGCTGATCTTGGCGCACGAAAGGGCCAGGAGCATCACCAGGGCCGTAAGGCTCAGGGCTGCCGGTATGTTAGTTTTTCGCTCCACCACCTGCAAACTTACATCAAATTTCCTTACATAATCCAGCAGCAGCGCCGGGCGCGGATCACCTTTAGGCAAAGAATTGATCATCTGTCTCAATTTTGCTTAAATTTGCAATCCTAACAACAGCCCTATGGAACTTCAGATTATTCCGTGGAACGTTGAGCCGGAGATATTCCGGATCGGCAATTTTGCAGTAAGGTGGTACGGCCTTCTCTTCGCATCAGGATTTGTCTTCGGATATTACATCATGAAGAAGATCTTCAAAAACGAAGGTCTCGGAGATGCCACCCTTGACAGGCTGACGGTATATGTGGCTATCGCCACGATAGTCGGAGCCCGCCTGGGTCACTGTCTCTTCTATGAGCCGGAGTACTACCTGGCAAGGCCGCTGGAGATACTCAAGATCTGGCACGGAGGGCTGGCCAGTCACGGGGCAGCAATAGCAATACCGATTTCGCTCTGGCTATTCGCAAGGAAGGAGCGAAAGACGTTTATCTGGGCCATCGACAGGGTGGTTATCGTTGTGGCGCTGGCAGGTGCACTGATTCGCCTCGGGAACCTGATGAACTCAGAGATTTACGGTATTGAGACAACTCTGCCGTGGGGATTTGTATTCCTGCAGAACGGAGAGACGGCACCAAAGCACCCGACGCAGATCTATGAGGCGCTAGCCTATCTCACCACCTTTGGAATCCTTATGCGTATGTACTGGAAGAGTCTCGGCAAGCTGAAACCGGGGCTGCTCTTCGGAGTGTTCCTGGTACTTGTATTCGGATTCAGGATCTTCGTGGAGTATGTAAAGGAGGACCAGGTAGCCTTTGAGGCCGGGATGAAGCTTAACATGGGCCAGTGGCTTAGCATACCCTTTGTGATTGCCGGCATTGCACTGCTGGTGTGGGCCTACAGACACAAGCCTGCACCCGTAGCCCCGGCCGCTCCGATAAAGCCAGGCGCACCGAAGAGATAGCCGTACCGCATTAATCTTCGCGCAAATGCTGCCGGATAAGGGAACCTCGCCGGCCGGGTAAGCGCGACGAAAATACCGAAAAGCAGACAGCTGATTCCCTGAATAATTATGCCTTTCCGACCGAATGAGCTGCCGGAAAAGTTTCTGCTACTTCTTCAGTATCCCGTTGAATATGAGGCTGAGAATTGCTTCGAGGCGGTCGTTTATATCCATTTCGCGCTTGCGCCAGAAGAGCGGAACCTCCATCCCCTTGAGCATCGTCTGAATCGCCATCGCGGTGTATTCGCTGTCCTCCACATCAAAGATTCCCCTGTTGTTGCCGACATATACAAGCAGGCGCAGGATTGCAAGCTCTTCACGGTCATACCTCGACCTGATCTTCTCAATGAATTCGAAATGATCAAGGTTCTTGTCGAAGACCGCATTGTAATAGTTTGACAGCTTCGCGAACTCCTTCATCCTGACATATATGTAGTTGCGAAGCTTATCCGGCGGGGACTCAACCTCCTTGATTGCCTTTGTCAGCCTTGCGCGAAGCTGGTTCGCCTCGTGCAACACCACCGCCTCAAAGATCTCCTCCTTGCTTCCGAAATAGTAGTAAATTGAACTCTTCCCTTTCTTCAGCGCCCTGGATATCTCATCCATCGTCGTCTTCCTGAAGCCGTAATGACTGAAAATCGTGCTGGCTGTCAGGATTATCCGTCTCCTGTATTCGTCTTTATCTACCATATGTTTTAATCTTAAGCAAAGATAATCAATATATTCTAATTGTGTGGACCAATCGGGTCGGAAAGTCGAAAAGCAAACACGGCCCGGCAGATGAAAGTCATTGATTATCATTACAAGTGTAAATATTCTTAATTTTACAGATTAATTCAGCAGGGGGCAGAGATTTATGAAGGTTGGGGACAGGTATTTCAGGAGCATCTGGCATGACGAGGAAGATCCCGGAGTGGTCCGTGTGATTGACCAGCGCAGGCTGCCTTTTTCGTTTGAGGTGATGGCGCTCCGCAGTGTTGAGGATGTATATGATGCGATCAGTGACATGGTTGTGAGGGGGGCCCCCCTGATAGGAGCTACTGCAGCGTGGGGCATCTGGCTCTCATTCCTGGAGCACAGCGGCAGCCTCTTATGGAGAGGCATGCGTAAACCCGGAAGAGACAGTAACACAACTTCCGGGGATAATGAACAGGAGGACGTTCCTGATGTTTATACCCTGGTGATCCGTGACGCAGAGCGACTTAAGTCGGCCAGACCCACCGCGGTGAATCTCGCATGGGCAGTGGATTATATGACTGCTGTGGTGAAGATCTATCATGAGGCAGAGGTAATCCGCAGGGCAGCAGTGGGTTTGTGCGATGAGGAGGCGGAACGAAGCAGGCTTATCGGGGAGCATGGATTGCCGCTGATTGAGGCGATAAGCAGCAGAAAAGGGGGCGATGCTGTCAATATACTGACGCACTGCAATGCCGGATGGCTGGCATGCGTCGATTTTGGCACGGCTCTTGCGCCGGTATACCTGGCTCATGATAAAGGAATCAAAGTGCACGTATGGGTTGACGAGACCCGTCCCCGCAACCAGGGAAGCCGGCTCACGGCGTGGGAGCTGCTCAACCACGGTGTGCCGTGTACTCTTATTACTGATAATGCCGGAGGGCACCTGATGCAGAACGGGATGGTGGATCTGGTACTGGTAGGGTGCGACAGGGCGACAGCATCGGGAGATGTGGCCAACAAGACGGGGACATATCTCAAGGCGCTGGCGGCATATGATAACGGGGTGCCCTTTTATTCGGCACTGCCGGTCTCAACGTTCGACCTGTCAATTGACCGGCCGGAGCAGATAGTGATAGAAGAGCGTGACAGCTCAGAGGTCAGGACTATTGAAGGTGTCAGCATTGCGCCGGAGGATGTTGTCATTTCGAATTACGGGTTTGACGTCACGCCTGCGCGTCTTATCACCGGTCTGATAACAGAC
>JAEYZD010000127.1 GCA_023430725.1 Bacteroidota bacterium | reverse complement strand
CGGCAACACCGTACGCCATCACCAGGTCAGGCTCAAGTGATATAACAAGCTCCCTGTTCAGGTTTCCTTCATAACCAACATCCTTTATGCCGCCGCTGCGGATTCTCTCCAGCAAAATTGAGTCATAGACAAGCGATGACCCCGAAATCCCGACAATCAGGCTGTCGGCTTCAAGGGCCCGCATCATGGCAGCATGAGTAGTTGACATGCAAACCATTCTCCTTACCGGCACCCGAATCACCTGTTCCTCATCTATGCCCGGCGGCAGCGTGGAATCTCGCCCAACGAGATACCAGACAAGCTCTCTCCCGCCGGAATTCTGCCATGGTTCCCGTACTTCGACTCTTGTTGCACCCTGCATTCTTTCAATAAAAAGCCTTCCCTGCGGAATGGCAGAGCTGTCAGCACCAGCGCCACCGGTCCGGCTCCTGCCCTCGTTACGGCAGGAGAGCAAAATAATTGCTGCCGCAATCACCAACGGAACGAGCTTCGTCACCGCGAATCTGCTTTTATCAGGGTACCTGAGTAGAAAAGGGAGTCGGCCTGCAGGCCGTA
Source organism: Bacteroidota bacterium (assembly GCA_023430725.1). Lineage (GTDB taxonomy): Bacteria > Bacteroidota > Bacteroidia > Bacteroidales > VadinHA17 > SR-FBR-E99. The sequence continues at coordinate 2,623 of JAEYZD010000127.1, read as the reverse complement.
ATGGTAAACCCCCGGAGGAAGGCCCTGGAGTTCAACTGGCAACAGCCCCGGAAATACATCCCTGTATTCTCCTGCTGAAACCACCCTTCCGGCAAAGTCATAGATCGTGATGAATGTTGTCTCCACAGCTCTCTCACTGAACCTGAAAATGACACTGGTGCTGAACGGGTTGGGATAGACCTCCAGGTCTGTTCCCGCCTGTCCCGGATCAGGCAGAGTGTTCAATACGGAATTCTCCACAATCACGGCTTTTATACCAAGCGACACAGATCCTGGGAACGATGGATGAAGTGTAAAGGGCTTCCACGAGGATCCATCATGAAAAAATGCAGTGTTCTGGGCTGAGGTGGGCCAGTGTGCGGAGCGTACAACGGCAAACTGAGGCTGCTGCTGATTGAGAGGAGATCTGTAGAAGACACTGTAACCGGCATAGAACGGACCTGTCACTTTGATTGTCCTTCCGAAATCAACCTCCATGGTGCTACCACCTCTGATCTCGTTGAGTCTGAGCTTTTTGGATGCGATGACAGCCCCCGGCTGTGCCCCTCCGCCCCAGATATAGAATCTCACGGAATCGACTGCAGAGAGGAAAGCCGAAGCTGAAATCCTGAGTCTCAGCCATGCTATCTCACCACTGCCAGTAAGGGGGATGTATTCGGCATACCGGGTCAGGCCGTCCGGGTTGTTTCCCGTAGAGAGGCCCCAGCCTGAAGAGTAGGTATCTGTGGTGCCCGGATCTGTTGCCGGCATGCTCCCCAGGGTGTCTGACCCCGACAGGTTGTAGCCGTACGGATCACGGCTGCCGGCGACAGTTGTGCCTGTTCCTGTCGGATCCAGCCAGGTCCTCAGATGGGTGGAAGCCACCGGGGTTATTGTAAACATCCTCGAAAGCTTTGCATAATAGTCGTTTGTCGGGTCGGAACATGTCGCCCCTCCTCCCGTCAGTGTACCACGTACTCTACCGTTCTGGTCAAAGAGCGGTCCGCCGGATGAGCCTGGTTCGGTAGTCCCCGTCTCCCATCTCAGCACCCTCCAGAAACCCATCGTCACAAATCCGGTAACCGGATAGGATGCTGATATGGGAGGGTTATCGTCTATTGTCAGCTTCATTACATCACCTTCAGGATGATGCAGGGCGAATGTGTTTGTTGGAGGAGTTGAGGTGATATCCCACCCTGCAAAGTATGGCCTGTAGACCAACGAAGGAAACTGGTTCAGCTCCACGAGTGAAAAGTCAATGTCCGGATTCTCTGCCCTGAGCACAGAGCCGGCAAGGGCATACATGTTTGACATATCAGGACCGTCACACCACGGACTCCTGTAATTGAACACGAAAATAGTGTTCTCCGCATGTTCAGGAGTCTCAATGCAGTGATTGGCGGTAAGGATATATGCCTTGTATTCACTTCCCGTGTTGTTCAGCATTACACCGGTGCAGAGCTCCGCACCGTCAACAAGCAGCCTGACCACCGAGCGTGCTGCCGTCATATAGTTAGTATTCGAGGAGCAGTTCAGATCTATCTCGCAATCGTCAGATCGGCCGAAGTAGAGATCCTTCATACCGTCAGGGCCGAAGAAGCCGGCAAAATCGTGGGCCACCTGGCTTACACCTATTGAATTCTCCGGAATCACCGATCCCGGGAAATGACACTCCAGCACAAGCCTCTCACCCGGAACGGGCATCACCGGCATGGAGACTCCGCCAGCGGAGCTTTCTCGGGTAAAGGCGCCCCTGACGATACGCCTCTCGTGGTCATATATATAAACATAGGCGCCGTCAGGGAGATTGAAAGGTGAGAGAATAAGGTTGAGCGAGAGAGCACCCTTGGACGAAACCGGCAACACCCACACCGTTTCATTACCTCTGGCCACCGTGAAGCCAGCGTTTGAAGGATTCCATGCCACCTCAACCGGTATCGCAAACCGCCAGGGCTGACCCTTCACCTGCTCCACGGCACGCATGGCTGCTGCATGATCCTGATCGACTGCAGCCTCATGCCAGAGGTCCGTGGCAGCGAATAGAGGGCTCCCGACAGGGAACTCCTGCTGACCGGAAAGAAGCGCGGAAGTAAACAGGCTCAGAATGGATATGAGTATTCGTCCCTTCAATATCTTCGTGTTTCAGCACTAAAATTAGTTAAAATGTGGTTATTCAGGTCTTGGTACCATGAATCCCGGAATTATTCCTGCCTGTTCGGTGTCAAGCAACTCGCCCTTACGGTTATAGATAAGCAGGTCGCCCTTCTGCTGGTAGTCGATCGCATCTGTGACGCATACAGTACCTCCGGGTCCGATCAGAAGCTTGTAAAACAGCCTGTTTCCGGCCGGAATAAATGCACTGACAGGCAGTTCCGTGGCCGTTACTGGCATCATTCTGACACCTTCGTCAAGATAGAAAAGGGTATCACCGCCAGCATTAAGAGTCAGTGAGGATGGGTTATCATTAACGGTCCTGAACAAAAGCTCAGCTTCCTTCTCGAGCGTTACCGTATTGATTCTTACGATCCTTGGTATCTCCTCTCCCATCCACCCTCCGGTGCAGAGAACCCAGAGCCTGCCGTTTTTGTCAAGTGCCATGCTTTCAGGTTCCATCCCCACCGTAACTGACTGCACAACCTCACCG
>JAEYZD010000093.1 GCA_023430725.1 Bacteroidota bacterium | reverse complement strand
GTTCTCAGCAAGGTCATACATTGTCTCGCGCTTGAAACCGAACATCCCTGCCACAAGGTTTGACGGGAAGGTCTCAACGGCGTTGTTAAGTTCCCTGGTTGCCGAGTTGAAGAACCGGCGGGCGGCTGCAAGCTTGTTCTCGATGTCCGAGATCTCTTCCTGCAACTGGATGAAATTTGTACTGGCCTTAAGGTCCGGGTAAGCTTCCACGGCAACCCTCAGTCCCTGCAGGGCTGAAGAAAGCTTGCCGTCAGCCGCTATCTTTTCGTCGATTCCCTTTGCCTGCATCGCGTTTGCGCGGGCATTGGTGATATCGGTCAGGACAGTGCTTTCATGCTTCATGTAAGCCTTGACTGCCTCCACGAGCTGCGGTATCAGGTCAAGCCTCTGTTTGAGCTGCACATCGATATCTGCAAATGCATTCTCCCTGTTGTTCCTCAGCCGCACGAGGCGGTTGTAAAGGCTTACTGCCAGCAAGGCCACAACGGCAATAATGATCAGAAGTACATAGAACATCTCTCTTGTTTTTAATTTATTATTCAGTAAAAATAATATTTTAAAACATATTTCTGTAAAATTTTACATCTCCTGTCCTGCATTCCATTCCCTGAAAAACTGATCAAGATAGCGAACCATGTAATCATGTCGCTCATCTGCAAGCCTGCGGCCCGTGGGAGTGTTCATAAGGTCCCTGAGGAGCAGCAGCTTGTCGTAGAAGTGATGGACGGTTGAAACCGATTTTGAGCTTGTTCCCGGAAGGAGCGGAGGGTCGGTTATCCTGACGTGTGGGTCATATATGTCGTTGCCCTTGAAACCTCCGTAGTTGAACGCCCTGGCAATCCCGATAGCGCCCATTGCATCGAGCCTGTCGGCATCCTGCACTATCTGGAGCTCAATCCTCTCCGGATCCGTTTTCTTACCTTTTGAGAAGGAGATGTTCTCATTGATGCTGACAACTTCTCTGATAACCCCGTCGTTTACGCCAAGACCACCGAGTAATTTCCGGATCTCTGCCGGTCCGTCATGTGCGGCAAATTTATGATCTCCAACATCGTGAAGCAGTGCCCCCAGTTCAACCGTAAGCCTGTCTCCGCGGCCTTCGCAGGCATGTATGTGCAGTGCCAGCCTTACCACCCTTTCAATATGTGACCAGCCATGTCCGCTGTCATGGCTCTGCATCGCCTCCTTTACAAATCTGCTCACCTCGTCAATCAGAGCGCTTTCATCTTCCATCTGTCCATATCTTATTAAGTGACACAAAATATTGATAATTTTGTCTCCCTCATCAGGGGATACATACAAGATATGAACAGCGCAGAGATCATCACCGTAGGAGACGAAATACTAATCGGGCAGACCGTTGACACAAACTCGGCATGGATGGGCATGCAGCTCAGTATGAGAGGTATACGGGTCAACCGAATAACGTCGGTATCTGACCGGAGGGAGGAGATCGTAAGTGCACTCGATGAAGCGCTGGGCCGCGCACCGCTGGTGCTGATGACCGGCGGACTGGGCCCTACAAGCGATGACATCACGAAGGATACTCTTGCGGAATATTTTGGCAGTAAGCTTGTTACGGATCCGGAGGTGCTTGCGGAGATAACAGGGAGAATCACGAAGCGGAACCTTGAGATGAACGAGAACAACCGTCGGCAGGCGCTTGTGCCGGAATGCTGCCGCGTGCTCGCCAACCATGGAGGCACAGCTCCGGCGATGCTTTTTGAGAAGGATGGAAAGCTGGTTATCTCGATGCCCGGGGTACCTTCGGAGATGAAGCTTATTATGCAGGAACATGTCCTTCCCATGGTTGAATCGATGTCCGGAGGGATGACAATTATTCACCGGAACATAATGACCTACGGAACCTTCGAGGCAAAACTGGCAGAGAGGCTCGAAGGCTTCGAGGCAAATTTGCCCGAGAGTGTCAGGCTTGCGTACCTCCCGGCACACGGAGTCATCAAGCTTCGGCTGACGGGCTCGGGGAACAATGGTACCGAGGTGCGTCATGCCGTTGAGGAGCAGGTGCGGAAAATGTATGAAATCATCCCCGACGTAATCTACGGTGAGAATGAAGTCACACTTGAGGAGACTGTTGGCAGACTGTTGCACGACAATAAATTAACAGTGTCTACCGCCGAGAGTTGTACTGGCGGGAAGATCGCATCCCTGATCACATCGGTGCCAGGCTCATCAGCCTGGTTCACCGGGTCGGTTGTTGCATATGACAATTCAGTGAAAACAGGTGTGCTTGGAGTCAAACCGGAGACTATCAGCCGGTTCGGGGCGGTAAGTGAGGAGACTGCCATGGAGATGGCGGCGGGGATGCTTCGCCTTGCGAAAACAGACTATGCCATTGCAGTTACAGGAATTGCAGGGCCTAACGGAGGCACACCCGAAAAACCGGTCGGAACCGTATGGATCGCACTTGCATCCGGGAAAGGCGTAACAGCTGAGAGACACAGGTTTGCAGACGACAGGCAGATTAACATTTCACGCTCGGCCTACACAGCTCTTAACCTTCTCAGAAAGCAGATAATCAGTCGTTAAGCAGGCCTGAAGCGGCAGTGTTGGAAAAAAATGCGTCTATTATTTGTTTAATAGAATAAAAATCACGTATTTTGCGAACCGATTTTTGGAGTTTTCAGAACACGTAAAAACAGGATAATAATGTCAAAGGTTTGTCAGGTCACCGGAAAGAAAGCAGTGGTTGGGAATAATGTCTCCCACTCGAAGAGGAGGACCAAAAGAAAGTTCATGGCCAACCTGTTCACGAAGAGATATTTTCTTCCGGAGGAGAACAGGTGGATCACCCTTAAGGTGTCAGCTGCAGGAATGAGAAACATCAACAAGAACGGACTTGCATCGGTTCTTAAGGAAGCACAGGAAAAAGGATTCATTATCAACTAATTTTAAACCGGAGAGAAAATGGCAAAGAAGAGCAAAGGCAACAGGGTACAGGTTATCCTTGAATGCACTGAGCATAAGGAATCCGGACAGCCGGGCACCTCGAGGTACATCACCACAAAAAACCGTAAAAACACTCCTGACCGTCTGGAGAGAAAGAAGTTCAATCCTATTCTCAAGAAGGTAACAGTACACAGGGAGATCAAATAAACAGTGAGTCATGGCAAAGAAAGTTGTAGCAACACTTAAGACAGGAACCGGCAGGTCATTCACCAAGTGCATCAAGGTGGTGAAGTCGGATAAATCCGGAGCATATCAATTCAAGGAGGAAGTTGTTCATAACGACCACGTTAAGGACTTCTTTACGAAGAAATAAGGTCAGTCATGCTGATCATGTAATACAGGGAGACGCCATTTAGTGCGTCTCTTTTTTTACTTTTGAGGCACCAACATTTGAGTAATGGCATTATTCGGATTATTCAGGAAAGAAGAGAAGGAGATTCTTGACCGCGGCCTGAGCAAGACACGTGAAAATGTCTTCTCACGGCTCACCAGGGCTGTGGCCGGGAAGTCGAAGATCGATGACGAGGTGCTTGACAACCTCGAGGAGGTCCTCGTCTCATCCGACGTGGGAGTGGACACGACCCTGAGGATAATTGACAGGGTCTCGAAGCGGGTTGCACGCGACAAGTATGTAGGCACCTCTGAACTCAATGCAATACTGCGTGAGGAGATAGCAGGACTGCTCGAGGAGAACAGCAGCACGCATGACATCTCAACGGGATTTGATGCCCCGCTTCCGGCTAAGCCCTATGTGATTCTCGTAGTGGGAGTCAACGGCGTGGGCAAGACTACCACTATCGCCAAACTTGCTTACAACTTCAGGACGGCAGGGCGTAGCGTAATTCTTGGAGCTGCCGATACCTTCCGTGCAGCAGCCATTGAGCAGCTGAAGATATGGGCTGAGCGTGCCGGAGTGCCGATGGTAAGCCAGCAGATGGGCGCTGATCCTGCATCCGTTGCATATGACACAGTCAAATCAGCCGTTGCAGCGGGAACGGATATAGTAATCATTGATACCGCTGGCCGGCTCCACAACAAGATCGGACTCATGAACGAGCTCTCCAAGATCCGCAGGGTTATGGAGAAGGTGATTCCGGATGCGCCCCATGAAGTGCTGCTCGTGCTGGACGGCTCCACGGGACAGAACGCCTTCGAACAGGCAAAACAGTTCACCGCAGCTACCGAGGTCAACGCACTGGCAATCACCAAGCTCGACGGCACAGCCAAGGGCGGCGTGGTGATTGGCATATCTGACCAGTTCAGGATACCCGTAAAATATATCGGGGTGGGCGAGAAGATGGAAGACCTCAGGATCTTCAATCGCTACGCCTTCGTCGATTCACTATTCAGCAACCGTTCATGAGCAGGGGAAACAGGGTCAATATAGTCACCCTGGGCTGTTCCAAGAACACAGTCGATTCACAGAAGCTGATGCGTCAGCTTGAGGCTGGCGGCTACCGGGTCGAATCTGATTCGTCCGGCGCAGCAGATATTACAATCATAAATACTTGCGGGTTCATCCATGATGCGAAGGAGGAGAGTGTCGACACAATTGTCAGGCATGCCGAAGCAATCCGGAGTGGGGGACATGGCAAGCTGTTCGTAATGGGATGCCTGGTGGAGAGGTACCGTAACGAACTTCAGCATGAACTGCCGGAGGTGGACGGATGGTTCGGAGTGAACCGGCCGCAGGAGGTGATCACACGACTGGGCCTTGCATACCGTCCGGAGCTGAACGGTGAGAGGATACTGACCGGTCCTTCACACTATGCTTATCTCAAGGTGTCCGAGGGATGCGATCGCACCTGTGCCTTCTGTGCAATTCCTGACATACGTGGCAGGTACATCTCGGCTCCGATGGAGGAGCTGGTTGAAGAAGCACAACTGCTGGCAGGGCGCGGGGTCAGGGAACTGATTCTGATTGCCCAGGACCTGACCCTCTACGGCACTGACCTGTACGGGCGGCAGATGCTTCCCGAGCTTGTCCGCCGTCTGACTGAAATTGATGGTCTCGGGTGGATTAGGCTTCACTACCTATACCCGTCAGACTTCCCCATGGAGATCCTGGAGATGATGCAGGATAACCATAAGATATGCAGGTATATAGACCTGCCGATACAGCATATATCAGACAGAGTTCTGAAGATGATGCGGCGCGAGCATGACTCCGCAGGTACACGCCGGCTGCTGGCCGAAATACGGCGGCTGTTGCCTGATGCAGCAGTACGCACCACCGTGATTGCCGGTCACCCGGGAGAGACGGAGAAGGAGTTTCGCGAGTTGCTTGATTTTATCGGTGAGTACCGTTTTGACCGGCTTGGCGCGTTCCGTTACTCACATGAGGAGAATACTCATGCAGCCCTGAATTTTCCCGATGCCACTCCGGAGAAGACCAAGGAGAGGAGGGTTGCAAAGATAATGGCCCTTCAGCAGGAGATTTCTGCTGCAAGAAATGCCGCTCTGACCGGGAGCGTCATGAAGGTAATAA
>JAEYZD010000076.1 GCA_023430725.1 Bacteroidota bacterium | reverse complement strand
TTGTTCTTGCATGGTCATTGATCAGAATTCTTAAGATCAAATGGCAGTGGGTTCTTGCCGCGGTAGTAGTTACAATAGTGTCGGTGCTGCTTTCCAATGCATTTATAGAAAGTGCCAAAATGAGGCCCATGGTACCAATGGCAGTCGGGATAGCTGCGCTGAGTGTAATTACACTTCTGGATAAGAGGGATGAGGAAAATCGTGAGTGGACTCTTTCAACATGGGGTTTCGCCAAGCAGATTATTCCGCTTTTGGGAATTGGTGTTGTGATCGCCGGCTTCCTTCTTGGTTCAACACATGACGGCCAAAGCATTGCCGGAGTTATTCCAAATGAATGGATTGCCAGGCTCGTAGGAGGGAACTCCGTGTTCTCAAATTTCTTTGCCTCCATAGTAGGAGCCTTCATGTACTTTGCCACCCTCACCGAGGTTCCTATTCTTCAGGGACTGATTGCCTCCGGAATGGGCAAAGGACCGGCTCTGGCCCTGCTACTTGCAGGGCCGTCGCTCTCGCTCCCCAATATGCTGGTAATAAGGGGTATAATTGGCACACAGAAGACAGTCGTATACGTAAGCCTTGTCGTTGTTATGGCAACTGTATCGGGATTGATCTATGGCGGATTATTTTAAGGCAAAAGGCATCAGGCAAAAGCAAAAAGATGAAAATACTGATTCTTTGTACGGGGAACAGCTGCCGGAGCCAGATGGCTCACGGCTTCCTGCAAACATTTGATGAAAATCTCATAGTACGCTCCGGAGGCACGGAACCGGCAGCCGGAATAAATCAAAAGGCTGTCGAGGTGATGGCCGACCTGGGGATCGACATCAGCCATCACACACCACATCTTGTGGATGAATACCTGGATGAAGAGTGGGACTATGTGATCACCGTCTGTGACCACGCCAATGATACATGTCCGTCATTCTTAGGCAAGGTGAAGCACAGACTCCATCTCGGTTTTGAGGATCCATCGCATGCGACAGGCACACCGGAGTTCATTCAGAGTGAATACATCAGGATACGTGACCTGATTCACGAAACGTTCCTGAAGTTTTATAACGAAAATATCAAGGACCAATTATGAATCCCTCAGAACTGAAACTAATTGTACAGGAGAAGTACGGAAAAATAGCATCTTCCGGTGAATCCGGCTCCGGCTCCTGTTGCTGCACGCCCGGTTGTTGCTCATCGGAGAGCATCAGCACCTTCAATGAAAGTTACGATCATCTCGATGGGTATGTCCCTGATGCTGATCTGAGTCTAGGGTGCGGGGTTCCGGTTGATTATGCCGGTATCCGGCCGGGTGACCGTATCCTGGATCTCGGCAGCGGTGCCGGAAATGACTGCTTTGTAGCAGGGTCAATGACAGGTGAGACAGGGCATGTGACCGGGCTTGATTTTACCGAACAGATGATCATGAAAGCTGAGGAGAACAGGCAGAAACTTGGCTGCACAAACATTGAATTTGTCAGGGGCGACATTGAAGAGATGCCTCTTCCGGACAACAGTTATGATGTTGTGCTGTCAAACTGTGTACTTAATCTTGTTCCGGACAAGCAAAAGGCATTCAGTGAGATAATGAGGGTTCTCAAGCCTGGCGGACACTTCTGTGTCTCAGATGTTGTTGTGAAGGGAGCTCTCACGGAAAAGGCACGTTCAGACGCTGAGTTGTACGTCGGATGTGTCTCCGGTGCATCAACTTTCGAGGAGTACCTTGGATTCATCCGTAGCAGCGGTTTTACTGCTATCGGTATTCATAAGGAGAAGTTGATTCAGATGCCTGACAGTGTGCTTGATTCAGATGAGAAGCATCACGGTAACGGGGTATACAGTATTACGGTGTCGGCAATCAAGCCCTCTCTAACAAATTGAACTGCAATCTTTAATCCCAAATCCAGTCATGCCATCAAAAAAGCGTCTCAAACTGCTTGACCGGTATCTCACCCTGTGGATCATCGTGGCCATGGCGGCCGGGGTGGCAATTGGATGGATAAGTCCTGAGATTGCCGGTTTCTGGAACAGCCTGTCCAGCGGGACAACCAACATCCCAATAGCAATAGGCCTTATAGTCATGATGTACCCGCCGCTGGCCAAGGTGAAGTACGAGGAGTTACCTGATGTCTTCAGGAATACAAAGGTTCTCGGGCTGTCACTATTGCAGAACTGGGTTATCGGGCCTGTTCTCATGTTTCTGCTTGCAATTCTCTTTCTGAGGTTCAACGTAGATTATATGTACGGACTGATCCTGATAGGTCTTGCCCGCTGCATAGCCATGGTGATTGTCTGGAATGACCTGGCTAAAGGAGATACACAGTATGCCGCAGGTCTGGTTGCCTTCAACTCTATCTTCCAGGTTCTGTTCTTTTCGGTATATGCCTATGTTTTCATCGCCGTTCTTCCAGGCTGGTTCGGTCTGCCGGTTAACGACGCGGTTGAACAGATAACCATTGGCCAGATAGCTGAGAGTGTGTTCATATATCTGGGAATACCTTTCCTGGCCGGGTTCCTGACACGCTTCATCCTTATCAGGGTGAAGAGCAAGGAGTGGTACCACACGAAATTTATTCCGATGATCAGCCCGCTCACCCTGATTGCATTACTCTTTACAATCTTTGTAATGTTCTCGCTGAAAGGCGAATATATTGTAAAGATACCACTGGATGTGGTCCGTATAGCCATCCCGCTTGTAATCTATTTCGTAATCATGTTCTTTGTCTCGTTCTTCATGAGCAGGAGGGCAGGGGCAAATTACGAGCAGACCGCCACGCTGTCGTTTACTGCGGCCAGCAATAATTTTGAACTGGCAATTGCAGTAGCCATCGCCGTTTTCGGCATCAATTCCGGTGAAGCTTTTGCCGCGGTGATCGGGCCTCTGATTGAGGTGCCGGTTATGATTGCCCTGGTTAACGTGGCGCTGAGGATGAAAACGAAATATTTTAGCCAGACCGCGGAATAATTATTTACTTCTGAAGATGCGCGGAATGAATTTCGGCACCTCCTTCTGGTAGGTTGAGTACTCCGGGTACTTGCTGCTGCTGATTTTCTCCGTCATTATTGAACTGCCGATGAACAGAATCACAAGCAAAACAGGTCCCAGCAGCGTAAAGTTGATCCAGTTGCCCGAGGCGGCCACTCCAAAGAGGTAAAAGCTTATCCAGATTGCCTGCTCAGACGCGAAATTAGGGTGACGGACATATTTCCACAGCCCTTCGGTCAGAAACCCCTTCCTGAGTGATTCACTGAATCCTTCTGCATCAGAGGAGAGAGATCGTTTTACTGTCTGAAACCTGAACTGCTGGTTGTCAGCGACAGTCTCGGTTATGAGGAATGTCAGCATCAGCACAGCGGCCACGATATCTGTGACAGCCAGCGGTGAGGCGGAATGCAGTGCTGCCAGCAGTATGGGGGTGGTGAACAACAGAATTATTATATTCTGATAAAGGGAGATGAACAGGAGATTGAACAATCCGAAACGAAGCCTGCCCTTAAGTGCTGAACTGTCTCTGAGAATCTTCCACCTGTAATCCTCTTCACCTCTCCATGGAACTATATTATATCCTCCCTTGCGGTGAAAGTTATAGCTTAGCCGAAGTCCCCACAGGGTAACAAGTACAGCCATAATGACTGTCCTTGCCGTGGGGAAGGAAGCCACAGTGATCCATGCATAGGCCGGCGGAAGCAGGCTCCATAGCTTGTCAACCTGGCTGTAGTTGCGGGTTATCTCACTCACTATAAAGCAGAGCGCTACAACTATAATCATCAGAGTCATCCAAAAGGTAACCAGGCTTTGAAAGTCAGCATCATAACCCACAAGAACGGAAATATCAGGAATTGCAAGCAGAATTATAGTCATAATCGGGAAATTTGAGCATAAATATGGGTAAAAAGAATTGAATGGAAAAAATCACTTGCTCATCTTTGGCTTGAGAAACCTTCCGGTATAGGAAGCTTCGCACAGAGCCAGCTGTTCGGGAGTCCCCTCGAAAACCAGATATCCGCCCTTTTCCCCTCCTTCCGGTCCGAGGTCAATGACCCAGTCGGAGCACCTGATCACTTCCACGTTGTGTTCAATGAGAAGGACTGAGTGACCGTGGTCCACCAGTGCGTTGAGTGATTTCATCAGTTTGCTGATGTCGTGAAAATGAAGGCCGGTGGTGGGTTCGTCAAAGATGAAGAGCATTTTTGCCTCGCTCTTTTCCTGGCTCAGGTAAAAGGCAAGCTTCACGCGCTGGCTCTCACCGCCAGAGAGGGTTGATGATGACTGCCCAAGCCGCACGTATCCGAGCCCTACGTCCGCCAGCGGCCGAAGCTTTGAGGCTATCCTGACGCAGGTCTTGTCCTTGCATCGCCCGAAGAACTCAATTGCTTCATCAATAGTCATTTCAAGGACTTCGTAGATATTTTTTCCGTTGAACCTTACGTCAAGGATATCCCGCTTGTATCTCATCCCCTTGCACGCCTCGCATGTCAGTTCAACATCTGCCATGAACTGCATCTCCACCCTGATGACGCCCTCACCCTGGCACTCCTCGCACCGGCCCCCTTCAACGTTGAAGGAGAAGTGAGCCGGTTTGAATCCTGACTGCACTGCGGCCTGCTGCTCGGCAAACAGTTTCCGGATATCATCGAATGCCTTGAGGTAAGTGACAGGATTCGATCGGGTCGATTTGCCTATTGGATTCTGGTCAATGAGCTCTATTGCTGTTATGCTGCTGATATCTCCCTCAAGCGCTGAGTGTCGTCCGGGTTTGGACTCTCCGTTACCCAGCCGGGCGGCGATTGCATTGAAGAGAATCTCGTGGACGAGGGTGCTCTTGCCGGAGCCGCTCACACCGGTGACTGTAGTTATTGTATGGAGGGGGAATTTTACATCAATATCCTTGAGGTTATTTGCGCGGGCTCCCCGTACTCCGATGTAGCTGTGCCACTTGCGTCGAACCGCAGGCGTTTCTATCCTCAGAGTTCCTGTCATGTAGGCGGCGGTAAGCGATTTGTTTTTCTTCGAAAAATCCACTCCTCCCTGGTAGATTATCTCCCCGCCGTGAACTCCTGCTGCCGGACCCATGTCAATTATCATATCAGCGTTACGGATCACCTCCTCCTCATGTTCCACAACAATGACTGTGTTGCCGAGATCACGCAGTTCCTTCAGAACGTTGACCAGCAGGTTGGTGTCCCGGGGGTGCAGACCGATGCTCGGCTCGTCCAGTATATAAAGAGAGCCCACGAGACTGCTGCCGAGCGATGTGGCAAGGTTAATGCGCTGTGCCTCACCGCCGGAGAGTGTATTTGAAAGCCTGTCAAGGGTGAGATAGGAGAGACCCACGTTAACGAGGAAACCCAGTCTCTGCTGTATCTCCTTCAGCAGGCGACCGGCGATCTCCTTCTCCTCGCCGTTCAGGACAATGTTCTCAAAGAACCTGAAGGCCTCGCTGACCGGCATGGATGTGATCTCGGTGATGGCCCTGCCGCCGACTTTCACATAGGTTGCTTCCTTCCGCAGCCTTTCCCCGCTGCATTCCGGGCAGGTTCGCTTACCCCGGTAGCGGCTGAGCATGACCCTGTACTGGATCTTGTACTTTTTCTCCTCCAGGTGTTCAAAGAAACGGTTCAGTCCGAAGAAATACCTGTTGCCGTTCCACACAATCGCCTTTTGTTCAGGTGTCAGCTTATACCACGGTTTATGTATCGGGAACCCGAACTTGTCTGCACTGTACAGAAGCCGCTCTTTCCACTGCTTCATTGTCTCTCCCCGCCAGCAGGCAATTGCATCCTCAAAAACCGAAAGGTTTTCGTCCGGGATTACGAGTGATTCGTCAATCCCTAGCACCTTGCCGTATCCTTCGCATACCGGGCAGGCGCCAAGAGGTGAGTTGAAGCTGAACAGGTGTTCCGTCGGCTCCGCAAAAGTGATGCCGTCTTCCTCGAACTTGTCCGAAAACTTCACCGTCTGAGTGGTCTCCTCGTCGGTCACTGTCAATGTTATATGTCCCCGTCCGGTCATGAAGGCGGTCTGCACAGAATCTGACGCGCGGCTCATGTCTTCATCACTGCTGCCTGCGGCGAAGCGGTCTATAATAAGGTCCACGCCTTTCATTGCACCTACCTGGTCAGCTGCACCAGCCTCATCAAGGCGAAGAACACCCTTTTCAGTGCTTACGCGGTTATACCCCTGCTGCAACAGGAACTTAAGGAAGTCTTCCGGCTCAACATTCTCCGGCACGGCAAGAGGAGCCGTCAGCACAACCCGGGTGCCCGCAGTGAGGGTAGCCAGGTAGTTGACAACGTCATCCACAGTATGCTTTCGAACCTCGCGGCCCGAGACCGGTGAGACGGTGCGTCCCACTCTTGCCCACAACAGCCTCAGATAATCATGAATTTCTGTTGATGTGCCTACCGTGGACCTGGGATTGCGGGTATTGACCTTCTGTTCAATTGCAATGGCAGGAGGGATGCCGTTTATAAAATCGACATCAGGCTTGTTCATCCTGCCGAGAAACTGCCGGGCATAGGAAGAGAGGCTCTCAACATAGCGGCGCTGACCTTCGGCATATATTGTATCAAAGGCAAGGGACGATTTGCCGGAGCCGGATACACCTGTTATGACTATCAGATTGTTACGGGGTATGTCAAGGGTGATATCCTTAAGGTTATGTACACGTGCACCCTTTATCTCAATATTACCCTTCATCCGGCCTTCGTTGATAAGTTGGCAAAATTAATCATTTTGGAATTACTAATTTTTGTTTTCTTTGTCTGCATCAGAAATGAAACAAACAGGGAACACCCCCCGTATAAGTCAACAGTAAACACAAAATGTAACAAAGGAGGACCGCCTATCGTATAACTCTACGCAAAACCAAATTTAATAGAGTTATGAAGAGCAAACTGACCGATTATGAGCTTATTACAAGCTTCATGAAAGGTAATGAGAAAAGCATAGAGATGCTCATCCTGCGTCACAAAAGTAAGGTCTACTCCTACATCAGCCTTTACATCCGGAACCGCGATCTCGCCGATGATATTTTTCAGGACACATTCCTGAAGGTAGTTCAGTCGATACGCGCCGGCCGCTATCAGGACGACGGGAAATTCATCTCCTGGGTGATGAGGATTGCTCACAATCTTATAATTGACCACTTCAGGCACGAGAAACAGATGGGTATTGTTCTCAATGACGATTACGAGACAGACCTGTTCAATTCAAAGAGGCTGACTGACGATAATGTTGAGGATGTGATTGTTCGCCGCCAGGTGATGCGTGATGTCAGGCGGCTCATCAACGGACTGCCGGAAGACCAGCGCGAGGTTGTCATAATGCGCCACTATGCCGGCATGAGTTTCAAGGAGATTGCTGATATGACAGGGGTGAGCATCAATACTGCCCTGGGTCGCATGAGGTACGCTCTTATCAACATGCGCAAGATAATGACAGAAAAAAATATCACTCTCTCAATAAGCTGATACAATTTTTTGATTCAGAAGGCGTTTTTCTGTTATGAGAACAGAGACGCCTATGGATAAGAATTCTACCCTCTTACTATCTTATTTTGAAGTCACCAACACCCCGTCAGACCTCATAGCAGATGCTTTCGGCATTGACAATGCCCTTCACTTGCTGCTCCCTGACATGGATGATGCACCGTCTGACAAGGTGATTGAGAGCCTGTTCGAGAAGATCAGGAAGGATAAGGTGAACTGAAAGACTTTCCTCAAATACTTGATACAATTGTCGGGGAACCGGCAGGCAACGCCTGTCCGGTTCTTCTTTTATGTTCAGTCTGCTGACAGCACCCGGCCACAACCATGGCATTGTCAGGCTGTCAGTATATTCCTTTAACTGCCTGGTGTCATTATCAATATTGGGTGAAATTTTTACCTTAGCGCAACCAAACCATACAGTCGTGAAAAGAATAATCATCTGTGCAGTTGCCCTGACAGCCATGCTGTGGTCATGCACATCAAAACAGGAGAAAATGGAGAACAGGATGCGCGATTTCATCTCGTCCTACGAAGAAAAGATCATTCCGCTCTACAAAGAGTCAGCCCTCTCGTCGTGGGAGGCAAACGTCACAGGCACTGACGAGGCGTGGGCAAGGAATGAGAAGGCTTCGCTGGCCTATTCCACCTATTTTACAGACAGGCAGGCATTCGCCGAACTTAAGGAACTGAGGGAATCAGGGCTTGTAAAGGAGCCCCTCCTTGCCAGGCAGCTTGACGTATTATATAATTACTTCCTCTCCGGGCAGGTTGACACCTCCCTTATCTCTGAGCAGATCAGGATGGAGACAGAAATAACCAAGAAATTCAACTCTTTCAGGGCAGATGTAAACGGGAAGAAGCTGAGTGACAATGAGGTGGAGGATATCCTTCGAAACTCCACCCGGTCAGCCGAGCTTCAGGGGGCATGGGAAGGCCATAAGCTTATTGGCCCGCTGGTTGCTGATGACATTATAAGTCTCGTAAAGCACCGGAACAGAATTGCCCAGGAACTTGGTTTCAGCAACTACCACCGTATGAGCCTTGAGCTCTCCGGTCAGAATCCCGATGAGGTGACTTCGGTTTTCGATGAGCTTGACAGCCTTACACGCGGTGCCTTCGCCACTCTCAAGGGTGAGATTGACGGTTATTACGCAAAGCGATACGGTTTGCCTGCCACTGAACTGATGCCGTGGCATTACCAGAACAGGTACTTCCAGGAGGCTCCTGAGATTTATTCAGTTGATTTCGACAGTTATTATGCCGATAAGGACCTGGTGAAGCTTGCTTCTGAGTATTATGCCTCGATCGGTCTGCCTGTTGAGACTATCCTGGCGAAGAGCGACCTCTATGAGAAACCGGGCAAGAACCAGCACGCCTTTTCAACGGATATTGACCGTTCCGGCGATGTCCGTACCCTTGACAATATAAGACCTGACTCATACTGGATGAACACAATTCTCCATGAGCTAGGTCACGGGGTCTACTCTTACTACAATGACATGTCGCTTCCCTTCGCACTGAGGGATGCAGCGCACACATTCACAACAGAGGCTGTTGCGAACTACTTCGGCAGGCTGGCAACCAATCCTGCATGGATGCAATATATGGGCATCATCTCTGCAGAAGAGGCAGAGAAGATCAGCGGTGACGCCTTCAGGGCCTTCAGGCTGCAGCAGCTTGTCTTCAGCCGCTGGGCACAGGTAATGTACCGCTTTGAAAAAGCAATGTACGAGAATCCTGACCAGGATCTCAACCAGCTCTGGTGGGATATAGTTGAGAGATACCAGATGATGAAAAAACCCGAAGGCAGGAACATGCCTGACTGGGCTACGAAGATCCATGTGGCACTCTATCCCTGCTACTACCATAATTATCTCCTTGGCGAGCTGCTGGCTTCGCAGTTCTCGGAATACATCACCGGAACCGTTGTCAAAGGAAACACCGGTGAGGACATGAAAGCCATGGGGGAATTTTTCAAAACGAAGGTCTTTATGCCAGGGATGCGGTATGAGTGGAATGAGATGATAGAGAAGGCTACGGGCGAAAAACTTACTGCAAAATACTATGCTTCCCAGGTTGTAGGAGTGAATTAATTAAAAGATCATACAGATGAGAAAACTAATTATCCTTATGGCCATTGTGATTTCAGCCTGCACAACCCCCGCCAAAAAGGGAGGAGAGACTGCTGCAGCTTTCATCGGAGAACCGGTGATTACGGCAACTGTTGACCGGGTGATTGCTGAGCAACCGGGTGCTGACAGAGTGCTGCTTGAAAAGGGGGTACGTCACGCGGCTTCTCTGTGGAGAAGTGAAGACGGCACTGCTTCAGAATTCACTGATTTTGTTGCAGCAAACTATATCTCTGATAAGGCGAAGAGAAAGTCTGTCTTCCTGAAGCTCAGTAACTATTTTGAGTCGATCTCAGGAAACATGAATGAGATCACCCTCGATCTGAGAAAGGTGCTGGATGAGGCGGCTGGCGAGATTGACGAGATAGACCGGATGTTCGGCAACTATTCTGTGGGATCTCACCTGCAGTCCGACCTGTATGAAAACAAGATCGCCTTCCTGGTGGCCCTCAATTTCCCATACTTCACTCTTGAGGAGAAGGAGGAAGCGGGTGCCGCATGGAGCCGTGAGCAGTGGGCAATGGCACGCCTCGGCGACCAGTTTGTCGCTCGTGTTCCGGCTGAACTGAACCAGGCATCCTCGGTGGCCATGGGCAATGCAGAGATGTATATTGCAGAATACAATATTCACATGGGTAGGCTGAGGTCTGATGACGGCCGGAAGCTCTTCCCCGATGGCATGGTTCTGCTTTCACACTGGAATCTTCGTGATGAAATCAAGTCAAATTATGCTGACCGGGAGAATGGTGTGGCTAAGCAGGAGATGGTCTATAAGGTGATGGAACGGATCATCCGCCAGGAGATACCCGGAAAGGTCATAAACAATCCTGAGTATGAATGGGCTCCCTTCTCGAATAAGGTGATGAAGGATGGCGCTGATGCAGTCGTTGAAGCTGAGCCTGATACCCGTTATTCTCATGTAATCAACATATTCAATACAGAAAGAGCCATAGATCCGTACTATCCGGGCATGAACAGCGCCGTTGCACGCAGTTTTTCGGGCGGAATGGAGATATCACAGGAGGATGCCGCTGCAGTGTTCAGCGAGTATCTGAGCTCTCCGCAGCTGAAGCAGCTGGCCGGTATCATCAGGGAGAGGCTCGGTCGTGACCTCAGGCCATATGACATATGGTATGACGGTTTCAAAGCGAGAAGCTCGATGCCGGAGGCAACGCTTACCGCGAAGACATCGGCCCTCTATCCTGACCCGGCAGCATTCCGGGCTGCGATGCCCGGAATGCTTGTAAAGCTTGGCTGGTCTCCGGAGAGGGCGAAATATCTTGGTGACAAGATAGTGGTTGATCCTGCCCGTGGTTCGGGACATGCATGGGGCGCCGCCATGAGAGGGTCAGTCTCGCGTCTGCGCACCCGGATACCGGAAAACGGGATGGATTACAAGGGCTACAATATTGCAGTCCATGAATTCGGTCATAATGTTGAACAGACCATATCGCTATATGACGTTGATTACTATATGCTTTCAGGTGTTCCCAATACCGCCTTCACGGAAGCAACGGCCTTCCTGTTCCAGGATCGTGACCTGATGCTACTTGGTATCAATGATGACAACCCGGAGAAGGAAAAACTGCAGACGCTTGATGCCGCATGGTCACTGATGGAGATAATGGGTGTCAGCATGGTTGAGATGGAGGTCTGGAAGTGGCTCTATGAGAATCCGGCAGCCACCCCTGCGCAGCTTAAGGAAAAAACAGTCGCCATAGCCACGGATGTGTGGAACAAATACTTTTCACCTGTGCTGGGAGTGAGCGATTCCCCTCTCCTTGCAATATACTCCCACATGATCAATACCCCGCTGTACCTGCAGAATTATGCATACGGGCAAATAATCCAGTTCCAGATTGATGAGCACCTGAAGGGGAAGGACTTTTCGGATGAGATTGACCGTATGTACAGCCTGGGGCGCCTTACACCGCAGCACTGGATGAACGGGGCCGTGGGGACGAAGATTTCCCCTCAACCGTTAATCAGGGCTCTTGATGAGGCACTGAAATAATATAGTAACCCGTTGTTGCCAGGAAATTGCGCAGGAAAGGAATCCTGCCAATCAGTGATGGCAACCTGCGGGGATGAAGTCCGAACTTCACTTCAAAGTTGGGATTGATGAGCCAGAGGGATTTCTTCAGAACGGAGAATCCCTCTCTTTTTATGATTTTCTCAAACCGTCCAAGATTGATTCCTGTATCCTTTATCTCAAGAAGGCCCTCGATCTTTGCACTGCTTTCTCCGGCAGCCCTGAGAAGCCCGCTGTAGATTACCCGGGGCAGAAGATGGATCCACGGCATCTTCGACAGAACACGGCTGTCACATACCTGCTGGTGTCCGCCAAAGGGATTGTTCCATGGCGGGAAGGCAATGAACAGAAGACCGTCACGGGCAAGCAGGTGTTTTACAAAGCCGATGAATCTGCCCTGGTCATGGATATGCTCAAGAACATCGCGCATAATTATAAGGTCAAACTTTCCTGCGCCGCCGCAGTCATAGACGTCCGCAGAAATGAACTCCACCCTTTCGCCGCCTGGGATTGATGAATAGAACCTCCGGGCGTTCTCAATCTTGTGTTCCGAAATATCTATTCCGGTCACTCTTGCACACCCGGCTTCCAGGAAGGGGATAAGGTTTCCACCTTCACCGCATCCGATCTCAAGAACGGAAATGCGGGGAGTGACCTGCCTTATGCCTGAGATGAAGGGTATTACATACTTTGATGTAGTCTGTGACTGTTCCCTGAAATAGAGTTCCCTGTCGGTATGACGTTCATGCATGGACCAAATGTAAATTTTTTTTCTGTTTCTCTTGACTTGTGTCATTTATAGTAATATCTTTGTGATATCAAAATAATATCACAAACCATGAAAGAAGAAAAAATTTTCAAAGCATCATCAGGATATCTTTTCCTGATTATTGGGCTGCTTTTGATCGGTGCAGCTGTAATGTGTTTCATTACCGGGATTTACTGGCTGGGGGCAGTCTTGATTTTTGCCAGTCTCTTTTTGCTGGCCGGTCTGATGGTTGTTGACCCGAACGAGTCAATGGTTATGGTTCTTTTCGGTGCCTACAGGGGTACTGTTAAGACGAACGGATTCTGGTGGAATATTCCGTTCTACTCGCGCAAGAAGATATCACTGCGTGCCCGGAACTTTGACAGTGAGCCGATAAAGGTGAACGACAAGAACGGAAACCCAATAAAGATAGGTCTGGTACTGGTCTGGAAGGTTGAGAACACTTACAAGGCTGCATTTGATGTGGATAATTACGAGCACTTCGTTCTGGTGCAGAGTGATGCGGCTCTTCGCAAGCTCGCGGGCCTCTATCCTTATGACAACTGGGAAGGTCATGAGCATGAGATGACGCTTCGCAGTGGCGGTGAGGAGGTGAATGACGAGCTGGAAAGAGAGATCAGGGAGAGGCTGTTGATAGCAGGCATCAATGTGATTGAGGCAAGGATCAATTACATTGCCTATTCCGAGGAGATTGCAGGTGCAATGCTTCGCCGTCAGCAGGCTACGGCTGTTGTTGCTGCCCGTTTCAAGATAGTTGAAGGTGCTGTATCGATGGTTGAGATGGCACTTGAGCAGCTCTCCGTCAAGGGTATCATAGATCTTGACGAGGAGAAGAAGGCAGCCATGGTGAGTAATCTTATGGTGGTGCTGTGCGGTGACAAGGATCCTAACCCGATCATCAACACCGGTACGCTGCAGCATTAGTCATGCAGAAGAAGTCATTCATAATAAGGATTGATCCGGACAAACTGAGTGCCATTGAGAAATGGGCCTCTGATGAGTTTCGCAGCACCAACGGTCAGATTGAATGGATCCTTGACCAGGCACTGCGCAAGTCCGGGCGTCTCAAACCACCAACACAAAATAAAAAGGAAAACAATGAAAAATGAACTGCCGGTACTAAGATATACCTGCCCTAAATGCGGCGGAAAGAAGTATGAAGCAAAAGGGGTGATCATACAACAGAGTCAGTTCAGCCAGATATTCAGCATCCCGGGCACCCGTTACAGCGTTGTGATCTGTGAGAGGTGCAGGTACACCGAGCTTTACAACCTGCCGATCAAACAGATTAAGGAGGCGTTTGATTTCATCCCGGGACGGGGCTGATGCCAAAGGAGGCGTTTGATCTCATCCCGGGACGGGGCTGATGCTAAAGGAGGCGTTTGACTTCACCCGCGAAGGGTCTGAGTCAAAGATTGGAGAGGTAAACAGAGCAGCAGGCCACTATGCCTGCTGTTTCTGTTCTCAGGCGGCTACTGCCCATATGTACAGGGGTGAATCCGTTACTGACTGCCAGGGCTACCTCCTCAGGAGAGAAGTCACCCTCGGGACCGACAAGTATGGTTACCTCATCGCCCGGGCTGAATGCTCCGGTGAGAGCAGTGCGCAAGATCTCCGGGTCACAGCAGGCAATCAGTCGTTTTCCAGGCCTGGATTCCGCCACAAACCGAGGGAAACCTGAAGGATCGTTAAGCTGGGGCAGATGGCCTTTTACCGATTGCTTCATCGCAGAGACAATAAGTCCCTGAAGTCTCTCCTTTCTGATCCTTCGTTTTTCCGTACGGCTGCAGATCAGCGGGGTTATTTCATCTATTCCCGTTTCCACTGCTTTCTCAACGAACCATTCGAGACGGTCATCATTCTTGACCGGTGAGATTGCAACATGAAGCCGGTAGGGTCTTTCTTCCGCCCTTCTCACCGATGTAACTTCTGCTGTCATTTCCGATGGATTGTCGCCGGAAATCAATCCATCATAAAAGTTGCCCTTTCCGTCGGTGAAACTGATCGTGTCACCACGCCTCATGCGGAGGACTCTCAGGCAGTGGCCTGACTCGTCCCTGCCGAACCGGGCTTTTCTGTCAATAATTGTGTCACAATAAAATATCTGCATTGAAGCTGCTGTTTGCACAAATTTATTGATTTTAGCGGTAGAAAACAGAAACAGGGCAGGAATGAGGATAGGGGTGATGTCAGACACGCACGGATGGATTGATCCGGCAGTATATGAGCATTTTGCTGGGGTAGACGAGATATGGCATGCCGGTGACGCCGGCAACCTGGATGTAATTACAAGGCTTGAGGCATTCAGGCCGCTGCGGGCAGTCTGGGGCAATATTGACGGACATGAGGTTCGGAGTGCAACCAGTGAGTATCTCTTCTTCCGTGCCGGGTTAAAAAATGTACTGCTGATTCACATCGGCGGCTATCCGGGGCATTATTCACCGCGTGCAAAGGAGCTGATCAGGAATCTCAGGCCGGACATCTTCGTATGCGGCCACTCGCATATCACAAAGGTTATCTATGACAAGTCAAACGGGATGCTCTGCATCAATCCGGGGGCAGCAGGCCGCACCGGCATTCACAGGTTAATGACGCTGCTGCGCTTCACTATAGAAGGTGATGACCTGAGTGATATGGAGGTCATCGAGTTCGGCAACCGTGGCGGCAGGGCAACCGCTGAGATGTAATCAGTACTCCTCAAATCCTGCGCCTCCGCTCTCCATACGTCTCAAAAACCTCTGAAGCCTGTCAGGCAGACCCAGCATGTACTCATACTCAACTCTCGCATTGGATTTCGGATCCTTTCTGTCTCTCTCCTTCGTATTGGTTATGATGTCATTATATGTGAGATTCGAAGAGTAGCTCATCAGTATCCCCCTGAAGTAGGAGAACCAGTACCATGAATTGTTGCTTGCCTTGAGGTATATGTCAAGCAGGTCGCCGGATCTTTTTCTCTGCAGCTCTACCCAGCCGTCAACGTAAACGTTCATTGGCTGTTCACCGATGAATCCGATACCAATCTGTCCGTCTGATATGAATGACATTGTGAACGGGTTCCACCGGAGCCTGACGTCGTTAAGAAGCAATTGTGCCGAGTACTCTTTCGGGAGAGACCGTGCTACGCCGAAGAGCTGGAGCTCCTCTGTGAGGGTTTTTGCGGCCTCAGTGCCAAGGAGGTCGCGCATTGCCTTGAGGTTGAACTCTGATGATAGATTGACGGTCCTGAGTGTCGGGTTGCTCCTGATGTCATCTGCCATTGCCTTCAGAGCGAGCGGACTGAAGTGGAACGAAAATCCGAATATCCCGCGCACTTCGAGTTTTGCGGAGTCGGTGTTATGCGTCACAATACCTGCACTGTTCATCTTCAGCAGGTCATAGTTCACTCCGAAATCAGTTTTCCCTTCACTGATCAGCAGGCACAGGTTCCTGTCGAAGGTGACCATATTTCCGTTCATCCTGAGATCTGAAAGCTTCTCAAGTGAGGCGATACGGTATTGTCCTGAGCCCTTGTCATGGAAGAGGTATCCCTGTGCATTCAGTATCGGGTTATCACTCCATGATTTCCGTTCAGACAGAAAAGTTCCGTAGACTCCTGCAGAGTCAAGGGTAACTAATGTGCCTGAAAAGAGCATGTTGTCATTGATGTCACGGGGTTTGTCACTGACCGGGATCAGTATATTGTTCGGGTCAATCAGCGCAGTGAATTTGACCGGTGCGCTCCTGATATTCTCACAGTCTGAAACAATTCCTGCGGCGCCTGTAAACCTTAGATGATTCTCGGCTGACCTCATTGAGACGTCTCCGGTATATGTGAATGCAGGGCTGAGGGTGAATTTGTCCGTAACAGGAATGTACCCGGTTGCTTTTGTGGCATTGGTGTCAACCTTGATTTCAGTGAACTCAATCAGCTGGCTGCTGCCGTCTTCGCTTATATAGTCATATTTTCCCGAGCCGTGATAATCCGCGCTGCTTTCGATATTCAGCTTCGCGGAATGTATGAGATGCGTGTTGTTAACGGCAACGATGGCATTGTCAGTTTGCCTGATCCGGGCGCCACGGTCAATATAGAGTATTCCGCCGCCGGGCTGGATGAGCGCATCGGCAACAGGGACATAGTTTACATCCTTCACCATAATATATTCATCCTGAAGGTAGTATGAGGCTGAGCCCGACTGGAATTTGATCGTATCCTTCATGTTGTTTGTAGAGAGGAATGTGGGCTTTTCCTCCATGCCGGGAGGTACCCTTAGCAGTTCAGCCGGAGGCATGAGCGGTACGGATTCTCTCCCTTTCTGAGTCATCTCCATGACCTTCCTTGTCATGTCATATTCGAAGTTTGTCATCTTCGAGATATACTCCACTTCCGGAAGGACCACGAATGACGAGTCTGTGTTCAGGGTGAACGAGGCTTTCTGACGGGCAAAGTCGACATGTGTCCGGGCATTGCTTGCAACAAATCCGTATCCGCTTCCCTTCAGTGCTTTGAGATAATAGTCGGAGGTGTCTGCATCAAATGCCATCGCACCGAACGAGAAGGTCTCCGATGTGATCCTGGCATCGGCTGTGTTTACCTCACCTTCTCCCTTCATCCTTTCAGGTGTCAGGATGACGGTCCCCTTCATGGTGGTTCCGTTCCCGAACATGCTGAAGTCCTTTCCCTCACTGTTCACAGCATACAATTCATCCCTGTCAGTGAGCCACTGTATATCTACATCCTGTGATTTAAGAACCGGCAGTTTGCCCTGCGGGTCAGGTTTCATGTCAAATGTTTTCGCCCTTGTGTACATGTATTCAGGGAAGAAACGGAAAGTGTCAGCCACCGCAGTTGCGGTCATGTGCTCTATCCTGCCGCTTCCGATCAGTCCTGAACTGCTCATGCTTAGATGGTTATAGAGCCTGCCCCTGCCGCTATATATGGGGATTCCTTCAGGAGGAATTGTCATCGTGAACCCGAGTGAAGTGTCAGGCTGAACTGTAAGCGTCTGTCTCATCGGCTCTATGATGCCGCCTCCGACGAACTCCCCTGAAAGAGCCATATCCTCTTTTGTATAATGGTCAATATTCGTATAGGTGAAGGGATCGAGACGGAAATAAAACTTCTCCTTCTCGTACATTCCGTCAAGGTCAGTGATCTCGTCGTAGAAGATGTATGAATCAGTTGTGGAATTGATTATCGGGTACTGTTTAAGACTTTTCAGGCCCGATTTGTTCCTGGGGTCATCAATCTGCAGTCTGGCCGATCCCATTTCAAGCATGTTGTCAATTCTGCTTATTACAGGTCTTCCATAAGCATCTTTCTCCCCGGTTTCGACTGCAATCTTTATTGAATCGATTTTTTCAAGCCTTATATTGAATGTGTCATAGCTGAAAGTAAACCCTTTGCCGAAAATCGTAAACAACCCGGCCTGAACGATGCCGTCAAACCGCATTGACCTGTTTTTCCCCAGTGTAATCCTCCCTCCGTATGGTCTTATCGCAACACTCTGAGAGTCGCTCAGCGATACTCCCCTGACACCCCAGAGATCAATTGAGTAGTCCCTCAGGTTAAGCACTGCATTCTCTTCATTGTCTCTTGCTTCGCTGTAAATTGTAATGGCGTCATAGTCCTTCTTTTTGGCGAATGAGGCGATGTAGTCGTCAACGCGCGGTTTGATTGCAACCTCGTTGAAATTCCGGTCATAATACAGAAAGCCGTTATTGGCAAGCTCAATGCAGAGGGCTGTTGCCTGTTCGACCGGCATCCTTGCCCATTTGGCAAAACCTTCCACCGGGAAAACGTCAAACCCGTATGTTTTGGCATAATCGCGGATACGGTAGAGGGGGTGGATATCATCCATCCTCATAAGTCTGAAGAAGTTGGCCTCGTTGTAGAATGAGACCGATTCGAATTTCGCTGAACCGATTGAAGAACCCCTTGTCCTCGACATGGTTATTGTGGGCTTGTTCATGTCCCACAGCAGGTGTTCGAAGTAGAGGTCCATATTGTGGTATGAGTCGAAATAGGGGCTTCGCGACAGCGGGCTTGAGGTACGGAACATGCCTACCTCCCTGGTCTCCGTGTTGTAGGAGAAACCCAGGTTGGAGTGATAAATCGAGTCTGTGCCGAGATAGAGAGTGGGAGAGGATGAAGTTTCTCGAGACAATCTTGATTGCCAGTGTGTCCTCACGGTAGAGCTTTACACTGGCAGGGAACCAGTCAGAACCGGTGCCTCTGACGATGGCTCCTTCAAGTGCGAGGCCACCCTCATAGTCTACCCCCCTGTAGATTTCATCGATGAAGAACCTGTTCTCATATGTTTCGAAACGAGGCATTGTTGCCCTGTCCGGAGAGATGATCTCAACGGCCCGGTCTGTCAGTCTTCCCGCCACAGGCGTCTTAAAGTAGGTGGGGTGAGTGAGAAGTGCCGAGTCACATGTGAATTCACTCTTGGTAACATCAATTGTGAAACCGGATACTTTTGCAAATACAGCTGACGGATCGTATCCGGCCTTTTCCCAGGTTACTTTCCCTTCATCGCAACGAAGCAGGAAGAGGTCTGGGAAATAGGTGCCGGTAAAATTCATGACTGAAGTACTGTCCTTTCCGAGGTAGGCTGTTAGGGTTACCGCCTTGATGTCAATTTTCAGGACAGTATCACGGGCGAACTGTACGGTTCCGTTCCTGGTTTTCCAGCGCACTGTTCCGGCCTTGTAGATTGTGTTGTCAACCATCAGAAGGCCGGTAACCTCTATGAATTTTTCAACCGAGGCGTTTGAGAAGCGGGGATTAAAAGCCATTTCGCTCAGCCCTTCAAGCCATGCATCTATCTCCTCCTGGTCCTGATCAGTCTCAATGAAGTCGGTGAGTGTCCGGAGATAATATACAAATCCGGGCACGTGACTTACCCTTCTGCCCCTCAGCTGACTGGCAACGTTTATGATTTTGTCTTTTACCTGCCTTGAAAAGACTGTGCTGTCATACAGTGAATTGAAGAGATCAACCTCAGCTTTTTCCGGTTTGCTGACCAGGGTGCCCATAAATGCAGTCATCTCAGCAGTGAACTTTGCGGTATCACCTGAGAATTGCGTTGGGATCTGGCCTGACACAGCTGATGTCAGCGCCAGGACCGAAAGGATTGTGAAGATGACCTTCCTCATAATACTGTCAGAGTGCCGATACGATTTTGCAGAATTCCTCACAGACAAGTGATGCGCCGCCAATAAGACCGCCGTCAACATCGGGGTTGGCGAAGAGCTCGGCGGCATTTGAAGACTTGCAACTGCCTCCGTAGAGGACGGTTGTATCGTCTGCGGTCTGTGCGCCGTACCTTCCTGCCACAAGGTCACGGATGAACCTGTGCATCTCCTGTGCCTGCGCCGGTGATGCGGTAACGCCTGTCCCGATTGCCCACACTGGTTCATAGGCAATGATGCAGTTTCTGAAGTCCTCCGCAGGGAGCATAAACAGCCCTTTTTCAAGCTGCCGTTTAACAACTTCAAAATGGTTGCCGGATTCTCTCTCGGCAAGCACCTCACCGCAACAGAATATCACTCTCAGCCCGTTTCTGAGGGCTTCAGCGGTTTTTGCTGCAAGCAGTTCATCGGTTTCACTATAAAGGGAGCGGCGCTCCGAGTGCCCGATTATAACGTTGCCGGCCCCGGTGCTCCTTATCATTGCTGCCGATATCTCGCCGGTATACGCGCCTGATTTGTGGTCATTGCAGTTCTGCGCACCTACCGATACCCCCGGAGCATCAATCAAACCGCTCACCGTGCCCAGGTGTATAAAGGGGGTGCACAGTATCACCTCCTTGTCCTCCAGTGAACTGGCATTGAATTGATTGTTTATTTCAGTGGCCAGGGCTACTCCCTCATTCAGGTCCATGTTCATTTTCCAGTTCCCTGCGACTATCTTCTTTCTCATTGTGGTATTTATTGATTTAGATTATTGTTTGTTGTTTTCTGTCAGGTTGTTGTTCGTGTGCGGAAGGGCCATGGCCACGGCAAAAATGATGAGGAGGATGGCCACAAGCATGATGAGTCTTCCGTTGAATTCTTTCATTGATTTGATTGCTAGTGTATTCAGGTCGCCACTGAACTCCTCCGGATCAGGAAGGTTATGGTATGACCATTTGGCAGCGATGGTTCCGTTATGGAGCAGTACGAATCCGGGATCAGACCTGATCACTGTCTTCAGGGTGGTTTCATCGGCGAACAGGGCATTGAAGCCTGTTACAAGCGGCTCTGCCTCAGACGGCGCGGTAGCTGTTACTATATAGAACTCCTTCCCCTGCTTTTGCAACTCCATCCCGGCATCATATCCCTTCATGAGGCCATCACGGTCTGATTTTTCCAGCCTGCGGGCTACCATCAGGACAATATCGCCCTCGTAACGGGTGATGTGTTCGGTCATGTCAACCCCCTCCCGGTTGATAAGGGAGAAGTCGTGAATCGGCGGTACATATCCCCTTGAGATCAGGACCGATTTCTGGTCGACGAATTTCCAGGTTGTGTCATTCGCCGGGTAGTCATTCAGCGTGAATTCCTGTTGAACGCCGTCCTTCTCATAGATGAACCTGATATCATATTTGTCAGGCTCGGCATCCTCCGGAATTGCCATTG
Organism: Bacteroidota bacterium; assembly: GCA_023430725.1. Taxonomy (GTDB): domain Bacteria; phylum Bacteroidota; class Bacteroidia; order Bacteroidales; family VadinHA17; genus SR-FBR-E99. The sequence continues at coordinate 1,307 of JAEYZD010000076.1, read as the reverse complement.
CTTCGGCAATATTTGTCCCGACTTTGTAGGGTCTGAAATCGAGCGGAGGCAGATATGCCAGGTTCATCCTCATGAACAGCAGGAAGAAGAAGACATAGGCTATTGTAAAGTTCAGACCTGCCTTGACCGGCATCACCCCGGTTTCGTCATTTCTCCGTATGAATACGAAGACCACAAGCAGGGTTATGATTACGTTCTTGAAGAATGTCTGCCAGTTTGTGAGAATGATTGCATCGCCGAAGCATCCGCAGTCAGAGACGGGATTAAAGATTGCGAGGATGAGTGTAAGGGGTGTGAAGAGTGCCATGAAGAGCGCAGCCATCCATGATGCCGGTTTTACGAGCGCACCTGTCAGGAGCATCATTCCGGCAACGAACTCAACCAGGCAGAGCAGGAGGGAGAGTGGCAGGGCCAGCCCGTCAAGGAAGCCCATGTTGAAGGCCGTAAAGTAGTCGCCAAGCTTGAATGCCGTTCCCATAGGGTCAATGCCCTTGACGAAGCCTGAGAAAATGAAAAGCAGTCCGGCAAGTATTCTGGCTGTGCGGGTCAGTTGTTTCATTTTATTATTCCTCTTGATTTAAGTTTTTCAAGGATCATTCGGAATATTTCTTCCGGGGGTGGCATCATCTCATCTTCATCGAGGCAGCTTATGACCTGCAGTTTTTCATCAGAGGCGGCAACTGAGAGGTATATCTCCCGGACCCGTTTCTGGAAATCGAGGCTCTGTTCGTGTATGTCACTGCTGCCCATAAGGTAATTTCTGTCGTCTCCGTGTCGCCTGCTGTTCAGTTTCTCCTCCGTGAACCTGAAGGGGACATCGAGGAAGATATTGATATCAGGTTTTGGGATTCCGAAGTGTTCGAATTCAAGCTTCAGGATCCATTCCCGGAGTCTACGCGCTTCTTCTGCGGTGCTCACCTTGGCACACTGGTAGGCGATGTTGGAATAAGTATAACGATCGAGTATCACAAAGTATTTCTCCTCAAGCCAGGTTTCTATCATCGTGGCGGCATCTTTTCTGTCTCCCGCGTAAAGCATTGCAACGAGGTAGGGATCAACATTGTCAAGGTCTCCGAACTCGCCTCTGAGGAATCGTGCTATCAGTTCTCCGAAGTAGGGAGCTTTGGTACGGGGAAAATGGATGTATCTGCACTGCAGGTTCCGTTCGGCAAACCACTGCTTCAGCAGGGAAATCTGGGTAGATTTTCCGGCGCCGTCAAGTCCTTCTATTACAATTAGTTTCATGATCCGGGAATAAGACTCAGCTTCGGATAAAATGATCCATGTTAAAGGGTATCTCCATTGAC
>JAEYZD010000193.1 GCA_023430725.1 Bacteroidota bacterium | reverse complement strand
GCCATAGATACTGAAGAGGAGCTCAGCCGTCAGTTCCTTTACCTCCTGGTTATGAACAGCTTTTACACTGACCCGTCGCTTTACAACTCCGGTTCATCCTCCGGCGCACCGTTCGGGCAGTCCGGATCGCCTGTGTCACCAAACGTTGGAGTGACAACAACCACCGAGATGCTCTCCAACCAGCTCAGCAACTGGCTGTCACAGATCAGCAACGATTTCGATATCGGGTTCAACTACAGGCCCGGCAGTGAGCTGACCGACCAGGAGGTTGAGCTTGCTCTCTCGACGCAGCTTTTGAATGACAAGGTTACTGTCAACGGCAATGTGGATGTCAGGGGAAACCAGGCCAACACCTCCGCCAGCAATATAAGCGGTGAATTCACCGTGGAGGTGAAGCTTACCGACATGTTGAGATTCAAGGTTTTCAACAGGTCGAACTACAACGTTTACTACCAGGTTCATCCTTACACTCAGGGGGTAGGGCTTTTCTTCAGGCGCGACTTCAATACCCTGAAGGATATCTTTGTGAGGCCGGAGGAGAGGCGCAGAAAGAAGCCGGGCAGTGTAAAAGAGAATGAGGTGCCACAACCTGTCAACAATGGCGTCTAGTTATGAACAATGGTATACTTCAAGGCGATGTAATACGTTTTTTACTATATTCGCCCGATGATACAGAGAGGCAAGTCAAACAGTTAACATCTTAAAACACAGACAATGATATCAGCTAGCATTTTATTACAGGGTACTACAGCCGCCGCTGCCGGAGAAGAGGCAACAATGTCACTGGCTGACCTTTACCTTGCAGGGGGATGGGTGATGTACCTTATCACCCTGCTTTCATTTCTTGCATTGTATATATTCATCGAAAGGTACCTGGTAATCAAGAAGGCATCGAAAGGCGACGCCAACTTCATGAACCGTATAAAGGATTACATGTATGACGGTAAGGTTGATGCAGCGCTTCAGCTCTGCCGTCAGACCAGCTCTCCCCAGGCAAGGATGGTGGAGAAAGGGATAGCACGCCTCGGCAGGCCGCTTGCAGATGTGACAGCCGCCATAGAGAACGTCGGCAAGCTGGAGATACACAAGCTGGAGAAGAGATTCCCGACACTGGCCACGATTGCCGGTGCAGCTCCTCTGATGGGGTTTTTCGGCACCGTTATCGGGATGGTTCAGGCCTTCTACGAGATGTCACTCGCCGGCAACAGCCTTGACATCAGCACCCTTAGCGGTGGTATCTACACTGCACTGATTACCACGGTGGGCGGTCTTATACTTGGTATTCTCGCATATTTCGGCTACAACCTGCTTGTGGTGAGGGTTGAGAATGTAGTGTTCCAGCTTGAGACCACCTCTACGGAGTTCCTTGATATTCTCAATGAACCAGTAAAACAGTAACCGATGGCTATTACAAACAAGAATAAAGTCAGCGTACAGTTCAGTAATGCGGGAATGTCAGATATTGTGTTCCTGCTGCTGCTGTTCTTCATGCTGACTTCCACCCTTGTGCATCCGACTGCTCTGAAGCTGCTGTTGCCAAAGGGTACGACACAGTCTTCGGCCCGTCCGATGACAACAGTGTCAATCACCAAGGATCTTCAGTATTTCATTGAAGATCAGCCAATAGATCTTGAATTCCTCGAGTCTGCATTGCAATCGAGGGTTGAAGACAGTCCTGAGATTTATATCTCTGTGCATGCCGACAGAAGTGTTCCTGTTGAGTATGTTGTCAACGTTATGAATATAGCTGCAAAGAACCAGTATAAGCTGATACTTGCCACAACTCCGAAATAGCGCCGCAGAGCCTCTCACAAAAGAAAGGAAACAGGGTCTGATTATCAGTGCCATAGCACATATTTTGCTTGCACTGCTGATCATCTTCGTCACATTTAAGATAGAGATTCCTGAGCCTGTTGAAGAGGGTTTGCTTGTCAACTTTGGTTTTGACGAGACGGGCAGTGGTCTGTTTGAGCCGGCTCCCGAGCCTGTCTCTCCTCCACCGCCACCCCCATCCGCAGGAGAACAGGGAGGTGAGGAGGCGTTGCTGACGCAGGACTTCGAGGAGGCTGTTGAGGTAAAGAAGAAGGAGCCCAGCCCCGAGGAGCTGAAGAGGCAGGCTGACGCGCGTGCTGCTGAAATCAAGAGGCAGCTGGAGGCTGAGGTTGAGCGGAAGCGCCTGGAGCAGGAGGAGGCCGAGAGGCGGAAGAAGGAGGAGGAGCAGCGACGCATCGATCAGCAAAATGCCAGGGCCAGGGGTGCCTTCAGCAACGCCGGCAATGTCGGCACAACAGGTCAGAACCAGGGTGTGGCAGGCGGGCGGGGAAACCAGGGTGATCCAAAAGGGACCCCTGATGCACCCAATTACGGGCCTGGCGGAGGCCAGGGGACGGAAGGCATATCCTTTGACCTCGGCGGAAGAAGGGCAAAATCGCTCATCAAACCTCCCTACGACCTCCAGAAAGAAGGAACTGTAGTTGTTGCGATAACAGTTGACCGCAACGGAAGGGTCACCGATGCAACTCCCGGCATCAAAGGTTCTACGACCCTTGATGGGGAACTGCTTAAGCTGGCAAAGGATGCTGCGCTGAAGACCACCTTCGAAAGCAGCAATGATGCCCCTGTAATTCAGAAAGGGACCATTACCTATATCTTCAGATTAAAGTAGGAAACTTTCTGACCTGACACTCTTCCATTTGTCCTTGCTAACGCTGCCACCTGCAATCACGGGTGACAAATAAACAATCGCCCGTCTCAGAACAGTGTTGCAATAAGGTTGAACAGGCCGGTAAGTTTTATTGCTGAAGCCATTATGGCCACCAGCAGTATAACACGTACCACCTTAGGTCCCCAGCTGACAGCCACGCGTGAGCCGAGCCATGCACCTGCACCCTGGCCCACAGCAAGTACAATACCGTAGAGATAATAGATCTGGTCACTGATAATAAAGACCACAAGGGAGATGGCTGTCATTGCAGCGACGATCAGCACCTTGTGTGCGTTTGCCTTTGTGAGTCCCAGTCCTGCACCCAGTACCAGGGCACCCAGGAGAAAGAAGCCTACGCCGGCCTGGATGAAACCTCCGTAAATGCCGGTGAAAAAGAAGATCACCGGCACCCACCAGCGCCGCCTGAGCATTGCTGACTGAGCGTGCTCCTTCACCCACTGTTCGGGTTTGTAGAGGATGATGAAAAACATTATGATAAGAAGGCCCCCAATGAGGAGTTCCATGATGCGTTCATTGATCCTGACAGCCATAAGTGACCCGAGGAGGGCGCCGGCGACTGCCGGAACAGACATCCACAGTCCCTCTTCTGCTGTGTAGAGTTTTTGCTTCCTGAAACTGATGCTGCTGACCAGGCTCTGCACAAAGACTCCGATACGGTTGGTTCCGTTGGCTATATTGGCCGGAAGGCCCAGAAACATGAGAAGGGGAAGAGTAATAAGGGAACCGCTGCCTGCCAGGGTATTAACAAATCCTGCAAAGAGGCCTGCGGCTATAACAGCCAGGTACATGTACCATTCCATCAGGGCAGCGGACTATCTCTCAAGGACCTCCTTCACTGACATCTGGAGGTTGTCAATCAGGTCCGTATCCTTTATAACATAGTCGGCAATACCTTTTCGGGCAAACTCGAGCACCACCTCTCCCTTTTCCTGGGCAGAGAGCATGATTACGGGAATTTCAGGTGCCACACGGGTTATCTCGTCATAGGCTTCCATGCCGTTCATCGGTATCTCACCATCCTTGAAAAAGAAGAAATCAAGGATGATCAGGTCAGGCAGTTCCCCTTCAAGAGCTGCAAGGCATTCCTCCGCATATGCATACGACCTGACCCTGTACCCGGCTGCTTCCAGACGGGCAGTGACAAGGCCTGTGATGACAGGATCATCATCAACTATAAATATCAGGTTGTCTGTCTGAGGGTCAACTTTCTCCATTACAGCAAAAGTAATAAAGGAATTACTTATTTCCTACACCGAAAAGAGAGGATAGTCTTTCATCATTCTGACAACCTTCTCCCCCACCGAAGCAATGACTGACTCATTATCAATATTGACAAGCACTTCGTCAAACAGGCTGACAACCGTTCCCATATCGCTCTCTTTAAGGCCGCGTGTTGTAATGGCGGGCGTACCCACCCTGATTCCGGAGGTAAGGAACGGTGAGCGGGAGTCAAAGGGAACCATATTCTTGTTTACAGTGATGTGAGCCTTAACCAGGGTATTCTCCACCTTCTTGCCTGAAATTTCCGGGAAGCGAGTTCTCAGGTCGATAAGCATCGAATGGTTATCTGTTCCGCCTGATATTACCTTGTATCCCAGTGCAATGAAGGCCTCAGCCATTCTGAAGGCATTTTTCTTAACCTGCTGCTGGTAAGTCCGGAATTTCGGAGTGAGTGCCTCACCGAAGGAGACCGCCTTGGCTGCTATTACATGTTCCAGTGGTCCGCCCTGTATGCCGGGAAATACGGCAGAGTTAATCATGGCTGACATCATTTTGATCTCGCCCTTGGGAGTTGTAACACCCCAGGGATTGGGATAGTCCTTACCCATGAGAATGATGCCCCCGCGTGGGCCACGGAGGGTTTTATGAGTGGTTGAGGTCACAATATGTGCGTATTTGAGCGGGTTCTCCAGCAGTCCAGCCGCTATCAGCCCGGCAGGGTGTGCCATGTCAATCATCAGCAAAGCACCTACCTTGTCTGCGATAGCACGCATCCGTGCGTAATCCCACTCCCTTGAGTAAGCCGAAGCACCTCCGACGATCAGTTTAGGCCGCTCCGCCAGGGCCACCTCTTCCATCATATCGTAATCCACCCTGCCGGTATCTTCCTTCACCCCGTAGGCTACGGGTCTGTACAGTATACCTGAGGAGTTCACCGGGGATCCGTGTGAGAGGTGTCCGCCGTGAGAAAGGTTCAGTCCAAGAAAGGTGTCTCCCGGTTTCAGCACTGTGAGGAAGACGGCCATGTTTGCCTGGGCGCCTGAATGGGGCTGTACATTTGCATACTCAGCATTGAACAGCTGCTTCAGCCTGTCAATTGCCAGCTGTTCAACCTCGTCAACAACTTCACATCCACCGTAATAGCGTGCACCAGGGTATCCCTCTGCATACTTGTTTGTCAGAACGGAGCCCATTGCCTCAAGCACCTGCGGGCTGACATAGTTTTCGGATGCAATCAGTTCGATGCCGTCAGTCTGGCGCTTTGTCTCGCGGCTGATCAGTTCAAATATGGCGCTGTCTCTTTCCATAATAGTTTTCTTGAATCGATTGATAATATACCGTTAAATTATACCTGTAAAATGGATTGTTCAATGGCAAATATACATTTAAATCTCAATTATGTTCATGACGAAAGTTATCCCCCGGCGGGAGATGGAACCATGTGACATCTCAGATTATGAAGCCTTGATTCTACTCCTCGGAGAATTGTCTGAGCAGTTCGCGGTAAGCAGAAAAGATCCTCGATTTTGAGAGGAATCCCACATACCTGCCGGAGTCAAGCACCGGGAGGTTCCATGCGCCTGTCCGCTCGAAGGCATCAAGGACAGCATCTCCTCTCTCATTCAGGTCTATATATGACGGAGGTATTGTCATCAGGTCCCTGACGGTCACCTTTTCGTACAGTTCCGGTTTAAACATTTTGTCCCGCACATCATCCAGCAGGACCACTCCCTCAAGAATACCGAACTCATCCACTACCGGGAAGAGGTTTCGGTTTGACTTTGATATCTGCCTGACAAGGTCGCCGAGGTTACCTTCCGGACTAACTGTAATAAGGTCTTTTTCCACCTCCTTTTTCCAGTCGAGAAGAGTCATGGCAGCCTTGTCCTTGTCGTGGGTGATCAGTTCTCCGCTCAGGGCGAGCTGTTCGTTGTAAATTGAGTGTTTACGGAAGGTTCTTTTGGTTATAAAGGCCACTGTTGCTGTAAGGATGAGTGGTATCAGCAGTTCGTACCCCCCGGTTATCTCGGCAATAAGGAATATGGCTGTCAGGGGGGCGTGCAATACTGCCGCGAAGACTCCTGCCATGGCGGTAAGGGTGAAGCTGCTCTCTATCAGTGTTATGCCGAAGAGATGGTTCATCAGGCTCGAGAGAAAGTATCCTGCCACGCCTCCTGTGAAAAGTGTCGGTGCAACAATCCCTCCCACTCCTCCGGCGCCATTTGTAGAAGCTGTGGCGACAACCTTGAACAGCAACAGTCCGGCCATCAGCAAGGCGAAGCCCCAGAATCCGGATGCGATATTCCCGAACATCGCAGTACCAGGATTAGTGCCACTCTCAGCATTCAGAAGAAGCATTACTGTATCATAACCTTCGCCGTAGAGTGCCGGGAAGAAATATATCAGGGCGCCAAGCAGCAAACCGCCGAGAATCATCCTGGTCCATTTATTTCTGATTTTCCCGTACAGCTTTTCAATTGCGATTGTTGCCCGGGTGAAATAGAGCCCCACAAGGCCGCAGAAAACCCCCAGAACAAGGTAGTATGGGAGCTCGCTGAGCATGAATCCCTGTTTGACCTGGAAGGAGAAGAGGACGTTGTCACCCATCAGGAAGAACGCAGTTGTGGCAGCAGTCACTGACGAGATCAGCAAGGGCACTATTGAGGACATTGTCAGGTCCAGCATGAGCACCTCCAGGGTGAACAGGATGCCGCCGATGGGAGCATTGAAAATGCCTGAAATGGCACCTGCTGCGCCGCAGCCCAGCAGCAGGGTGACGTTCTTGTAGCTAAGCCTGAAATATCTGCCAATATTGGACCCTATCGATGCGCCGGTGAGCACTATCGGCGCCTCTGCTCCCACTGAACCGCCGAAGCCGATTGTCAGTGAACTTGTAAGAATAGATGTCCAGTTGTTGTGAGGCTTTATATAGCTCTTGCGGCGGGAAATTGCATAGAGTACCCTGCTGATCCCGTGAGAGATGTTGTCACGCACCAGGTACTTCATGGCAAGCACTGTGAGGAAAATGCCGAAGAGCGGGTATGCCAGTGAAAGCACTCCGCCCGCACCTTTCATGACTCCCTGTGTAAATAGCAGGTGGGTGTAGTGGATTGCATTCTTCATCACCACGGCAGCAAGGGCACTGACCAGGCCCACAACAAAACTAAGCAGGTAGATCAGGGTCTGCTGGTCTGTCAGGAAAGATTTCAGCGCGCGTATCTGTTTTAATAACAGCGTTTTCAAAGCCTCAAAAAAATAATTGGACAATATACCGGAGACAAATATATATTAAATTGAGGAGAGGATGTTTATTTTGGTAAGTTTGCCATATTTTGCATTCATGATCAGATTTGAGAGGCACACGCTGGCCAATGGGATGAGGGTGCTCGTGCACCGGGATGAGGGCACTCCGATGGTCACTGTAAACATACTGTATGATGCCGGTTCCAGGGATGAGGACCCCGGTGCCACCGGTTTTGCGCATCTGTTTGAGCACCTGATGTTCGGAGGCACCCCGGCTGTACCTCTGTTCGATGTTCCTGTTATGATGGCCGGCGGCGAGAACAATGCCTTCACCAACAATGACATTACCAACTACTATGTAACCATTCCTGCCAACAACCTTGAGACGGCTCTCTGGCTGGAGGCTGACAGGATGAGGGGGCTTGACCTCAATGAGGATAGACTCAGCAACCAGAAGAGCGTGGTTACCGAGGAGTTCCGCCAGAGGTACCTGAACCAGCCCTACGGTGACCTGATGCTGCTGCTCAGGCCTCTTGCCTACCAGGTCCATCCTTACAGATGGCCGGCGATAGGCATGGATATCAGCCATATTGAAAAGGCTGACCTGACCACAGCAAGGCAGTTTTATGACAGATTCTACAACCCGTCCAATGCCATACTGAGCGTTGCCGGAAGTGTAAACCCGGATGAGGTGTTTGCACTTGCGGAGAAATGGTTCGGCGGCATACCCGGAGGAGGTCCGAACAAGCGTCATCTGCCTGAAGAACCTGAGCAGTCAGGGCGCAGGGAACTGACTGTCAGCCGGCAGGTACCTGCGGCACACCTTCTCATGGCATTTCATACCGGTGAGAGAAACAGCCGTGACTTCTATATCCTCGACCTGATGACTGATATCCTTGCAGGGTGTGACTCAGCCCGTTTCCCGTCACTGCTTGTAAGGCAGCAGGAGCTCTTCAGCGATGCCGACATCTACCTTTCCGGTGATGCTGATCCGGGCCTTGTAATCTTCAGTGGCAGGCTGAGGGACGGTGCGGACATCAGGAAGGCCGAAGAGGCAGTCACCTCGGAACTCAGACGCCTGACGGAGGAGGCAGTGACACCTGCCGAACTGGATAAGGCACGGAACAGGTATGAGTCGCACCGACTGATGTCCTACCTTAGCGCCGCAAACAAGGCATTCAATCTTGCGTACCATGAAGTGCTGGGCAATGCGGAAGGAATCAATGCCGAAAAGGAACAATACATGAGTGTTACTGCCGGAGAGATTACAGAGGTATCCGGGAAGACATTCAGATCAGCAAACAGCACTGTTATTCATTACCTGCCGGAGAAGTTATGAAGGACGCAGTAAGACACGACATTCCCGGTATTATAACACCGTCAGCCGGAGATACAAGCCTGCCTGGCATTATGAAGCTTGGCAACGGAGTTCCTGTTTATCTTATCGGGAACGGAACGGTAGATCTTTTCAGGGTTGAATTCGGCTTCCGTGCCGGTCAGATTATGGAGGATGTGCACCTGGCAGCCCCGACGGCAAATGCCATGCTTACCGAAGGAACACTTGAACATGATGCTGCCACCATAAATGATCTTATTGACAGTACCGGTGCCGCACTCAATCATCTGGCCGACAAGGATACAGCGGGACTTGTAACTGTTACCCTAGCGCGCAAGCTGGATGAGGTCATGGCGCTTGCCCGCGAGGTGTTGTTCAGCCCCTCTTTTCCCGAGAATGAATTCAGGATGCTGACAGAAAGAAGGATTCAGGCTTTCCGGACCGGCAGACAGAAGACATCGGTCATTGCCAGGGAGGCATTTTACGAATCACTATGCGGTTCACGCAATCCTTACGGACGCATTTCGACCGAAGCGGATTACCGTTCGCTGACAACTGCCGACTTGCGGCTGTTTCATGCCAGGCATTACCAGCCGGGTAACATGTACATCACCGTGGCCGGCAAGGAGCCTGAGAGGGTGCTGCCCGTACTTGAGCGCTGGTTCGGTCATGACAACGTCAGCGGATGGGTAAAGCCCGGATTTCCCACGGTGCTGTTTGAGTCTTCGCAGCCCGGAGTGATCTTCCGGGAAGTTGCGGGCCCGGTTCAGAGCACTGTACGGATGGGATGGAAAGGGATCACAAGGAATCACCCGGACTACCAGGCTCTGCAGGTGGCAACGATGATACTCGGAGGATATTTTGGTTCCAGGCTGATGCGCAACATAAGGGAGGACAAAGGGTACACATACGGAATTCATGCAGTTGCAGGGGCGTTCAGGGATATCGGCTACATAACCCTGATGACAGACGTAGCCAATGAATACCGTGATGCTGCGCTGAACGAGATAAGGAAAGAGATTGAAATTCTCATGCGCGAGAAGGCAGGCGCAGAGGAGATGACCCTGGTGAGGAATCACCTTATGGGTGAGATCGCACGGATGTTCGACGGTCCCTTCGCAGTTGCAGAGGCTATGAGGGGAGTCATAGACTATGAAACCGGAGCTGACTATTATACCAGGCTCGCTGAGACGGTCAGGGCAATAACCCCGGCCAGGATCAGGGAAATCTTCCAGTCATACTTCTCCCCGGATGATGCATACATTATTATTGCCGGCGCCCGATGAAACCATCACAGTCAATGGCAACAGCCCTGATGGCACTGTTTCTGTCCGGGACAGTGTCAGGACAGGATGATATTCAGCCTGTATCACCCGTACTTGACATTGTTACTGTTGATCCTGCAACAGGTTTTGCAGAGATAAGATGGCTCCGCTCCGCTTCCCCTGATGTGGGCAGTTATGTTGTATATACATATTCTGAGGGAACTGCCACGGCCATTGACACTGTGCGGTCGCCCTCTGACACCACGTTCATCCACACGGCATCTGCAGCCAGGTACCGCAGTGTGACGTATGTGGTTGCAGCTGTTGATTCGTCGCTGAACATCAGTCCGCTGAGCAATCCGCTGAGCACAGTATGGCTTTCAGCCGTGAATGAGGAATGCACAGGAAAGATAACGGTGACATGGACGCCCTATGAAAACCTCCGGCATACGGCGGTCAGTCAGACAATGCATATACGATCATCCACAGGGACATATGTCGCTGATGAGGTTTTGCCGGCTGCCGCAATCCGGTTTGAATTCACCGGGTATACGCCGGACACAGAATACTGTTTTCATGTTGCTGCCGGTGATGTGGGAGGCCCCTTGTCCTCATCCAACAGATCATGTGTCACCACTGGCAGTGAAGTTGCTCCCTCATGGGTTAATCTTGATGCAGTAGCGGTGACCAGCGGCGGACTGGCTGTTTCAGGCAGCTATGACCAGGCCACCGACATGGCAGACTACAGTCTGCTCAGGTACGACATCTCGGCATCTGCGTGGGAACAGGCCGCCACATCGGCAGGGACAGCAGGGAGAGTTGTTTTCACTGTTCCCGGCGCAGACACATTGGTTGTCAGCCTCTACAGAATATCTGCCCTCAACAGCTGCGGTCTGGAGTCCACGCAGTCAGGCCCTGCACGAAATATGGTTCTGACATCAGATCTATCCGGCACACTCGTCGGGCTCCGGTGGAACAGGCCAGTTCCCGGTGGCACTGAGATCTTCTCTGTATGGCGTGACACCGGTGAGGGGCTGAAGGAAGTTGCCAGTGCCCTGTCAGACACAGCCTGGTCAGAGGATTATTCGGTCTTTGCCGGCGAGGTCACTGCCTCCGAAGTGATGTACCGTGTCACAGCCGCGGCTCCGGCCGCACCGGCAGGCCAGCCTGTGCACAGCTCCTCCGCTGCGATAACAATGGCCACTGAAAACATTTTCATGCCAAATGCCTTCACCCCTGGAAGAGGCGGGGAGAATGCAACCTTCAGGCCGGAGTTTCCATTCATGCCTGAGGATTATGATTTTCGCATCTACACCAGGAACGGGGCGCTGATCTTCAGCACCTCCGATCACGGTGAAGGCTGGGACGGCACCTCCAATGGCAGACCCCTGCCTGCGGGGGTATACCTCTGGCGGCTAAGTCTCGTCACACCCTCAGGGCGCAGTGAAATCAGGAACGGAACAGTAACTATACTTCCCTGAAAGCCGGATTGACAATGACCCGTTTTTCGTATCTTTGACACTCCTTTGCAGGACATTACAAATGGTAAAAACCAAGACTAAGATACTCACCCCGGAGGACGTCAGCCGCATTGAAGCAGAGTACCGTCTGCTCACTGACAATCTCTACAGGTGTGACAAACCGGGTGACAGGGAGCTGATTGACAAGGCTTTCCGGTTTGCCAATGAGGCTCACCGCGACATGTACAGGAACTCAGGCGAGCCGTACATAATTCACCCGATCAATGTAGCGAGGATTGTGAATCAGGAGATCGGTCTCGGCGCCAAGTCGGTGGCTGCTGCACTTCTGCATGATGTTGTGGAGGACACCGGGATTCCCCTGGAGGAAATATCGAAGCAGTTCGGGCCGAAGATTGCATCACTGATTGACGGTCTCACAAAGATCTCCGGCACTTACAACAAGGAGACCAACTCATTGCAGGCGGAGAACTTCCGTAAGATGCTGATGACCCTTTCGGACGATTTCAGGGTCATTCTCGTAAAGATTGCCGACAGGCTTCACAACATGCGCACCCTCGACTCGATGCCGGAGCACAAGAGGATGAAGATAGCCGGCGAGACGGTCTATCTGTATGCTCCTCTGGCACACCGGCTGGGGCTCTTCGCAATAAAGACCGAGCTCGAGGATCTGAGCTTCAAGTTCAGGCATCCCCGCATCTACGAAGAGATAGCCCGGAAGGTCAAGATGGACGAGAAGAAGAACCTGGCACTTATAAACAGGTTCAGCCTGCCAATAATTGAAGAGCTCAATAACAATAACATAATCTTTGACATCTCCGGGAGGTTCAAGTCGATCTATTCCATCTGGAAGAAGATGCAGACAAAGAACGTCCCCTTCGAGGAGGTTTATGACCTGCTTGCTGTCCGCATAGTCTTCGAGCCTGGTCCGGAGATGAGTGAGAGGGCACAGTGCTGGCAGATATACTCGCTCATAACAGATATTTACACACCCAAGCCTGACAGGCTCCGGGACTGGATCAGCAGGCCCAAGCCCAACGGTTATGAAGCCCTTCACCTGACCGTAATGGGCCCTGAAGGGCGATGGGTGGAAGTGCAGATCAGAAGCCAGAGGATGGATGACATAGCAGAGCGGGGCTTCGCAGCGCACTGGAAATACAAGGGAGACACTTCGCAGTCAGAGAGCGAACTTGACAAGTGGCTCAAGCACATCAGGGAAATGCTTGCCAACCCTATGTCAGATCCTCTTACCTTCCTGGACGAGTTCAAGATGAGCCTCTTCTCTTCAGAGATAATGGTATTTACCCCAAAGGGTCTGCTTGTCAACCTGCCGAAGGGCGCTTCGGCGCTGGATTTTGCCTATGAGATACACACTGACGTCGGTAACAAGGCCATTGGCGCCAAGGTGAACTACAAACTGTCTCCGCTCTCCACCACACTTCAGAGTGGCGACCAGGTAGAGATTATCACCTCCAATATCGCGAAACCAGAAAAGGAGTATCTTGAGTATGCGCATACCGCGAAGGCGAAAAACGCCATCAAGGATGCCCTCAGGGACCAGTCAACCGACCGGATCCAGAAGGGGATGGAGATGCTGGAGCAGAGGCTGAGCGAATTGGGAATACTTCCGAACTCGGACATAATCAAGAAATTACTTGACAATTACGAGTTGCTCAACAAGGATGAGCTATACTCCCGCATAGGGCTGGGGCTGATAAACCTTGATGAGCTTCGGAAGGTATTGAAGAAGGCGCCGGAGGGCAGTCTCCGCAAATACTGGAGACTGGCTGTCGGCGGAGTCACCCGCAAGGGACCGGAGACGAAGGAGGTCCCTCCCCTTCCGGGTACGATTGACAAGAGTCATCCCTACCTGTTGCGTGAGAATGTGGACAACACAGGTAATTCATATGTGATAGCCAGTTGTTGCCAGCCCATTCCGGGTGACGAGGTGACAGGTTATGTTGATCACTCGAACAACATTATCGTGCACAAGCCCAAATGCCCGGCAGCCGTCAAGCTGATGTCAAGCGAGGGCAACAGGATCATACCGGTCAGGTGGACGATTCATAAGCTTGCCTCCTTTCTTGCAAGGATAAGCATCAACGGCATAGACAGGATCGGGCTGGTGAGTGAGGTTACAACAATCATCTCCAAGGAGCTGAACGTAAACATACGTAACATCAATGTCTCAGTTTATGACGGCATCTTCGAAGGGACGATTGACCTGTTTGTTCATCACACCCGTGACCTCAACAACCTGATCATGCAGCTTTCCAACATAAAGGGGATAGCAAGTGTGAAGCGAATCGAGGAATTTATCGAATAATTCCGGCAGGTCCAAAAAAATCCAGAAGCAATGTCAGTCGATGATGCCAGGTCAGTAGTAAAGGAACTCTTCACTGAGTATCTTGTGTCGCGGTCACTGAGGAAGACGCCTGAGCGGTTTGCCATCCTTGATGAGATATATTCAAGGGAGGGGCACTTTGACATAGAATCGCTCTTCGGCTTTATGAAGAACAAGAATTACCGTGTATCGCGGGCCACGCTGTACAACACTGTTGATCTGCTGCTCGACTGCAAGCTTATCACAAGGCACAAATTCGGTCGCAACCAGGCGCAGTATGAAAAAACTTACAGGTCAGGTCACCATGACCATCTGATTGACACAAAGTCGGGGAAAGTGATTGAGTTCAGTGATCCCCGTATAAATGAGATCATCAGGAGTGCTTGTGAAGAAAACTCCTTCGCTTTGCACCATTACGCACTGTATGTTTACGGTGAACAGGAAAAGGATAAGGCTTAAAAAGCCCTTGACGCCAATTTATTTTGTAACTTCGGACCTGTTTTGTCAAATCAGGTATATATTGCTATAATGAAGATTGATATTTTGCTGGGGCTCCAGTGGGGAGATGAGGGTAAGGGAAAGATAGTTGATGCGTTAACCCCTCAGTATGACATAGTTGCAAGGTTTCAGGGCGGCCCGAATGCCGGTCACACCATAGAATTTCTCGGGGCGAAGCATGTGCTTCATCTTATTCCCTCGGGCATTTTTCACAATGACAAAATCAATATTATCGGCAACGGGTTGGTTGTTGACCCGGTTGTGTTCCGCCGTGAGGTGGAGAGCCTGGGCATAGATATTTCAATTGTCCGGTCCAGGCTGCTGATCTCGCTTAAGGCACACCTCATAATGCCTACCCACAAGCTGCTGGATGCAGCGCAGGAGGCATCGCTGGGTGAGGCGAAGATCGGTTCCACCCTCAGGGGGATAGGTCCGGCATATACTGATAAAGCTTCACGGAACGGGCTGAGGGTAGGTGATCTGCTGAGGCGTGACTTCATGGAGTTTTACCGCACGCGTGTGAACGAGCACATGAGGATGCTTCAGGGTTACGGCTACAGCGGTGACCTTAAGGCCCTCGAGGATGAGTGGCTTGAGGCTGTGGAATTTCTGAAGCAGTTTACCACTGTCAATGCAGATTATCATATAGACACGGCTCTGAGGACCGGTAAGAGGGTGCTTGCGGAAGGAGCCCAGGGTACCATGCTGGATATTGATTTCGGCACCTACCCCTTTGTTACCTCTTCGAATACAGTGGCGGCCGGCGCGTGCACCGGTCTCGGGATAGCTCCGGGCCGTACAGGGGAGGTTTTTGGCATCTTCAAGGCATATTGCACCCGGGTGGGAAGCGGTCCTTTCCCCACCGAGCTCAATGACGCCGACGGCCAGCTCATGCGTGACCGGGGCAACGAGTACGGTGCCACTACAGGCAGGCCGCGCCGCTGCGGATGGCTTGACCTGCCGGCTTTGAAATATGCCATAATGGTCAACGGAGTGACAAGGCTTTTCATGATGAAAGCCGATGTACTGTCCGGATTCCGGGAGGTGAAGATATGCAGGTCCTATACGGTGAACGGCAGGGACCAGACAGAACTCCCGTACTGTCTCAGTGATATTGAAAGACTGAATTACATCTCATTCAGGGGATGGCAGTGTGATATAACAGGATGCCGCACCTGGGATGAGCTGCCGTCAGAGCTTAAGGATTACATAGATTATATCGAAAAGGAGACAGGCGTTCCGGTAACCATCGTCTCCGTAGGTCCTGACAGATCAGCAACAATCTACAGGTAATACTCAGTTCTTCCTGTAAACCCAGGCCTCACCGTTGATTTTATCCTGTATACCGGTCAGGGAGTTCCATGCCGCATGAAGGTCCGGGAACGACTGTGCCGAGACGAGCTGCCATTCTCCTCCGTTCATGTCAATCAGCTGGGCATCATAGCCGAAGCTCCTGATATGCTCAAGCCAGGCACTGGCATAGGCAGGTGTAAGGAAACTGCCCACGATAACATGGTATCCGGTCATAACGCTCACTTTTTCTCCGGCTGCGGGGGCAAGCTCTGCCTGCATTGCACGTTCCGCTTCATCCTCTTTTTCCTTGGCCACACGGATCGAATCGGCAATGCGGAATGCCTCCTGCTGCTGCCGCAGAGCCTCAGCCTCGCGGGTCTTCTTCCCGAAGGGGTTGATGCTCTTCATGAAATCACATGAAGGGGTGAGCAGCAGCACGGCTGCAAGCAATAGTAGCGGTAATCTCTTCATAAATAACAGTTTTTCACTATTTTCCTTGTTAAAGGTATTGTATACAATGCAAAAATGCAATGAATAATCCGGAATCCTGTCCATGCAAGCCAATTCTTTTTCTATCTTAGATCGCGTTTTTTTACACTTAATAAGTTGAGAGATGAAGTCACTAATCCGGTTCTTCGAAGAAAATGTTGAAAAGTATCCGACAAACATCTACCTGTGGGAGAAGCTGCAGGAGAAATATGAAGGCACCACATACCAGGAGACAAGGCGTCAGGTTCACGAGTTCGGGGCCGGGTTGATGCAGCTTGGCATCAGGAAGGGCGACCGTGTGAGCCTTCTCGCTGACGGGCGCAACAGCTGGGTTATTGGAGAACTTGGGATTCTGTATGCAGGCGGGGTGAATGTACCACTTTCAATCAAGCTGAATCCGGAAGAGATCAGGTTTCGCCTGACCCACTCCGGATCAAAGATAGTGATCACATCCAGCACCCAGGCGCCTAAGATACTTGAGGTGATTGACCGCTGTCCTGAGATAACAAAGGTCATCTTCATGGATCCGATGGAAGAGTATTCCGATAGCCAGGTCCATTTCAACGAGGTGAGAAAAATAGGGCGTGAGTGGCTGGAGATTCCTGCCAACAGGAAGAGCTTCGAGGAGTTTACGGCTTCAATCACCCCTTCAGATTATGCCAATATCTGCTACACATCAGGCACTACGGCAGATCCCAAGGGTATCATCCTGACACACGGCAACTATGTGACAAACGTTTACCAGTCATACAGTCTGATGGATATACCGCAGTATTACAAGACACTCCTTATACTGCCGTGGGACCATTCGTTTGCGCATACGGCAGGAATATATGCCTTCATGGGCAAGGGAGCCAGCATAGCCTCCGTGAAGGTTGGAAAGACCCCGATGGAGACACTGCGCAACATCCCCATCTGCATGAAGGAGATAAAGCCAAATCTGCTGATGAGCGTTCCTGCACTGGCAAAGAACTTCCGCAAGAATATCGAGAAGGGGATCAAGGAGAAGGGTAATATGACAGAGGCTCTTTTCAACTTCGCCCTGAGGATGGCATACTCCTATAACAAGGAGGGTTACAACAAGGGGCTCGGTGTGCAGAAGATGAAGAAACCGCTGCTGAGGCTGTTTGACAAAATACTCTTCAGCAAGGTAAGAGAAGCATTCGGAGGTGAACTCGATTTCTTCATCGGAGGCGGTGCACTGCTAGACATAGAGCTCCAGCGCTTCTTCTATGCAATCGGGGTACCGATGTACCAGGGTTACGGACTTTCGGAAGCATCTCCTATTATCTCCTCCAACTCGGCAGCCAGGCACAAGCTCGGATCCTCAGGATACCTTGTGAACAACATGGACCTTAAGATATGTGATGATGACGGCAATGAACTGCCCACAGGTCAGAAAGGCGAGATAGTGATCCGCGGCGGAAACGTCATGCACGGTTACTGGAAGAACGAAACTGCCACAAGGGATGCAATCCGTGACGGCTGGCTCTTCACCGGTGACATGGGATACATGAGTGAGGACGGATTCCTTTATGTACTTGGCCGTTTCAAGAGCCTGCTGATTGCTGACGACGGCGAGAAGTTCAGTCCCGAAGGTATCGAGGAAGCTATAAGCGAACAGTCGAAATACATTGACCAGTGCATGCTCTATAATAACCAGAAACCTTACACTGTGGCACTGATAGTGCCTAACCAGCATGCGCTGAAGGTTTACCTTGAAGACCGGAACATGTCAGCCACAACAGAGGAAGGGAAGAGAGCCGTACTTAATCTCATTGAGAATGAGGTAAATGAGTACCGTATCAATGGAAAGTACGGTCACATGTTTCCGCATCGCTGGCTGCCGGTGGCACTGGGAGTGCTTAATGAGAGTTTCAATGAGAGCAACGGCATGATGAACTCAACGATGAAGATTGTCAGGGGCAAGATCACCGAAAGGTATCAGGATCTGATTGACTGGCTCTACACGCCGATGGGAAAGATCGTGAACAACGAACGCAACATGGAAGAGGTTGAGAAGATGAAGCTCGGCTGATCCGCAAAAAATCCGATATGAAGTATTTATTTGTTCCGGTACTCATTGTCATCACCGGAGTGATGACATTTTGCACCAGTGAGATGGAATCCGTATGGAAGCCTGCTGAAAATCCACTCCTTACGGCCTGGAGTGAGAGTATTGACCCGGCGGCCCCGTGGCCGGAATACCCTCGGCCGGCAATGGAGCGTGCTGAATGGTTGAGTCTGAACGGTCTGTGGGATTATGCGATCTGTCCAAAGGAGGCCGAGCGCCCTGCCCCCCAGGGGAAGATACTTGTCCCCTACCCTGCGGAATCAGCTCTGTCAGGGGTCAAGGCCCGCATCACAGACTCACTGGCACTCTGGTATGCACGTGAATTCACAATCCCAAAAGGATGGAAGGAAAAGCAGATCATAATTAATTTTGAGGCATCGGACTGGGAGACAACAGTCTGGATCGACGATAATTTTGCTGTCAGCCACCGCGGCGGGTATGATCCGTTCTCATGCAATATCACTCCCTTTCTTGCCGATGCTAAGACACACAGCATTGTTGTAAAAGTGACTGATCCTACCGACAGGGGCCGCCAGCCCAGGGGCAAGCAGGTGCTGAAGCCGGGAGGAATATGGTACACACCCACAAGCGGTATCTGGCAGAGTGTCTGGCTTGAGCCGGTTGAGAAGACATGGATAGGCGATCTGCGGATCGTGCCGGATATTGACAGAGGGGAGCTAGGTGTGACAGTCACCGAGGAGCGTTGCCAGGGTCCGGAGGGTTGCCCCCCGGTGGATATGGCACCGTCGCTTGCCGAAGTGACACTTGTCATGGATGGAAAGACCGTGGCCGTGGCCTCAGGGTTAACAGGCTCGTCGCTTACCCTCAAGGTACCTGATGCAAGGCTGTGGAGCCCTGAGGACCCGTTCCTCTACGACCTGCGCGTCAGGCTCATCACCGGAGGCACGGTGGCAGACGAGGTCAAATCATATGCTGGAATGCGAAAGATATCACTCGGGATTGGTGACGACGGCTTCACCCGCATCATGCTCAACAACAGGTTCGTATGGCAGAATGGCCCTCTTGACCAGGGCTTCTGGCCAGACGGTCTTTACACGCCCCCTTCAGACGAGGCAATGAGATATGATATTGAAATGCTTAAGAAGATGGGATTCAACATGCTAAGGAAGCATGTAAAGGTTGAGAACCGGAGGTTTTACTACCATACTGACCGTATGGGAATGCTTGTATGGCAGGATATGCCCAGCGGTGATGATTACATATGGGGTGAAAAGCCGGACATCTCAAAGAGTCCGTCTGACTCCGCACTCTTCATGACTGAGCTGACAAGGATGATAGAGACCAAGTTCAATAATCCTTCAATTGTGATGTGGGTGGTTTATAATGAAGGATGGGGACAATGGGATACCCCGGGGGTGACAGATTATGTTGCCGCCCTGGACACCACAAGGCTTGTCAACAGCACATCGGGGTGGACCGACCGCGGAACCGGTCACATACTTGATATTCACCACTATCCGGAGCCTGTATCCCCTGAGCCGGAGAAGGAAAGAGCCATTGTGCTCGGTGAGTTCGGCGGCCTGGGGTTACCTGTGCAGGGTCATACCTGGGAACAGAAAAACTGGGGTTATGAAAAGATGGGTGACAGCACGGCCCTGCTCAGGAAGTATGAAGATTTCTATGCGCTGGTGCGGCAGATGGTAACTGAGAAGGGCCTTAGCGCCACTGTCTACACCCAGACCACCGATGTGGAGACGGAGACAAATGGCCTGATGACCTATGACCGGAAGGTGGACAAGATGGGATATGAGAATGTAAGGAGGGCCATGGCAGGCAACATCAGATAATTGCATAATCTGGATGCTAATCTAAAGGTAGACCAATAAGAATTGTAGCAGCTGGCCCAACCCCACCCACCCC
>JAEYZD010000147.1 GCA_023430725.1 Bacteroidota bacterium | reverse complement strand
TTTATATTCTCGCCCGAGGCAAGCACGTGGTCAAGGCCGCCGTAGCCGATGTCATAGGCCCATCCGTCACCGCCGAACACCCAGAACGATTTCTTGACCAGGTAGCTCTTCAGTTCAAGGATCTCCTTGCATACCGGAGCCTTATCCTTCTCACATGCTGCGATGACTTTCTCAGAGACAGCCCTGCTGGTCTTTGAGTTATCGATCTCTGCTATCCATTCATTGAAAGCAGCAACGGTTTCAGGTGCCAGTCCGCTGCCCAGGCTCTCCTTCATCAGGCGCTCAATGCGGTCCCTGATCCGATTCGCACCAAGCATAAGGCCGAAGCCGTACTCTGCGTTGTCCTCAAAGAGCGAGTTAGCCCATGCAGGACCGTGTCCGTTCTTGTTTACGGTGTAGGGCATCGATGGCGCTGATCCGCCGTAGATTGAAGAACATCCGGTTGCATTGGCGATGACCATGCGGTCACCGAAGAGCTGGGTGATGGCTTTGATATAAGGGGTCTCACCGCAGCCTGCGCAAGCGCCGGAGAACTCAAAGAGAGGCTGTGCAAACTGTGAGTTCTTGACGTTCGTGTACTTGTCAACAACTGTCTCCTTGTATCCTACCTTCTCATGCATGTAGGTCCACCTGTCAGCCTGTTCAAGCTGTGACTCCAGCGGCTTCATTATGAGGGCCTTCTCCTTGGCAGGACATACATCAGCACAGTTACCGCAACCGGTGCAGTCATATACGCTGACCTGGATCCTGAACTTGTGGCTCTTTGTGTTGCCGATACCCTGTTTCGCTGTAGTGCCTTCGGGCGCTGCTGCCAGTTCTTCATCAGTAAGGAGGAAAGGACGGATTGCAGCGTGAGGACATACATACGAACACTGGTTGCACTGTATGCACTTGTCCATCTGCCACTCGGGAACGTTTACGGCGATGCCGCGCTTCTCATAGGCTGATGTGCCGGCAGGGAAAGTGCCGTCTTCGCGTCCTACAAAGGCGCTGACCGGAAGATCATCACCCCTCATGCCGTTGATGGCATCAACAACATCGCGGATGAATGCAGGTTTGCTGGCATCAGCCTTTTCTGCAGTAACTTTAAGGTTTGCCCATTCTGCAGGTATCTCAACCTTCGTTACGTCACCGCCACGGTCAATGGCGTCATTGTTCATCTTGACAATGTTCTCACCCTTCTTGCCGTAAGCCTTGATCACAGCATGCTTCATCTCGTCAACTGCGAGCTTGTAGGGAATCACTTCCGAAACCTTGAAGAAGGCGCTCTGCATGATTGTGTTGGTCCTGGTACCCAGTCCCAGCTCTTCAGCGATTGCAGTTGCATTGATAATATAGAATCCGATCTTGTTCCCAGCCAGATACTTCTTCATATGATCAGGCAGCTTCGTCAGTGTCTCCTCTGCATCCCAGATTGAGTTCAGCAGGAAGGTTCCACCCTTCTTGAGACCCCGGAGCATATCATACTTGTCAAGATAGGAAGGAACGTGGCATGCCACGAAATCAGGTGTGTTGACAAGATACGGCGAACGGATCGGATGATCACCAAAGCGAAGGTGCGAGGTTGTTACACCGCCCGATTTCTTTGAGTCGTAGGCAAAGTATGCCTGGCAGTATTTGTCGGTTGTCTCACCGATGATCTTTATGGAGTTCTTGTTCGCACCGACGGTTCCGTCAGATCCGATACCGTAGAACTTGGCCGAGTAGGTACCCTTGTGGCTCACGTTGATCTCGGGAAGGAGCGGAAGCGACCTGAATGTCACATCGTCAACGATACCAACAGTAAACTGGTTCATCGGTTTCTCCTTCTTCATGTTCTCGAAGACCGAGATCATCTGTGCCGGGGTTGTGTCTTTCGAGCTGAGGCCGTAGCGTCCGCCGAGGATCACAGGCTGTACCTTCTGGTCATAGAATATCTCCTTCACGTCAAGGAAGAGAGGATCACCGTTGGCTCCCGGTTCCTTGGTGCGGTCAAGAACCGTAATGCGCTTCACGCTCTTCGGAAGGACATTGAACAGATATTTGGCCGAGAAGGGTCTGTAGAGATGAACGCTGATGAGACCGAGTTTTTCTCCGGTTGTCTCTGCCAGGTAATCAATTACCTCCTTGATGGTTTCCGTGACGGAACCCATTGCAATAATGATGTTTTCTGCATCCGGGGCACCGTAGTATGTAAATGGCTTGTATGCGCGTCCGGTAATTGCATTGATCTTCTCCATGTACTCATTGACAGTATCGTCAAGATTTGTATAGAAGCGGTTTGATGCCTCCTTGGCCTGGAAGAAGATGTCAGGGTTCTGTGCAGTACCCCTTGTAACAGGTTTGCCGGGATTGAGAGCCCTGTCACGGAATGCCTTCAGGGAATCCGTGTCAACAAGCTTCTTCATGTCCGCCATGCTCATCTCTTCTACCTTCTGTATCTCATGTGATGAACGGAAGCCATCGAAGAAATGCAGGAAGGGTACCCTTGATTTGATGGATGCAAGGTGAGCAACACCTGCAAGATCCATTATCTCCTGAACGCTGCCGGTGGCAAGCAGGGCAAACCCTGTCTGGCGGGTGGCATAGATGTCACCGTGGTCACCGAAGATTGAAAGTGCATGTGCTGCAACAGTACGTGCACTGACATGAAATACTCCCGGGAGTAGTTCGCCTGCCATCTTATACATGTTGGGGATCATGAGCAGAAGCCCCTGTGATGCTGTGAATGTAGTTGTCAGAGCTCCTGACTGCAGTGAGCCGTGAACCGCTCCTGCTGCACCGGCCTCACTCTGCATCTCAACCACCTTAACCTCCTCACCGAACATGTTCTTCAGTCCGTGAGCCGCCCACTCATCGACATATTCTGCCATGGTGGATGAAGGAGTAATTGGATAGATGCAGGCCACCTCGCTGAACATATAAGCTATGTGCGATGCTGCCTGGTTGCCGTCACAAGTGATGAATTTTTTCGTTGCCATTTCTTATTAGACGTAATTATTGATCAAATAACCTTAGAAAAATCAAACCGCAAAGGTACTCATTTTTGATGAGAATCTTACTGGCTGTTCATTGAAATGAGAAACTCTTCGTTGGAGCGTGTCTGGCTTATGCGGTCACGCAGGAACTCCATTGCCTCAACTGAATTCATGTCAGTGAGATAGTTGCGCAGAATCCAGATCTTGCTGAGCATATTCTTGTCAAGAAGCAGATCCTCACGCCTTGTGCTTGAAGCCGGGATATCTATTGACGGGAATATCCTCCTGTTGGAGAGTTTGCGGTCAAGCTGCAGTTCCATGTTGCCGGTTCCCTTGAACTCTTCGAAGATCACATCATCCATCTTCGATCCGGTGTCTGTCAGCGCCGTCGCGATAATGGTCAGTGAACCGCCGTTTTCAATGTTTCGCGCTGCGCCAAAGAAGCGCTTTGGCTTGTGAAGGGCGTTCGAGTCGACACCTCCGGAGAGCACCTTGCCCGACGCCGGGGCGATAGTGTTGAATGCCCTGGCGAGACGGGTGATTGAGTCAAGCAGGATGACAACGTCATGACCGCACTCAACAAGCCTCTTGGCTTTCTCCTGGACTATAGTGGCGATGCGCACATGCCTTTCTGCCGGCTCGTCAAAGGTGGAGGCAATGACCTCGGCATTGACATTGCGTGCCATCTCGGTGACCTCCTCGGGACGCTCGTCGATGAGCAGTATCATAAGGTAAACCTCCGGGTGAAATTTTGCTATAGCATTTGCTATGTCCTGAAGCAGGATTGTCTTACCGGTTTTGGGCTGGGCCACAATGAGACCGCGCTGACCCTTGCCTATCGGGCAGAACATGTCAACTATGCGGACTGACAGGTTGCCTTCGCCCGGCCTGCAGAGGGTGAATTTCTCATTGGGAAAGAGAGGGGTAAGATAGTCAAACGGAACCCTGTCACGGATGAAATCGGGTGTGCGACCGTTGATCTCCTCCACCTTGATGAGAGGGAAGTACTTCTCGCCTTCGCGGGGCGGACGGATAGTGCCCCTTATCGTATCGCCGGTTTTCAGGCCGAAGAGTTTAATCTGCGACTGTGAAACGTAAATATCGTCAGGTGAACTGAGATAGTTGTAGTCGGGTGAGCGGAGGAATCCGTATCCGTCCGGCATGATCTCAAGCACACCGGTATTGGCTACTATTCCCTCGAAATCATAAGCCCGTTCTCTCTTCTCCTCCCTGACAGGTTCATGTACTTCAGGATGAATGTCCTGAGTCTCGGATGCAACAGGAGGGATCACCACGCCGTTGTCCGCTGAAGAGGCGGCAGCTATTATGCCGGTCTCAAGATCAGATTCATTTAACCTGAGCATGTCCTGAACATTCTCACCGTTGGGTTCCTGCGCAAAGAGCAGCTTGTCAGCCTGTGGCTGGGTACTTTCCGGCTGCTGCTGGTTCCTCTCCGGCTGCTGCTGGTTCCTTTCCGGCTGCTGCTGGTTCCTTTCAGGCTGAGGCTGGCTGCGGTCAGACTGGTCAGATTGCGGCTGCATCCTGGACTGGGGCTGCTGATTATCTCCGGTCCCCTGTGCCGGGGCCTGCTGCGGACGCGGACGGTTGCCGTCAGGCCTGTAAGGACCCTGGTTCGGCTGATCGTTTCTGAAGCGGGGACGCTTGTCGCGGTTTTGCTGCCATTTCTGCTGCTGCTGTGGACCTCTGTTTTGCTGTCCCTGCCCCTGCTGCTGATCCTGCTGTGGCCTGGGTTGCTGACCCTGACCCTGCGACTGATCCTGAGCCTGCTGTGGACGGGGCTGCTGACCCTGCTGCTGATCCTGCTGTGGCCTGGGTTGCTGACCCTGCTGCTGAGGCTGGGATTGCTGCTGTGTCTGTGACTGATCCTGACCCTGTTGTGGCCGGGGCTGCTGACCCTGCTGCTGACCTCTGGGACCCTGTTGCTGTCCCTGGCCCTGTTGCTGCTGACCTTTTGGCTGCGTACCGGGCTGTCCTTTGGGTGGCTGACCCTGCTGAGGCCTGTTCTGCTGCCCCTTGTTCTGGTCCCTCTGTTGCTGAGGTTTCGGACCCCTTGGCTGCTGACCGGACCGCTCCGGCTGTTTTTGCTTCTGCGGCTGACCGCTGCGCTCCTGAGGCCTTTCAGATGATGAACTTTCGGTTCTGCCGGTCTTACGCGTCTCCGCTGCGTCAATGGCCTGCTGATCAAGGATCTTGTATATCAGATCCTGTTTCTTGAGGAGTTCAATCCTCTTAATTTTGAGCTGCTTAGCTATTTCCCTCAATTCGGGAACAAGCATCTCGCTCAGTTCAAGAATATCATGCATGTTGTAGAATGTGTAGAAAAATTAAATTCGATTGTTTTGGTGAAGTGGGGAATGAAGCAATCCCTCCGACTGATTAAGTGACTCTCGTCATTATTCCGATGCAAGTTTATGAAATTCCTTTCTTATATACAAATAGCCGGTGCAAAAAATTGATTTGCTGATACTTTTTAGTATTGAATCAGTGCCCGGAAGGCTCCCGGAGATCAAAAATATGCACTGCCCTTGTTTTTTTGAGAATATTTTACTAAAATTGTAGGCTTTTGCTTAAAATAACGACTGATAATCCGCTAATTTATTATTAATGCGTCAGTTAAAGATTACCAAGCAGGTTACCAACCGTGACACTCCATCTCTTGACAAGTACCTGCAGGAGATAGGAAAGGTTGAGCTGATCTCTCCTGATGAGGAGGTCAGCCTGGCCCGTCGCATCCGCTCCGGTGATCATGACGCCCTGGCAAGGCTCGTCAAGGCCAACCTCCGGTTTGTCGTTTCAGTGGCAAAGCAGTATCAGAACCAGGGGATGACCCTGCCAGACCTGATCAATGAAGGGAACCTGGGGCTTATAAAGGCTGCCCAGAGATTTGACGAGACCCGGGGCTTCAAATTCATCTCCTACGCCGTTTGGTGGATCAGGCAGGCTATCCTCCAGTCTCTTGCAGAACAGGCCAGGATTGTAAGACTGCCCGTCAACAAGATCGGTTCCATTAACCGCATTAACCGTGCCTACTCCAAGCTTGAACAGGAGTTTGAACGGGAGCCTTCCGCACAGGAGATCGCTGACCTTCTCGAGATTGCTCCCGAAGATGTAAAGGATGCCATTCGTACCAACGGCCGCACACTCAGCATGGATGCCCCCATTAGTTCAGAGGAGGACAACAGCATGTACGATGTGATGCAGAATGAGGACACCCCGAGTCCAGACCGTAATCTTATAAACGAGTCCCTTTCATATGAGATAGAGAAGGCACTCAGCACCCTGTCTCCGCGTGAGGCCCGCGTGCTTAAACTATACTTCGGTATCGGCATGAAACACCCTTTCACACTCGAGGAGATAGGAGAGGAACTGAGGCTTACCCGCGAAAGGGTCAGACAGATCAAGGAAAAAGCAATAAAAAGAATCCAGTTCACTACCCGCTGCCGGATACTAAAATCTTATCTTGGGTGATTATTCAACTGTTATTCCCGGAATCATGAGCCACCTGGTTGCACCTTCACTTCTTGCTGCTGATTTTGCCAACCTCGCATCCGAGGTTGAGATGATTAATGACAGTGAAGCCGACTGGCTCCATCTTGACATAATGGACGGAATATTCGTTCCCAATATCTCCTTCGGATTTCCGGTGATAGAAGCTGTGCGCGACCTGTCAGCCAAACCGCTCGATGTTCATCTCATGATCACTGACCCGGACAGGTACCTTGAGAGGTTCAGGGATGCCGGGGCTTCAACCCTGACAGTGCATTATGAGACATGTAAACACCTTCACCGCACAGTGACCGAGATACGCAGGCTGGGCATGAAAGCAGGGGTGACCCTCAATCCTCACTCCCCGGTAATGCTGCTGAAAGACATCCTGCCGTATGTTGACATGGTGCTGCTGATGACTGTCAATCCCGGTTACGGAGGACAGACATTTATCGCTGGAAGCATCAACAAGATCGGTGAGCTGAGAAGCATGATTGACGAGGGTGGTTATGACGTTCTGATAGAGGTTGACGGCGGCGTTGACCTTCAGAATGCCCCGGTGCTGGTACATGCAGGAGTGGATGTGCTCGTGGCCGGCAGCACAGTGTTTTCATCATCTGACCCTGCCGAAGTTATCAGGAGACTGAAGCAGCCGGTCTGAGTCCGGCTGTTACCAAGGTATAATGGGGATACCTGGAGTTATTCAGGAGCGGTTGTCTTCCAGCCGGCTTTCAATCCAGGCAAAGATCATCTCCTCATCCGAGGCGTCAAACCAGTTGATTTCACTGTCCCTGTTCCACCAGGTAAGCTGTTTTCGCGCATAGCGACGGGTGTTTCTCTTTATGAGCATTATGGCTTCATCGCGACTGATCTCACCGTCGAACCACCGGAACAGCTCCCGGTAACCAACCGTGTTCAGGGCATTGAGACCCTTGTATTTCAACAGCGACATTGCCTCCTCTTCAAGACCTGAATTAATCATTTGATTGACCCTCGCGTCGATCCTGCCGTAGAGTTCTCCCCTCTCCCTTGTGAGCCCGGCCTTGAGGATCCTGAAGTTTCGCTCCCTGACCGGTGCCGTAAGGAACGAGGAGTACGGTTTCCCGGTGCTGGCAGTGATCTCCAGTGCCCTGAGAAGACGACGGGGATTATGGAGATCAACCTTCGCGTAATACTCCGGATCGACCATTCTGAGCGCCATCCTCAACCCGGCTATGCCCTCCCTCCGGTACATCTCCGCATATTTTTCCCTTACCGAAGGATCAGTGTCGGGTATGTCATCCATGCCGCGGCAGATGGCATCCATGTAGAGCATTGACCCACCCGTCATTATGACAACCGGATTGGCAGCGAACAGCTCAGGCAGCAATGCCAGCACATCCCGTTCAAAAAGGCTTACGCTGTAGTAGTCAGTCACTGAAATAAACCCGATGAAATGATGCCTCACCCTTGAGAGCTGCTCATCATCGGGTGCGGCAGTGCCTATCTTCATCTCACGGTAGAACTGCCTTGAGTCACATGATATTATGTCACACCGCAGACGGGAGGCCAGCTCCACGGCAAAACCGGTTTTGCCCACACCGGTGGGGCCGGGCAGGACTATAAGGGTATTTTTCATGGGACTGCAAGACGGACCGGACTAGTCCTCCTCATCTTCCTCTTCTTCCAGGCTCTCTCCGGAGTCGAAGTCCGAAAGGTCTTCCTCTTCCTCTTCTCCTTCTCCTTCAAAGAAGATCTCATCGTTGACAACCTCCTCATCAACATCCACCTCATCCTCATCATCGTCTGTGACGACAAGACTGTTGTATTTCTTGCGGGCGACACCTCCGAAGGTGACCTGCTTGGGCGGCAGCCCTTTTGAATTTGTGCACACAGGATAATCCTTGTCTTCTTCCTCCTTGAACTCACCAACGTACTCAACGAACAGAGCCCTGTCATTGAAGAAGTCAAAAACATAAAGAAGCTTCTGGTTTTTGCGGAAGATCACCTCTTCCAGAACTGAGTTCTCCATGGTGGATGAACCGGCGCCCATGTCAAAGAGGGTAAACTCCTCCTCCTTCTCCCAGCTTTCTGTAGCCATGAAGAATGAAGCAATCTGGGACCTGTCAAATTCAAGCTCCTCCTGCAGGGCATTGTGAAAATCCAGCAATGTCTGACTGTCGAGAAACTCAAACTCCCTCACAAACGATTCATCTTCATCAGATAACACCACGAATCTATAAACCATGACACTCACTTTTTGAACCGGTGCAATTTAATATTTTTTATATTGAGATTCACCTGGCAATATTTTTTTTTAGCAGGAAACTGATAGTATCAGTGTTGTCTGAATAATCCCATAATTCGGGCTGTTGCGTTGTCCCGAAAGGGAGGTGACCGTGCCCTGCGATACACTGCAGAAGTTCCTGGCCGGCCTCCGGAGGCACAAAAGGTGAGTCCCCGGGGCTGTAGAACTCATAGTGTACCGCGGCCATGGGCGGGGTAAGTGAGGAGGATTCTCTCAGAAGCACGAATCCGCCGTCCGTGTACCGGTCTCTGTTCACTATCATCACAGCCTTGTTGTGATCGTAGTTTACAGCATACTTGTGATGAGAGCACAGGTTGCCGTAGCTGCCCCAGTGCTGTGGCAGGGTGGCCGGATCATATCCTTCCGGCAGCCAGAGTTTCGAGATATTCCTGCATCCCAGGCCGAAATAGGAAAAAATGTCATCTGCCAGAAGCTCAAGCTCCTCGGGTGTCTCCGTGCCGTCAAGTATTGCAATGCTGTTCCTGTTGTGCCTGATAAGGGAAGGGACATTCCTGAAGTAGTACTCGAAGTACCTTGAGGTGTTGTTGCTGCCGGTGGCAATCACCTTTTCAAATCCCTGAAGTTTCCCGTCCGTAAGCTCAATCATTCCGGCCAGCTCCGGTTCAAGTACTGCAAGAGTTTCTGCCACGGCTTTCATCAGGTGTTCGTCCTTCGAGCTCAGCCTGGCCTGAAGCCGGTTACCGGTTATCAGCACACATAGAAGGTCATGGAATCCTACCAGTGGAATGTTGCCTGCCATGACCACACCCACCGTCTCCTGCCTCCTCTCTTCCTTCAGGCCGGGGTAGGAGGAGATCCATTTCTCCAGCTTCTCCCTGGTGAGACTGTTCCCGATTGCCATCACTGCACGCCTTACGTTGGCGGGGGTGAACCATGGATTCACCAGCTGAAGCGTTTCGATCATCAACGCAAAGCGAACGGGATGACCCGATGACCCTGTCGTGGCAGCCGGACCCTCTGTGCCGGATGCCGGTACTGATGCAGCCTCCCGCATTACAGAGCCCAGCTTCGCGAATGCCCCGATGAGCCGATCAGTCGAAAAATCTTCCCGTTTCACGCCTGCAAAGGTAAAAAATGTAGCATCAAATAAAGAAAAGCAGTATCTTAGTTCCTTAATACAATCCTTGGGAAGTACCGTGAGAGGTTTAACGTTGTTCTGGGAAAATGTCAGGGTTGCATTCAAGGCAATCAGGTCAAACCGGGTGAGGGCTGCACTCACCATGGCTATCATCGCGTTTGGGATTATGGCACTTGTTGGAATCCTTACTGCCATTGACGGACTGAAGAGTACACTTACACAGCAGTTCACGATGATGGGCGCCAATTCGTTTTCAATAACCTCAAGATCAATGAGGGTTACGGTGGGCGACCAGCATATCAGGACAAAGAATCATTCCCAGATCACCTATCGGGAGGCAACGGAGTTCAGCGAGAAATTCCGTGAGCCGGCCTGGGTGTCAATCTCCTTCAATGCCTCCGGACTGGCAGAATACCGGTTCGGAACAAAAAAAACCAACCCTAACGTCTCTGTAATCGGGGCGGATGAAAACTACCTTACAATTGCCGGACAGGAGATTGAGTCAGGCCGCAACTTTTCCCAGGAAGACCTGCTGGGAAGCAGGCATGTGGTCATTATCGGACAGGATATCGTCAGGTATCTCTTCCCCGGTGTTGACCCTATCGGACAGGAGATCAGCCTCCCGGGGCTTAAACTGACCGTAATAGGGGTGATAAAGAGTAAGGGAGCCAGCATGATGGGCAGTGACCAGGTGACAATCATACCGATTACCACCGCAAGACAGTATTTTTCCAGGCCAAATATCACTTACAACATAGGCGTGATGCCCCAGAAATCGGTCAGTCTCGACATGATGGCCAGTGAGGCAGAAGGAATTTTCCGCATTGTGCGTAACCTTGACCCCAGGGATGAGTCGGATTTCAATATCCAGAAGAGTGACTCCCTGATAGAGATGCTGATGGAAAACATCAAGTATGTGACACTTGCAGCAACAATAATCGGCCTGATAACCCTGTTCGGTGCTGCGGTGGGACTTATGAACATCATGCTGGTCTCCGTGACGGAACGAACGAGGGAGATCGGGGTGCGGAAAGCGCTCGGGGCGCGGAAATCGGTTATAAGACAGCAGTTCCTGTACGAATCGGTCATAATCGGCCAGATGGGTGGCCTGCTCGGTATACTCGCAGGCATCCTGATGGGCAACCTTGTGTCACTTGGAATGGGCTCCAGCTTTACTGTGCCGTGGCTCTGGGTGATAGGAGGGGTGATGGCCTGTTTTGTTGTCGGCATGGCATCGGGATATTTACCGGCCGTCAAGGCATCAGCGGTTGATCCCATTGAGGCCCTGCGATATGAATGAGTGAAACTTTAAAATAAGAGTCTGACTGTCAGGATTAAGGAGCAACTGCAATGAGCATAGAGATAATCCAGCCGGGGTCTAACAATATTCCGAGGATCACTTACGATCAGGATGAGGATGTGCTCAGCATCACCGGCCGTTCCATCGCTGAAAGGCCGGAGATAATCTATGCACCGCTGGAGGAGTGGATCAGGTCACACCTGAACAGGTTCACGGCACTGAGGGTCGTGATCTTTCTCGAGTATATCAACAGCGGCTCATCGAAGGCTCTCAGGGATGTTCTTAGAATGATAAGCGGATACCGCGCTCCCCGTTACCGGATAAGAATAACCTGGCTCTATGAGGAGGACGATGAGGCGATGCACGAACTGGGCGAACATTACCGCGATGCAGCAGGAGTGAACATGGATGTGCAGATGGTGCTCTGATCACAGGGAACATATATAATAAAAAGGGGGACCTGACCGGCCCCCCTTCTTCATATCTGATTGAAGAGTTATTTCAGCATCTTGCCCATCATCTCGATGAGGTCAACGCACCTTGCCGAATAACCCCACTCGTTGTCATACCATGACAGAACCTTGATCATCGTGCCATTGACCATGGTGCTCTGTGCATCAAATATTGAGGAGGCGGGATTATGGATAACGTCTACTGAGACTATCTCGTCTTCAGTATATTCAAGGATACCCTTCATCGGGCCGTCAGCAGCTTTCTTCATTGCTGCATTGATCTCTTCCTTCGTCGCGGCTTTCTTCAGCACTGCAACAAGGTCAACCAGTGAGCCTGTGGGGGTCGGGACCCTTACCGAGATACCATCAAGTTTGCCTTTCAGCTCGGGAATGATCTTCCCTACTGATTTTGCAGCACCGGTGGTGGTGGGGATCTGTGAAAGAGCAGCTGACCTCGCCCTGCGCAGGTCCTTATGCGGCAGGTCAAGAATACGCTGGTCATTGGTATATGAGTGAATTGTAGTCATGTAACCGATCTCGAGGCCGAAGTTGTCATTCAGAACTTTTGCCACGGGAGCAAGACAGTTGGTGGTGCATGATGCATTCGACACACATGAATGCTCAGGCTTGAGAATTTCGTCATTAACACCAACGACTATCATTGCGTCAATGGCATCCTTCGCGGGAACAGTGAGAATAACCTTCTTTGCACCGTTCTTCAGGTGGTCACCGTAACCGCCCTTGGGACTCTCCTTCGAGGTGAAAATACCGGTTGATTCAATCACGATGTCAGGTGTCACTTCCCATGGAATTGAAGCGGGGTTCTTCTCTGCAGTTACCTTTATCTTGTCACCCCTGACAATAATGTTCTGCTCATCGTATGTGACGCCCGGGAACTGACCCTGGGTTGAGTCATACTTGAGAAGATGTGCCAGTGTTTTTGTGTCGGTAAGGTCATTGATCCCCACAAACTCAATATTGGGATTGTCAAATGCCAGCTTGAACACGTTGCGGCCTATCCTTCCGAATCCGTTGATTGCTACTTTAATCTTTGCCATTGTTAGTATGTTAATATGGTTATTTAAACGAGTGACAAAGGTATAAAATAAAAAGGAGAGGGCAAATATGGGTGGTAATTATTCTGCCTGCCTGCGGCGGAGAAGATCAAAAAGACTCTGCTGATTGACCGGATCACGAATCATCCCGATACGGTAACCCACAAATAATGAAGGGAAAAACTGTCTGTTGTCTTCGTTGGCCATGATGGGGATCTCCTTTGTGAAGGCATGAAGGGATGCACCAACCTCCAGGGCGTGGGTGACCCTGTCATTCTTGCTGTATTCGAAGTTGAAGCCTCCGCGGCCATAGAGGCCCGGATAGAGCTTTATTTCATCAAAGCCCTTGAAGAAGGAGGCTTTGCTCATTATCTGAAGAGGCTCGTGGATATTGCTGGCGTCAAACTTTTGTTCCTCAATTGTATAGCGGTTATCACCCACCCAGACTATTACTTTGTAGTAGATAGGCTTTGCAAAGAGCAGGGTGGCACCACCGCCGGCAAACCAGCTTATTGACACTCCGCCAAGATCATGCTTGCCGAACAGTTCCTTCTGATACCCGGCACCAGCCCCGACAGTCCATGTCGAGTTGATCTTTCCGAAAACGAATGAGCCGGGACTCTGAAAATAGTAGTTTGAAAGCTTTATCTCCTTGGGATGCTTGAACCCTTCCACGCTTCCCTCAAGAAACCAGCGGTGACTCGGTTTGATCTGCCTGAGATCACGGTATATGACTGACCAGCCGTCTGAATTGAGTGCAGCGCCAATCGTCCTCTCATTGCGCCAGAACATCCTGTCCTGAGGATCAAGATCGCCCTGCGCCGCGAGTGGCCCGCAGACAAGAAAAAATAACAAGACGTGCCAAAAGCTCTTAATCATTTCTTTTAAAGATGTTAAGACTGGCAGCGGGAGATAAGCGATGATCAGCCTGCCTGCTCCGTGGAAACGGTGTCAACACTGCTGTATGCCGGGCATGCTTCACGGTTGCATGAACTGAGCGCCAGCGCAGCAATGAATGCAAGTACAACGATTAGACCAACTTTTTTCATAATAACTGCCTTTAAGTCTGAGACAAAAATAACTTTATTTTTATAACAACATTTGTGCCATTATATTATTTCGTAAGTCTCTTTTTTTTAAACCAATCGGACCGGAATTTGTTATCTGATAAACCGGGAAAATATGAAATCTCGATATCTGACAACCATATTAACAACGATATTACTGCTCTCAATGGAACAAAATTCAACAGCACAGCAGAAGCCTGCATTAAATGACCTGAATGCCGAGGAGGCAAAGGTGATTCTCAAGAAGGCAACTGAATATCCCTTCACGGGTCTTTACGAAAAGAACACGGCAACAGGGACTTACCTGTGCAAACAG
>JAEYZD010000114.1 GCA_023430725.1 Bacteroidota bacterium | reverse complement strand
GGTCCAGGGTTCGAGTCCCTGCAGACCGACCAGAATCAACAGAAATGGGAGCGCGAAGCTCCCTTTTTGTTTGGCTCAGATGGCAGAGCATCCCGACACTTGTGTCGGGAGGGTCCAGGGTTCGAGTCCCTGCAGACCGACCAGAATCAACAGAAATGGGAGCGCGAAGCTCCCTTTTTGTTTGGCTCAGATGGTAGAGCATCCCGACACTTGTGTCGGGAGGGTCCAGGGTTCGAGTCCCTGCAGACCGACCAGAAAACAGAGAGGCTGTCACGGCAATGCGTGGCAACCTCTTTTATTATAATCCTGTAAATGCAGTGCCTCTAGAACGGCAGATGCATCGTCAGCGGTGCGACAGGTGTCTCAAGAACACCGGTCTTGTAGGGGAAATTGAGGTAGTACAATCCGGTGTATTCCGCAAGCGTACCGACAAACAGATAGGCATCCTTGAAGAGCAGGTCGGTGCGGTCACTGTTGTCAACCGTCACATCCCACTTACCGTCGTTGTTGATGTCACCCACGGTGATATTGCCCACCGGCTTGGTGATATCTCCCGTTGACGGACTCGTTCCGGCAGAGAGGTAAATTTTTCCTACCACGCCGGGCTTAAAGTCATAATATGCAACAAAGTTGATATTTCCCGGGCCTCCGGTTGTGCAAGCCCAGTCGCTCGGTGCGAGGTAGCTCTTGAAAGCAATCACAAGTTTCGGCTGTTCATCGCACTCCACGAAGCAGAATGTCACATTGCTGATGCCGGCAGGCTTGCCGCTGGCATTGACGGGAGCAGTGAGATCAACATCGCTCAGCACGCCGCCTTCATAAAAATACACGTTCGCAGAGTTGCCACCCTTGACAATTATGGCGCCCACACTGTAGTACTTATCGCCGATCATTATGCAATCATCGGCCTTGAATGACAGGGTTTTACCGTCTGAAGTGACCATCAGTCCTTCCGGAAACGCACCTTCAAAATTGCCGAAGTCAACCTTTTCACCGCAGTAGTCAAAGTAGGCCGGGTCATTCATGAAGAACATTCCAACCTCTGCACAGGTCCTGTTCCCTCCCTTGTTGGCTCCGGGAATTATGAAGGGAGCAACCCCAGCCGGTGTGGCCGGACCACTGGGATCAGACAGTGTGGACTTCGCCATAACGTCAAATTCGGTCTCATCGGTCTTGTCACAGGCAACGAAAGCGATTCCCATGACAAGAATCAGAGTTAAAAGGTTCAGTTTTTTCATACGTATCTGTTTTTATTAATGAATCACATAAACAGAACACAACTATAAGTCAATGGTTATGAAGAAATGATGAAGAAACCAGCCTTTTTGACGAACGACAGGGCAGAAAGTTTTTGAATAGTCACGCCGATGCCCTAATTTTAAGTCAATTAAATACCGTAAAACGATGAAGAGAAGTATTGCGATTTTTACACTAATATTTCTGTCCGGGGTGCTGGCTGCATCACTATCAGGCCAGCAATCCGGCGCGAAGGCGCAGTCAGGGCAGAATCAGGAAAAACCAGGCATCTCCTGCCAGATGGAGGAACTTACATCGCCGCAGTTCGCGAAGGCCGTGGAACTGTCCGGAGGGGTATGCGTCGTCCCAATAGGAATAATAGAAAAACATGCCACCCACCTGCCGCTGGGAACCGACCTGTACGAGGCCAGAGCGGCAGTCGTCATGGCAGCGCAAAAGGAGTATGCCGTTGTGTTCCCGCCATACTTCGTTGGACAGATATTCGAGGCTAAGCATCAGCCAGGCACAATCGCCTACAGCAATGACCTGATGTGGCAGATGCTTGATGAGACCTGCCAGGAGCTATCGCGCAACGGTCTTAAGAAAATCATCCTGTTCAACGGCCACGGCGGAAGCACATACTTCCTGAACTACTTTTGCCAGTCGCAGCTCGCCTCGAGGAAAGATTACATTGTTGTTCTCTTCCAGGGAGGGCCCGACGAAGCTATGGACCTCCGGATCAGCAGCCTGAAGAAGGCGAAGCTTGACGGTCATGCCGGCGAGGAGGAGACCTCAATGATGTACTTCATTCGTCCTGACCTGGTTGACACCGAGGCGATGGGCAGGGAATCGGGGCTGAACCAGGGAAGGCTTAACGCCATGCCTCACGCATTTGCAGGGATCAACTGGTATGCCAGGTATCCCAATCATTTTGCAGGAGACGTGCTGCAGACGAGCCGGGAGCTGGGAGAACTGCTTGTTGCCAAAGATGCGGTACAACTGGCAGGACTTATTAAGTATCTGAAGGAGAACAGCACCATAGAGGTACTGCACAATGAATTCTTTGACAGGGCAGAGAATCCGTTGAAATAATAGGGCTCACTATTTTTTCTGAAACTCCAGCTCGCCCTTCATGGCACGGCTGAAGAAGAGGCCCCCTTCGGTCAGCTCATAGTCCCATGATTTAAGCATCTGCGGCCACCACTGCGGATCATAGATCCAGCACATCCAGCTGATGCCCCGCTCTTCCAGAAATTTTATGATCCGGTTACCGTAATCATTATAATCAGGACCATTCATATCAGTGTGCATCCCGAACTCCGTGGCAACCACCGGGACCGTCCCCGCCGCAAACGCGAAATTCTCTTCCCATCGTGGTTCCCAGGGCTGCCCGCGCTTGAAGGCATAAGGGTGAGTCACGTAGGCAATCCCTTCCGCATTCACCGGGTCATCGCGCAGGGGCGAAAGATCATAGGCCCAGTCGAGCCCCGCTACCAGCGGAATCGTCTCCGGGTCATATGCCCTTATCAGGCTGATCATATGCTCATTGATCTTCTTCCACTCAGACCATGGCAATGAACCCAGCTCGCCGCGGTAGATCGTAGGCTCGTTGAAGAGCTCGTAGAAGGCAACCGTATTGTGCCCGGCGAAGTTGCGGGCAATTGTTCTCCAGAACTCGTAGGTTTCAGTCTTTGTTGTGTTGTACATCGGGTCCTGGAAGAGCTCCATCCACAGGTTGCCGATCGAGTGCCAGTCGATAATTACGTACATCCCCAGGTCGGTGCACCAGTCGACTGCTTCGCGCAGCAGTTCCACATACTTTTCGGGAGTCCTTTCGCGCCAGGCGACCGGGTGGACGGGTATGCGGACTATCATTGCACCGGTCTTCTTCACCTGCTCGAAATGGGCCTTGTTCCAGTGCCCCTGCCGCTCGATCTTGTCAGGGTCGGAGATTGAAAGTCCGCGGAAGAGCACTGTTTTGCCGTCCGGTGTGACGAACTTGTTTCCCTGCACCTTTATGAGTGGCAGGGTCTTTGCCTTCGGGTCAGGGTCCGGCCGCGACGTAGGGTCACCGAAGTACCACGGTTTGGCATCCTGTGCGGTGAGAACCGGCGCTGCTATGAACAGTGCCAGCAAGAGAACAGTGAAAGTCGATCTTGTTTTCATATCGTTATCGAGTCTTGTTAGTTGTAAATCAGAATTTGAAGGATATGAATATAGTAAATCCGCCGGAACAATCGGTTTTGTCCGGCAGAACAAAATGCACTCTTCAGTGTTAATCAAATAACAATTCAACGCAAGATGAACAACAGGAAAATCGCATTTTTCGATGCAAAGCCATATGATATCGAATCGTTCAATGAAGTAAACCGCAATCATGGATTTACAATCAAGTATTTCAAGTTCCACCTGACACCTGACAACGCAGTGCTTGCACAGGGCTATGATGCCGTCGTGATATTCGTGAATGACACCGTTGACGCTGATATGATAAGACAGCTCCGGGAATACGGGGTGAAGCTGATAGCTCTTCGCTCTGCGGGATTCAACAATGTGGACCTGAAAGCGGCGCTTAATAATATCAGGGTCGTTCGGGTGCCGGCCTACTCGCCGCATGCAATTGCCGAGCATACTGTGGCGCTGATGCTGACGCTGAACCGGAAGGTGCACAGGGCCTATTTCCGCACCCGCGACACCAACTTCGCCCTGAACGGGCTGCTGGGATTCGATATGAACGGCAAGACGGCCGGGGTGATCGGCACGGGAAGGATCGGCAGGGTGCTGGTGAAGATCCTGCGGGGATTCGGGATGGAGGTGCTGCTCACCGACAACTATCCGGACGCAGCTTTTGCCGCCGAAACCGGCAGCAGTTATGTGAGTCTTGAGGAGCTTTACAGGAGGTCAGACATCATCTCGCTGAACTGTCCGCTGACGCGCGAGACGGAATTCATGATCAACTCCGCGTCAATCGGCATGATGAAAAAGGGGGTGATGCTTATCAATACCGGCCGTGGCAAGCTGATCAGGACTGCAGACCTGATTGAGGGGCTGAAGAGCGGGCAGATCGGATCGGCGGGGCTGGATGTGTACGAGGAGGAGAGCCAGTTCTTCTTCGAGGATCTCTCGGACAGGGTGCTGGCTGATGATGTGCTGGCGCGGCTGCTGACATTCAACAATGTGATAATCACATCGCACCAGGGGTTCTTCACCCGCGAGGCCATCCGCAACATCGCGGAGACCACTCTGAAGAACATTGATGACTTCTTCGCAGGGCGAAAGCTGGAGAACGAGGTGTGCTTCAATTGTGGAAATTAGGATCCCGGCACTCAAAGAAAAAGGGAGGCGCCGCACGTCGGACCTCCCTTTTCCGGTTGGTTATCTGATCAAAAAATAATTACTTCACTGCTGCATTGTAGAGCTCGGCTACCTTCTTCCAGTTGACCACGTTCCAGAAGTTGCCAACATACTCGGGTCTCCGGTTCTGATACTTCAGGTAGTAAGCGTGCTCCCACACGTCGAGGCCAAGGATAGGCTGACCGCGTTTTGCAGCCACATCCATCAGAGGGTTGTCCTGGTTGGGGGTCTGGGAAACAAACAGCTTGCCGTTTGCGTCAACTGCGAGCCATGCCCAGCCGCTGCCAAACTGTGTTTTCGCTGCGGTCTCAAATTCGGCCTTGAACTTGTCGAAAGAGCCAAATGTCTCTTCTATTGCCTTGAGCAGATCACCCTCAGGCTGTCCGCCGGCGTTGGGACCCATTATGTTCCAGAAGAGTGTGTGGTTGTAGAGGCCACCGCCGTTATTGCGGATTGTTGCGGAGTAGATGCTCACCCTTGTGAAGATGTCCTCAAGGGGGAGGTTATCAATTTTCGCTTCGCCAGCTGCCTTCACGAAATTGTCAAAATATGCCCTGTGATGCTTGGTGTAGTGAATCTCCATCGTCTGTGCGTCGATGTACGGCTCCAGCGCATTGTATGCGTACGGGAGCTCCGGAAAAGTATAGTTCTGTGCCATAATTTTGTTGTTTACGGTTAATATTCCTAAAGCAATTGTGATGATCAAGAATGCCTTTGTCTTCATTGTCTTGTTTTTTGAAAGTTAAACAAGCCGGTATGCAAATTGTTCATGACTAAATTTTTCAGAATTTAAATCAGTTTTAGTATTTTCGTCTTCTTAAGAATAACCAAGTAATATCAGAAAGTATGAAATGGCAGGGACGTCGCGGAAGCGACAATGTTGAAGACCGCAGGGGAATGAGCACGGGCACGAAGGTTGTCGGCGGAGGAATCGGGACCCTTGTGATAGTACTGCTTGTGTACCTGCTCGGAGGTGATCCCTCCGGCATCCTGCAGCAGTCGGGTTCGGGACAGGCTTCCGGTCCCGTTGAAGCAACAGAGGCAGAGAACGAGATGGCACAGTTCGTCTCCGTGGTGCTTGCTGACACTGAGGAGATCTGGACCAAAATATTCGCACAGTCGGGGGCTACATACCGCAAGCCGACCCTGGTGCTCTTCAGGGGCCAGGTTGAGTCAGCATGCGGCTATGCCACCTCGGCCAGCGGACCGTTCTACTGTCCCGGTGATGAGAAGGTTTACATCGATCTCAGTTTCTTTGATGATCTGCGGGCCAAATACGGAGTGTACGGCGATTTTGCAATAGCCTATGTGGTTGCTCATGAGATAGGACATCATGTCCAGAACCAGATGGGCATTCTCGAAGAGGTTCAGGCCCAGCGTCAGCGTCTGAGTGAGGTGAGAGGCAATCAGCTCACCGTGAGGCTTGAGCTGCAGGCCGATTTCCTGGCAGGGGTATGGGCACATTATGCCAGGGAGATGTTCAACTCCATCGAGGAGGGTGACATTGAGGAGGCTCTCAACGCAGCTGCATCCATCGGTGACGATGTGCTGCAGAAGAAATACCAGGGCAGGGTTGTTCCTGACACCTTCACCCACGGAACGGCAGCACAGCGATCAAGCTGGCTTCGCAAGGGATGGGAGACAGGTGATCTGAACCAGGGTGATACATTCTCGGCAGCGATCTGAGTCACCCGGCTGGCCTGTTTTTTTTTTTTATTATTATGCCGCGCTCTTTCACTGAGAGAGAGTCACGGCTAACCTTTTCTGATGAAGATAATCTGGAAGTATATAAAACCATTCAAGGGCCTTTTGGGGCTGGCAATGCTTCTCGCTGCCATCGCCCAGGTGCTTGAGCTGATTGATCCCATCATCTTCGGCAAGATCATCGACCTTTACGCCGTCAATACGGAAGGCCGTACAGAGCATGAGCTCATCACAGGCGCAATCAGGCTGCTGGCGCTCGCCGTCGGCATCGCCCTTCTGTCGCGGCTTGCTCGTGCCTTCAATGATTATGTCACGAGGCTGGTGGTGCAGAAGTTCGGTCTCTCCGTCTTCGACGAAGGTCTGAAACAGACACTCCGTCTTCCGTATCATGAATTTGAAGAGATGAGCAGCGGGCATGTACTGTCGGTGCTCCAGAAGGTGCGGCATGACAATGAGAGATTCATCACTTCATTTATCTCCACACTC
Source organism: Bacteroidota bacterium (assembly GCA_023430725.1). Lineage (GTDB taxonomy): Bacteria > Bacteroidota > Bacteroidia > Bacteroidales > VadinHA17 > SR-FBR-E99. The sequence continues at coordinate 3,823 of JAEYZD010000114.1, read as the reverse complement.
TTCACCACCCTGGTGGGGGTAGCCTTCCTGGTCTGGTACGCGGTAACCAAGAGCTGGCTGCTTATACCAGTGTTCCTGATCGGGGTGGTATTGCTGGGCGGGCTGACGGGGCTGCTGAGCCGGAAGATCCGCACCATCCAGCGCTCTGTGGTGAAGGAGACCAACAAGATGAGCGGTTCCATCACCGAATCGCTTCGCAATATCGAGCTTGTAAAGAGCATGGGGCTGACCTGGCCGGAGATCAGGCGCCTGAAGAATTTCACGAAGAAGATTTTTGACCTGGAGATCAGCAAGGTAAAGAGGATACGGACACTCACCTTCTTACAGAGCTCCATTCTGCTTGTGCTGCGTGAGTCCATCCTTTTCATCCTCCTGTGGCTCATCTTTCGCAAGATGCTCACGCCGGGCGAGCTGATAACCATGCAGTTCATATCCACCCGCATACTCTATCCCCTGCAGGATCTGGGCAGTATTATTCTCGCGTACCGCGAAGCCGAAGCATCGCTGCATATCTTCAATGATCTGATGGCGAAGGAACCTGAGTACCGACCCGAAGAACCGGTCCAGATAGGCGATATCGAGAGCCTTCGCTTCGACAGTGTCACCTTCCGATACAAGAAGGCAGAGACCGATGCTATCGAGGATCTCTCCTTCAGCGCCGCCAGGGGTGACTCGATTGCGTTTGTCGGGCCCTCAGGCTGCGGAAAATCGACACTTGTGAAGCTGCTTGTGGGACTGTATACCCCTACACATGGCACGATCTATTATGATGACATTCCTGCAAGGGACATCCGTTACAATCAGATGCGGCGGCAGCTTGGTTTTGTGACGCAGGACACGCAGCTCTTCTCCGGAACCATCAGGGAGAACCTGCAGTTTGTCAAGCCAGATGCCACTGATGAGGAAATATATGATGCTCTGGAGAGGGCATCGGCAATAAAGCTTGTTGAGAGCTCACCTGCAGGTCTTGACACGCTGCTTGGCGAAGGAGGAAAGATGGTTTCGGGAGGAGAGAAGCAGCGGCTTGCAATTGCGAGGGCGCTGATTCGTAACCCCAGGATACTGATTTTTGACGAAGCCACCTCGGCGCTGGATTCGATCACTGAGGAAGAGATTACCGGGACGCTGAGGGAGGTTTCTGCCGGAAAGCAGCAGATCACAATCATGATTGCACACCGGCTTTCGACAATCATGCATGCCGACCGGATATACGTTCTCGAGAAGGGGAAGATTATTGAGGAGGGCACTCATGATCTGCTGGTAGGGAAGAAGGGACTTTACTATGCCATGTGGAGGCAGCAGATAGGAGAAAGGATCACTGTTCCGAAGGCCCGGCGCAGCAGCGAACCCGTTCTGGCTGAACGGCCTGAGAACGGGACGTTTAATCATACAGGTATGTAATATACTGAACAGTATGCCGTTTTCTTATTTTAGCCTTTGAAACATCTCATACAATGAAGAAATTTCTTATTCTGATTGTACTGGTTCTGGTGTCGGCTGCTGTCAGCGGAGAGGAGCCTTTGTCACCGGATCCCATGCAGAAGGATTATCCTGGCAGGGTCAACAGGAATAAGCGGCCGGTATCCAAAGCCTCCACCTTCCCCCGGTGGACGTTTCATTCGAACCTGCTAGGTTTTGTTCAGTTTGGCCCTGTGGTGTCGGCAGAGTACAACATAACAAGGAATCTCTCGCTCTCAGCTCACGGGCGGTTTCCCTCGCTGGGCGCCCTGACGCCAGTTCTGTATCAGGCTGATGTTGACAGGGGAGGCAGGCCTGACGATTTCTCGGGCATCGCCTTTGGGGGCGGACCGATGTGGTATTTCAAGACTAAGAAAGACAAGGTTTATGTTGGGCTTCTTTTCGAATATGAGATGTCGGATGCGGTGTATCAGCAGGATTACGTCAACGAGTGGGTGCAGGAGAACCGGAAGATGATACTTATGCTAAACTCGGGGTACAGGTTCAGGTTTGCGCAGAAATTAATACCCTCCTCCAACCGTCCGTTTGACAAGTTCCTCCGCGAGGCACTTTTTCTTAACACAGGTATCTGTGCCGGAGCTGAGAGGAACCAGTTCAACTGGGACTATACTGATCCCGAATCCGTCGGAGCGGATGACCCGACACCACGCAATGGAAAGGAGATCAGGCCTTTCGGGATGCTTGAAGTTTCTGTGGGGATAGAATTCTGAACAGTTTGCCGGCTTTTTGCTGAGTCTGTCTCCTGTGCGTGCCGGCTGCTGCTCTTCTAAGACTAATCGTTTTTCATGCTTACCGGCTGGCCGGTAGCCTCGAGGACGTTCCACCAAAGTTCCCCTTCCACATCAATCTTTTTTCGTTTGGCCACAACCTGAGGGATGGGCATAAGTGTGAACTGGTTGTTCCAGTATCCCACCACGAAGTCGGTATGACCGGACAGAGCACCGTGGACTGCATTCTGCGCCAGTAGGTTGCAGAACTTGCTGTCATTGGCATTGGCAGGTGAACTGCGGATGATGTAGCTGGGATCGATGTATTTCAGGGCATGCCTGAATCCGAGCGCCTTGAACTCGGATTTGATCTTGTCTCTCAGGAAGATACCAATGTCCTGATGAATTATATTTCCTGAAGCATCTTTCTGGGCGCCCTGCGCAGGGAAGAGGTCCTGCCCGGCACCCTCAGCCACAACAATAACCGCATGGTGCCTTTCATCGAGCCTGTCCTTCAGTGCCTTGAGGAACCCTTTTTCGCCGTACAGGTCGAATGAGATTTCAGGTATCAGGACGAAATTCACCTCCTGGACCGCGAGTGCAGCGTTTGCCGCAATGAAGCCTGAGTCGCGGCCCATCAGTTTTATCAGCGCGATGCCGTTATAGGCGTCATGTGCTTCATTGTGCGCGTTGCGTATTATGTCATGGGCGATGGAGAAGGCAGTCTCAAAGCCGAACGATTTCTGTATCAGGTCGATGTCATTGTCAATAGTTTTCGGGATTCCGGCCACTGCGATCCTGAGGTTTCTGTTCCTGATCTCCTCATGTATGGCATGAGCTCCGCGAAGGGTGCCGTCACCGCCGATGCAGAAGAGCACGTTGATGTTGAGAATCTCTATTGTGTCGACCATTTTACCGACGTCCTGGTTACCGCGGGAGCTGCCAAGGAAGGTGCCGCCGGAGAGGTGTATCTCACTTACCATCGGTGCGGTCATCTCTATCACCTCGTGATTGTATTCAGAGATGAGCCCTTCGTAGCCGTATCTTATGCCTAGGATCCGTTTGATGCCGTAGCGGTAGTAGAGCTGGTTGACGAGGCTGCGGATTACGTTGTTCAGGCCGGGGCAGAGACCGCCGCAGGTCACAATGCCGACTTTCGTCTTTGCCGGTTCGAAGTATATAGTCTCTTTAGGGCCTGCTTTCTCGAATGATACGGGTGTCTCGCCGGTAGCCTGGCAATGCTCATAGCTTTCGGAAGAGACGTCATAGATGACCCTTTCATCATCGTCTATGAATTTGTAGACCTTGTTTTCAGCCCGTTGTCCCGTTTTAAGGGGAGATACAACGTTTCCCTTTCCGAGGGTTGAGACGATAAAGTCTTCGTATTTCATAATTGTCTTTTAATATCTGATTTATTGACAGGCAGTTGGTTGTGGTCTGCCGGCAAATTCAAATATAGTGAAAATTCCGGGTCGGGAGCAGGATGGAAGTAATCAACCGTCAGGGTTATTTTGGTGGATAAATTTAGGTTGCGGGACGATGTTGTTTAAAAACTATTACATAACTTCGGAGAAGAATCGATCTGTTTGTCTCTTTGTTTTTCAGTGTAATGGGAGTGAGGTGTCGGGGGTACAGCA
>JAEYZD010000054.1 GCA_023430725.1 Bacteroidota bacterium | reverse complement strand
CCCTCATTGTACTGGATGCCGCCCCACAGTGTCTGATTGACAAAGTCTTCCATCTTTTTGACTTCCTCCGGGTCAGGCATTATGAGCTGCTTCATGATTGCGCCGAGCCAGCTCCCTGCGCCTGCTTCATCGCTCAGTCCTGCCACCCATACACGCCTGTCCTGCTTTACCTGTGCCCTCTTCTCATAATCATATGTGATCACTGACGGTGCCCTGCCGAAGGGGTCATTCTCATCATTGAACCACTGTTCGGTTGTAAGGAAGTTGCCGTACGATGCAACCACCTGGCTTTCCGGTTCAATTATTTTGTAATTGACTGTCTGCTCAAGGCCGTCTTCGTATGTGATTGTCAGCCTGGCTCTTCCCCACGTTTTGCCGTTGACTTCATACTGACGCCATCCCTTGGCATTGACACCGGCATCTCTGATATCAAGAGCCCCTGCAGGCTCCACGTTCATCATTTTCACGGGTTTGCCGTAACTGATGAAGAGTTTTGCATTCACATCTTCGGGCACAACGTATCCCGGAATTCCCACTGCAACAGGTCTGCCTGCCGATGCCAGCGTATTTTCAATATCCCGTACTGACCCTGAAAGGAGGAATTTCACTCCGTATGAGACCGTTTCACCGGGTGCAAGTATCTTAGAAGTAGGATTGTTCCACTGTTCCGCATCCTTCCAGTCTGTCTCTGCATACGACTTTGTGTGAATCATCCATTCGTGCAGTCCCTCGTAGGTGTAGCCTGAGGGCATAGGGTCATCCGTCAGCGGGCGCCACGCCTCAAAGGGGGTCTTCCCGAAAGGTACGGCGACCAGCGCTTTCCCTTCGCCGTGCAGCCTCACTACCTGAAGGTAACCTGCATCAGCGCCGATGTAGGGATCAAAAAACACACTCTGTGCATGTGCCTGGTCGAGCGATTTCCCGTTGGAGTTGTTGTTGAACACCATCGGTATGCCAAGTGCCCCGATCTCCACGGGAGCATCTGATTTATTCGTCAGAGCGAACCTCATGACGATGCTGGCGCCCTCCTTCTCCCAGTATCTCACTACCCTGAGCGGGATGGAGTCGGGCAGGGTGGCAGCCAGATCGGCAGCCAAAAGGGTCTGCTGACCTGTGGAAGAAATAAACTGCACGTCCTTGCGGTTTCGGGCGGTGGAATAGTATTCCCATCCGCCGGTACCGCTGCGGAGTCCTATGTTTATATCACCGAGATGATAAAAGCGGTTGGATGCCCTCTCCTCAAGCCTGTCGCCCGGAGTGAAGTCAAATGCCTCCGCATCATTAGTCTTAAGAAAGGCGACTGTCTGGGTGGCGTTCAGCACCCCGAGCCTGAAGTCAGCCGTTTCAAAATCCCTGGTCCCTTTGTCCAGACCGATTACCGGTGGACGGGGCGCACGCCTCTCCCCGGATCTCTGGGCTTCAGCTTTCAGCGGAAAAGCCATTGCCGCTGCCATCAGTATGACCGTTACCGGTCCTGCAATAGTCCTCATATTCTGTGATTTTGGTTTTATCCTTGCCTGTTTCTGTTAATACTGGTTCTTTCAGAGCTCGTAAAGTGTCTAATATACACTAATTTTATTAAATGGAAGCATGTTGTTCAATAAAATAACAACCGTACGCCAGCCTTGTTCCCGGAATGGGATTTGTTAATTCAGGCGGAATCCCTGGTTGTGTTCAGATGCGTCAATAATCCAATAAGTGATATCTTTAACCCGTATTTGTTTCCGGACTAAAATGAAAAGAAAAGCATCCCTTCTTGCAGCAGCGCTGATAGCCGTCTCTCTCAATGCACAGCAGTATCCGTTCCTTGATACAGGGCTCTCTTTTGAGAAGAGGGTTGACGACCTGGTTTCTAGGATGACGGTTGAAGAGAAAGCCGCGCAGTTGCTGTATACTGCACCGGCCATCCCGAGACTGGGGGTCCCTGAGTACAACTGGTGGAACGAGGCTTTGCACGGCGTGGCACGGGCCGGGCATGCAACCGTTTTCCCACAGTCGATCACCATCGCCAACAGCTGGGATGAGGAGCTGATGCTGGATGTTGCAAATGCGATCTCGGATGAGGCAAGGGCCAAGCATCACGAGTTTGTAAGGAGAGGCGATCGCGGCATCTACCATGGACTGACCTTCTGGTCGCCCAACATAAATATTTTCCGTGATCCCAGGTGGGGCAGGGGGCAGGAGACCTACGGCGAGGATCCCTATCTCACCGGCCGCCTTGGGCTCCGGTTTGTGCAGGGGATGCAGGGAACAGACCCAAAGTATTTCAAGACCATAGCTACCGCGAAGCATTATGCGGTCCATTCCGGTCCTGAACCGATAAGGCATGAATTCAATGCCGTGGTGAGTGAACGGGATCTGCGCGAGACTTACCTTCCTGCCTTCCGCACCCTGGTGAAGGAGGGGGGTGTTTACTCCGTTATGGGTGCCTACAACCAGTTCCGTGGCCATCCCGCCTGCGCGAACGATGAGCTTTACGGGATACTGAGGGATGAATGGGGATTTGACGGTTATATAGTATCAGACTGCTGGGCGGTCTCCGACTTCTACAATTTCCAGGGTTATGCTGCCGGTCCTGCTGAGGCTGCCGCGATGACACTGAAGGCAGGTACTGACCTGGAGTGCGGGGTTGATTACAACCACCTGATGGATGCGCTGAAGAGAGGCCTGGTGACGGAAGGGGACATAGACCGTGCGGCACGTAGGGTGATGATGGCCCGGTTCAGGCTGGGTATGTTTGATCCGGACAGCATAGTTGAGTATGCACGGATACCTTACCAGGCAAACTGCTCTGACTATAACAGGTCTCTGGCCAGAAAAGCGGCACAGGAGTCTGTCGTGTTGCTGAAGAACAGCAACGGAACACTGCCGTTGAACAGGGATATAAAAACGATAGCGGTTATAGGGCCGAACGCGGCCAGCCACGAGGTTCTTGTCGGCAATTACAACGGTATCCCGAAGGATCCGGTGAGCCTGCTGGAGGGGATAAAAGCCAAGCTCAGGCCGGAGACAGAAGTGCTCTATGCAGAGGGGAGTGATCTTGCCCCCGGAATCCACAATCTTGTTCCCATACCCTCACGCTACTTCAGAACCCCTGACGGCAGACAGGGGGTACAGGGCTCATATTATACATCGCGTACCATGGAGGGTGAGCCACTCTTCACCCGCACGGACGACATGATCGATTTCTACTGGGACAACGATTCACCGCATCCTCAGATGCCGGTCAATGATTTCGGGGTTCACTGGGTGGCAGACCTGGTCCCCCCGGTAAGCGGAACATACTATATCGGCACATGGGGCTCCTCAGGCTATGAGATTATTCTTGAGGGCGACACGCTGCTTTCGTTCTACAATGACCACCACGCAGCGGTGCGGGGTGTCCCGATGGAGTTTACAGCCGGGAAAAAATACCGGGTTGAGGTCCTGTACCGTAACCATGGCGGCGATGCAGACATGGAGCTGCTCTGGTGTATGCCCCGTGGGGATATGATTGCGGAGGCTGTCAGGGCTGCCTCGTCGGCTGATGCGGTGGTTGTGGCGCTTGGACTCTCGCCCAGGCTTGAAGGTGAAGAGATGAGTGTGAAGCTTGAAGGATTTGAGGGGGGAGACAGGACCAGTCTCAGCCTCCCGGCCATTCAGGAAGAGCTGCTTACCGCCGTTTTGGCGACCGGGAAACCGGTTGTGGTGGTACTCATGAACGGAAGTCCTGTTGCCTCCCGGCAGGCGTCTGAGAAGGCCTCAGCAGTGCTGCTGGCCGGATATCCGGGTACGGAGGGGGGCAATGCGATTGCTGATGTGCTTTTCGGCGATTACAATCCGGCAGGACGCCTCCCGATGACATACTACAGCTCGGTGGAACAGTTGCCTCCCTTTGAAGAATATGATATGGCGAACCGGACTTACAGGTATTTCAGCGGTACACCATTATGGCCATTTGGCTACGGGTTGAGCTACACATCGTTTGATTACTCTGATCTTTCCGTTCCGGAGAAGGTTACTGCCGGCAGCGGGGTGACTGTGTCAGTCACTGTTACCAATACCGGGAAAATGTCAGGAGATGAGGTGGTGCAGCTTTACCTCACCGATGAGAAAGCCTCCACACCGCGTCCGGTCAGGCAGCTCGAGGGATTCAGGCGTGTGACGCTCAGGCCTGGGGAGAGCCGCAGGGTGGAGTTTACCCTGAAACCGGAGCAGTTCTCGATGATAAACAGCAGTGACCGGAGAGTCATTGAGCCGGGGTGGTTTACACTAACAGTGGGAGGAGGACAGCCAGGCACCCCTGCCGAAAAGGAGGGTTGCACCCTGGTGCTGGAAGCGCGGATCAGGCTGACAGGTAAGGAAATATCTGTCAGTGAGTAAACAATAGCCGAACTCTTTCCGTTTATCTGTCGTGACAGCAATAGAAGAAAACAAGAGGAAAACCGGGTGGGTTGTAATCCTGACCGCAGTGACAATGGTCATAGAGATCATTGCCGGCTGGCTTACCGGATCCATGGCCCTGCTGGCTGACGGAATACACATGGGCTCGCATGTGCTTGCAATAGGTCTCAGCTGGGCTGCTTACGTTCTTGTGCAAAGGTTATCGGCAAATCCGACCTTTAAAGGTGACCGGGATAAGGTTCTCACGCTCTCTGGTTATACAAGCGGCCTCATATTGCTGATCTTCGCCGGGATGATAATTGCCGGTGCGATCGGCAGGTTTGTAAATCCCCGGGTCATTGAATACAGGGAAGCCATACTGATTGCCTTTATCGGCCTTGGAGTGAACATACTAAGCGCTTTCCTGCTGCATCATGACCATGACGATGGAGATACGAACATCAGGGCGGCCTACCTGCATGTGCTTGCCGACGCCGTTACAAGCGTGGCAGCGATAGCCGGACTTACGGCTGCCATGATATGGGGTCTTCCGTATATCGATGCCATTGCCGCGCTGATAAGCTCGGCGGTTATAATCCGCTGGTCAATAGGCCTTCTAAGGGATGCCGGCCGGGAACTCATCTCCTGAATCTCCTAAAAAATGTTAAATAGACATAATCATGAGATATGTCATCATAACCTCATCCTGTCAGGCTTAGTTTTGCAGGTACCTAATTAGTTGATCCTTATTAACATCTAACAGATTGAATGTTAATAACTTATGTTCGTTTAGGTCTTGATTTTTGTTTAGGTTTTGATTAAATTTGATCAAAACCCTGTAAATCATGTTAAAGAAATTGCCC
>JAEYZD010000214.1 GCA_023430725.1 Bacteroidota bacterium | reverse complement strand
GTTTATAATAGTGTAAATTATCTGGTTTTGGTAAAAATAGAATTCCAGTCAAACAGTCAGTGGAGTTAATACCTATTATACAACATGAAATGACAAAATATCAATGATCACTCAGCCGTAGCAATAATTAATACCGGTTAAAAATCCGGGCAATCCTGATCGTTTAAAGGAAATCAGCATCACTTGTAGCTGACCAGGCTTATTGAATACTATTTTATCATTGCTTCTGCCCTTAGATCCGCCGGCATCTTTTCAATGGCATACCTCAGGGCAGTTCGGGGCATGACAGCCTTATGCCGGATCACGTAGTTGAACACCTCATCCTGATGCGCCTGGCTGGCAGCTTTCAGCATCCAGCCATAACCCTTCTGAACCATGTCATCGGAATCAAGGAGTAAAATATCGGCAATCTCAAAAATGTCATCCAGGAATTTGCCCCTTCGGGCAGGAATTATCAGCGAAACCGCTGCGGCCCTCTTTACCCACCGGTTTTCCGACCCTGCCCACTTTTTAAGCTCCTTCATGTATACCGGATACTTCTGAATGAAATCGCCCACCGTATGATTGCACAGGGTGTCACATGATGCCCAGTTTGTGACATGATTATGTACCCATTTTTCAAGCACTGGGAAGTCGCCCGGGATCAGCCGGGGACCAAGCTTTTCCGACCACGAGCAGGCAATGAAAGATTCTTCCATCATTCCCGATTGCCACAGAGAGTCGCACATGGCCACTATATCCTCCTTGCCCAGGCCCTTAATCTGAGCCCAATTCTGTTTTGCAATGTCAGAGACTGTCTTGGTCTTTATCCCGTAAAGCCTTATCTCTTCCCGGAAGAACCGCAGCCCCGATTGCCTCGTCTTTTCATCTGAAGCCTCCCGAAGCTCCTTTCTGATGTTTTCAAGAATATCAGTCATTATGGCTGTGATTGTGGATTTTGCCTTCAATTTCATCCGCTAAACTGACAACATTTGCGCCTGCCACGTCTATTACCAGTGCATCGTCCATACCGAAACGTTCAATCACCGCCTCCTTAAGGGTATTTCTTACGGCGATGATTACGAATGCCCTGGTTTCATGAAGCAATGAACCCAGCACTTCGCTCCATCCCCTGCCCTTCAGCTCGAGAGGGCCAACCTCATCGACAATCACGACATCGTTGCCCAGGTTGTTTGCGGGATCAAGTGCATTTCGCCCTGCGATAAATCCGGCATCATCCATGGTGAACCGTTCAACCCCCATTGTCTCACTTCCCGTGTGCCTCAGAAACGGGGTACGGTCTCCGCTGCTGATTTCAGAGATATCATAACCGGTGGTAACGCCATCCTCAACAATACGCAGAGCCAGGATACCGCCAACCCTCACCCCTTTCTCCCTCAGCAGGCGAGCAAGTTTTGCAAGCCAGGCAGTCTTCCCTTCGCCAATGGATCCCGTAACGATGAACACCCTCTTCTCATGTGGCGACTGGTCTTTCACCTCGTGAAGACGTCTCTCCACCCGTGCTATCATCCTGTTAAGTATTGACACCGGTTTCTTCATGGCCGTTTTAAAGTCGGGCATGTCAGCAATCATTGTCGGCAGGCTGGCGGCCGAGAGCTCGAGGGCAAGCGGCAGCTGCCTGAAGCGGGTGCTGCTGAAAAGTCTCCGGATCTTCGGATTGTACAGCTCCGTCCCCAGCGCTGAAAATCCGACAATTATAATCACTGCCCTGAAGTTCATCTGTATCCCGATGAGGATAGCTTCGGACAGGCTGTTCTTTCCTTCCTTCAGGGAGGAGAAAACCAGGGCTGAAAGCATCGTAATGACCACGAATGTTATCCAGAACCCGGGTTTCGACAGCTGTCGCATTGCGCGCCTGTACCGCATTGCAAGAAGAGCAACAACGGGAATTACCGCAATCAGCCACCACTTCCATGGCAATAGGCTCACCACCAGCAACATGCCGGCAACAAGCACGATGTCGGCTGCCAGCCATGCCAGTGAATAGCTGAACGGTTCGTCGTGCCGCCGGTCCGGGTTGTGTATGACCGCCGGTTCCGGCAGTGTAGTCTCCGGAGGAAGTGAGAGCATCCTGCGACCTGTGTTTATACCGACTATTGCGGCCGCAGCCCCGAACAGTGCGTAAAGCGACAGAAGCAGTATGAGTGGTGCCCAGAATGCATCAAAACTGAGATTAAGCTGTTTCTCTGCCCAGCCGGTGATACCGGAATAGATCTCCACCAGGTTGCCGCCGTAAAAGATGATCATATTGAAGACTTTCTGGAAAAGGTTCCATGACATGGCGAGCATGGAGCCAACGATATAGCCCGGGACAGTCCGGCCGAGAATCCTTACTGACAGCTCCAGGAGAATTGACTCGGCTATAATTGCAATCATCGGTCCGAAGATGATTGCGCTGGGAGACATCGCCTTCATGAGCGCACATATCAGTCCGGCCCTCCAGTAAAGACCCTTTTCGCGCCAGCGGTAGCTGACGGCAATCAGGATAACAAGCGCGATGGCAGTAAGCATGTTGCCGCTGAAGGGCACACGCAGGTTATGAAGGAAACTGCCGAGGACAATCTCGGCTGCTGCCCAAATCGTGCCAATAATGGATGCCTTGATCCACTTGTCGCTTATGGCTGTCTTATCTCCGGTCAACTGACGGTTTGCAGTTTCCTCATACAGATCAGAACGGATCACATTCGCGGTATGCCTCTATGACACGGCGCACTCCGGCAGCACCCCTGACACTGCGTCCGTGCTCCATGCATATCACCCCCTTGTAATCACGAGACAGCAGGTATTTGAAAATGTTCTTGAAGTTAATCTCACCTGTTGTGGGCTCATTGCGTCCGGGGTTATCACCTACGTGGAAGGCGGCAATCTCATCCCAGCATGCCTCAATATTTGGAATCAGGTTACCCTCGGAGATCTGCTGGTGGTAAATATCTTCGACGATCTTGACGGCAGGACTGTTCACCGCCTTGCACACCTGGTAAGCCTGCGGCATCCCGGTGAGCCAGAGTCCCGGATGATCACGGAGCGTATTCAGGGGTTCCAGCACCAGGGTCATGCCTTCCGGCCCGACCAGGTCAGCACAGTACCTGAGGTTATCGATGACGTTCGCGCGCTGCATATCCGGATGCAACCTCTCATCATACCTTCCGGGAACAACCAGGGCTGTTTTAAAGCCTGTGCGGCGTGCAACCTCTATCCCTTCCTCCATCTTCGTTGTCAGGAAATCACGCACCTCGCGATGGGGAAGAACGAAGGAGGTCTTTCCGAAATCGGCATGCAGCACCCACGGTCCCATTAAAAGGCCCATGCGCTGTATCTTTGTGGCTATGTTCTCCTGCTCCTCAACAGTACGTCCGGGCAGCCCGTTGTCAAAGAGAGCCCTGAAACCCTTGTCGGCAATGAACTGGATATTGTCAAGCGGATTCTCGCTTCCGCTCAGTTCTCGGAACATCCCTATCGAAGGTGCATATGCCAGTCTGAAGGGCTTGTCTGCATCAGGAACCGATGCCTCGCGGCTTCGCCCTGCGAGAAGTACGGGTGCTGAGAGCAGGGCCGCGCCTGCAGCCGCTGTACCCCTGAGGAAACTGCGTCGTGATCTTGTATCCATAATAATAAAATGTTTCTGTCTGCCTGGGAAGACTGCCATCTGCAAATCCCACCGGTGGCAGGAGGGTTAATTATTCTCCCGGTACGGGAACACTTTTCGGCACATCAACCGGACCCATGTCAAACACCTTCGGCCCGAGCTTGAGATCAGAGTTCATCACCTCATCCCATGTCACCTTCTTGCCTGTATATGCTGAGATTCTGCCCATGATGCCGGCCATTGTGGACACTGCTACAAACTCAGCCTCATTCAGAGGCTTGCCTGTACGGATTGCAGTCACAAAGTCGATGTGTTCCTGGTCATAAGGACTTCTTATCAGCTGGTCAGTCATCTTGCCCTGTTCGTCAAGCTTGTATCCGTCATACTTCCAGAGTTCGGTGCCGGCAGGATCCCAGACTGTATTCTGGCAGTTGGAGGTCCCTTTCGTTCCCTGGATCCACTCGGAGACGTTACCCTCGGTGCCGTTGATCTGGCGGCACATGCTGTGCACATGGAAGCCTCCGTCATAAATGAAATCAGTGCTGAAGAAGTCGTACTGGTCACCTGTGACGCGACGGTGACGGGCACCGAATGAGACCGCTGAAACGGGCTTCTTGCCGGTGAACCAGTTGATGACGTCAATATTGTGAACATGCTGCTCCACGATGTGATCACCTGACAGCCAGCACCAGTTGACCCAGTCGCGGATCATATACTCCATCTCGGACCATGTCGGGTTGGGATCACGATACCAGAGCTGGTTCTGGTTCCAGTAGCAGTTGGCCGCCACGATGTCACCAATCATCCCTTCCTGAACCTTGCCCCATGTAGCTACATAATCGTGCTGGTGATGACGCTGGGTTCCGGTGACAACGCAGAGTTCCATCCCTTTGGCTTTTTCACCGGTGGCCATTATCTGCCTGGCGCCAGCAGGGTCTACAGCAACAGGTTTCTCCATGAAGACATGCTTGCCGGCTGAGACGGCAGCTTCGAAATGCATCGGACGGAAGTAAGGCGGTGTGGCGAGGATAATTACATCAACACCCGCGTCGATGACTTTCTGGTATGCATCAAAACCTGTAAAGCATTTCTCTTCTGCTATCTCCACGCCGTCCTTTGCCAGGCGCTCGCGGCAGGCGGTGACCCTGTCGGCAAAGACATCGCCCAGGGCTGCGATTGTAAGGTTCGGGCCTGAGTGAAGGAAATTGAGTGCCGCGCCGGTTCCCCTGCCTCCGCATCCTATAAGGCCTGCCTTGAGCAGCGGACCGTCAGGTGCTGCATCAAGCATGACGGGCAGTACTACTTTTGCACGTTTCTCTGTTGAACATGAAGTAATGATTGCCGGCACTACGATGCCTGCTGCCCCCACAGCGGCAGCTGTTCCAAGGAAGTTTCTTCTTGATATTGATGATTTTTTCATAACGGTTATGGTTGGATTATCAAAGATAGTATTTATTGTTAGTCCGAGAGTCTGAAAGTCTGAGAGTCTGAAGGTCCGGGAATTTGCGATTTGCGAATTTCGATTTTCGAATTACTCTCTCATTGTCAAAACTTCTGCTTATTGGTTATTGGCTGATTTGACTGTTGACTGCCGTCCCGACACTGCGCGTCCTGGATTGAGTCTCCTCCACTATAGGAGCCTCAAACTGCCGGCTGTAGACAAGCACAACCCTGAACCCCACATGAAAACAATCCGAATACCACCAGATGCTCTTGGGCATCTGCGGATCGGTCTTCAGCCATTCATCAGTCCGGGTATGGTCACGCACAGCGCTGCGGACACCTGCCGCACCGTCACGGAATGACCCGCCCCTGATGACATGCTCGTTGGTACCTTCGTAAATATCCGAACAGAACTCGGCAACGTTCCCGCTCATATTCTTCAATCCCCACGGATTGGCTTTAACCGCTGGAGGCTCCTGCGTCTTCGACGGGCTGTTGCCCTGGTAGACCACATAGCTGGCAATCACCGATGTATCCTGTTTCCCGCCAAAGAGTCCCTTCTTTTCAAACTTCGCCGGGTCACCGGGGAAGAAGTATGGTGTCGTAGTTCCGGCACGGCAGGCGTATTCCCATTCCGCCTCGGTGGGCAGACGGTAATTCTTTCCTGTTATGCCTGAGAGCCACCTGCAGTAGGTTTCAGCTGCCTGCCAGCTCATCGAGATGGCAGGCCTTTGTCCCATCCCCCAGTTCTGATCGGGTTTGCCGTAGGGGGGGGTGGCTCCGCTAATGGCGTCAACGCCTGCCGCCTTCGCCCTGGCTCCTTCAGTGTCGGTTGTCCTCCCCTCTGATGCCGTCTGCCTGTAAAACTCCATGTACTCATCCCAAGTCACCTCAACTTCGGCGATGAAGAAGGAATCGACCTTCACCTCCTTCTGCTCCTCATCGCTGTCGCGAAGCGGCTCCTCATCCGGGCTGCCCATGGTGAACCCGCCTCCAGGAACCGCCATCATCCGGAACGATACTCCCGATCCGGGAATCTGCTCGGTAAAATCTTCAAATGCAGTGACCGTGGCAGGAGATTCGAAGAGGGTGTCTGACCGGGTGGCGGCTGCGGCGAATCCTGTGTTGCTTCCGTGAAGATAACCCTCGATATAGTGTCCTGAATTGAGGTGACAGCTGATACACTGCAGGTCCTCCCCCTTTTCGGTCATCTGCTTGTAATAAAGGTGGGCGTCAGATCCTTCCCGTGTCAGCTTCGCAGGGAAGAGATTTTCGTGGCAGTGCAGGCAGCTGGAGTTGTAGACATGTTTCGAGGCTCTCTCAAGCGTTGATGCTGCATCCCAATCAAAATCAGCCGAATCCTTGGTCCAGTGACTCCAGAGATCACGCATACCGGTCTTCGCCTTCTCCACAATGTAACCCTCACCCTTCGGCGGAAGGTGACACTCGGCACAGGTGACACGGTAACCCGACTGTGTGGCATAATGCACTCCCTGTTTCCAGCTGGCTGTTGCCTGCGGATGCACATGGCAACTGGCGCAGAAATCATTCGTTGATGTGGCTTCAACGGCCTTTCCAAAACCGGCAAAGATCAGTACCCCGATGATCAGCCCGGTAAAAATCAATAACCAGCTCCTCCTGTTCACTGAATTGAGTTTAGGGCTGTCAATATAATAAAAAAAGAAAAACCGTGCCAATGCGGACTGTCATGTTGTGTCATCCGGGGCTCACTTCCGCGTATTCAGCCATAATTATTACATTTGACAAAAAGGAGATAAATGAAGCGAATTATACTGACTGTACTCATCCTTCTGGTTGTCATCCCTATGGGAGCCCACCCCTGGAAACCGAGGCACTATGTGATAATCGACAGCGACGGCGGGATTGACGACCTGAAGGCAATCTGCATGATGATGGCGTCACCCGATGTAAGGATTCTTGCCATCACTGTTTCAGACGGGTTTCATAAGGCACCGGTGGCTTATGAAAACATCAGAAAGATGGTTGATGCACTGCATCATGAGGGTCTGCCCGTGGCTGAACCCGGAGGGGCTGTTGCACTGATTGAAAAAGTGCTGGCCTCAGAAACAACTCCCGTAAAATTCATTGCCCTTGGCTCTCTGAAGACTTCGGCGGAAGCCATGGAGAGCTCTCCCTCGTACACGTCCAGGGTGAAGCAGCTTTACTGGAGCAACAGTGGGCTGCCGGGGAAAGAGGGGCTGAACTACAGGAGTGATCCGGCAGCAGCAGAGAAGGTGCTTGCCGGAAATTTACCCGTGATTGTTGCCGGAGGCGGCGGAACCGGGTTCTGGAATGAAGATCTTATAGAAACCATCGGTGAACTTCACACTCCCTATGCCGCCAGGATAAGGGAGCTGATAAGTTCAATGCCTTCACACAGCTTCGTCTATACAGCATTCGATGAGATGCTTCCACTGCTGCTCCATTTCCCGGAGCTTTTCGCCGGGAACGGGCGGGAGGGTGACGACAAATACTTCGTTCCCAAAGATATAAGAGAACTTGGCAGTGCGGCAGCAAAACTTCTCAACGGAGAGACTGTGGAACGGATGCAGGTGATCAAAGGAATGCCTTCTGATACATCGTTCTACATGCCGGACATACAACCGTTCGTAACTGAAATCCGGAACAAATACGGTGAGGATGAATGGACTTCGGGTGTGATAGCCAATGAGCTTCACCGCCACCTTGGAGTGTTCGCCATAATTGGAGTCAAGATGGGCATCAGGGCGCGGGAGTATTTCTGCACAGGCGTTGATGAGATGTCTGTGACAACCCATGCCGGAGCCATCCCGCCGCTGAGCTGCATGAACGACGGCATCCAGGTGAGCACGGGGGCCACACCTGGCCACGGACTCCTTACCGTCAGCACTGAAAAACCGTTCTTCGCAGCTGCCGACTTCACCCACAGGGATATCACAATCCGCATCACACTGAAGAAGGAACTGGCAGACAGGGTATCGGGAGAACTCAGGGAGATCAATTTTATCCACGGACTTGACAGCGATATCTACTGGGAACTGGTCAGGAAGAATTCAATTAAATACTGGCTGCAGTTTGACCGACATGAAATATTTGATATTGAAGTAATTAAATAAACAATAAAATGTATCCGCGCACTCTGTTAACCGGCCTTGCCGCAGTGCTGCTCCTGACGGCATGCAATACCAGGCAGGATAAGACTCCTGCCATCATACCGCACCCTGCTGAAATGAATATAAAAACAGGGAACTTCAGACTGGAGAAGGATACGCGTATCACCTGGTCGGGAGGCGTAGCTACCGCAATAATGGCTGAAGAACTTGCCTCGACACTGCGTCCGGCAACAGGATTTGAGCTGGCAACTGCCGAAGGAACCGAAGGCGACATCCTCCTTGTGATTGATGCCTCAGCAGAGTGGAGGGATGAGGAGTACAGCCTGAAGGTGCAAAGGAAGGGCATAACACTTACAGCCGGGACCTCCGAAGGTCTCTTTCGCGGCATACAGACTGTCAGGCAGCTGCTTCCACCGCAGATTTTTGGCGAAGCGACTGCAGCGGATGTGAAGTGGACGATGCCATGTGTCTCGGTGACCGATTATCCCCGTTTCGGGTGGCGGGGCATGCACCTTGATGTCAGCAGACACTTTTTCGACGTGGCCTTCATTAAGCGGTATATTGACATTCTGGCCATGCACAAAATCAATGTCTTCCACTGGCACCTCGTCGATGACCAGGGATGGCGCATTGAGATAAAGAAATATCCAAAGCTAACTGAGGTGGGCGCATGGCGGGTTGACCGCGAAGAGATGCCCTGGGATTCAAGGGAACCTCAGAAACCGGGAGAACCGGCAACATACGGAGGATTCTATACGCAGGAAGAGATAAGGGAAGTGGTGGATTATGCTGCCAGGAAATATATTACTGTAGTGCCTGAGATCGAGATGCCGGCACACGTTGGTTCGGCGCTTGCCGCCTATCCTGAATATTCATGCACCGGAGGACCCTTTACCGTTCCTCCCGGCGGAGTTTGGCCTATAACCGACATCTATTGCGCGGGCAAAGATGAGACCTTTGCATTCATTGAGGATGTGCTGACCGAGGTAATGGAACTCTTCCCGTCTGAATATATCCACGTTGGCGGTGATGAGGCTGACAAGACCGAATGGAAGAGGTGTCCCGACTGCCAGGCAAGAATCCGTGAGGAAGGACTGGCGGGGGAAGCTGAACTTCAGAGCTGGTTCATCAAACGGATTGAAAAGTTCCTTAGCTCGAAAGGGAGAAGACTGATCGGCTGGGATGAGATACTGCAGGGTGGACTGGCCCCTGAAGCCACAGTGATGTCATGGCAGGGATTCGAGGGCGGCATGGCAGCTGCAAGGTCAGGCCATAAAGCTGTCATGGCTCCTGTATCACACTGCTATTTCAATGTTTACCAGGGAGATCCGGCCACCGAGCCGGAATCATTCCGCGGACTGCTGACACTGAAGAAGGTATACACGTTTGAACCAGTGCCTCCCGAACTCTCTGAGGAAGAGGCGAAATTTATTATCGGAGCCCAGGGTTGCCTCTGGACTGAATACATAACCGACGGTAAAACAGCTGAGTATATGATGCTGCCACGCCTGACCGCACTCGCTGAAGTCGTTTGGTCCCCGGAGGAGAAGCGGGACTGGGAAGGGTTCAACCGGCGTTTGCCGAAGATGATGGAGAGGTTTGACGCGGCAGGGCTGAACTATTCCCGCGGCTCATTTCACGTTGATATGTCAGCCGCGAGGGACGAAGCATCAGGTGACATCACCCTTGAGATGACATCGGAGCAGCCGTCGCCGGAAATCAGGTATACAACAGACGACACAGATCCCGTCGCCGGATCTCCTGTCTATGACAAACCCCTGAAAATAACCGGAAAAACCACCGTGAAGGCTGCAATTTTTAATGACGGGAGGATAATGGGAGGCATCAGTACGAAGAGCATCAACATCAATAAAGCCACCGGGATGAAGGTGCAATACAACATTCTGTTCTCAGACAGGTACAAGGGGCACGGAGACCTGACACTCGTCAACGGCATCAGCGGAAGCGGCGATTTCAATGACGGTCAGTGGCAGGGGTTTGAGGGTACCGATATGGATGTGGTTATTGACCTCGGAAAAATAACCGCAGTCTCACTGATAGGCTCCACGTACATGGCTGCTGTCGGAAGCTGGATCTTCCTTCCGAAGAGTGTTGAATATTCATGGTCGGCTGACGGTAATACATACACTGATTTGTCACCCTTGATGACCGGAGTTGACCCAAAGGTGCAAGACAAAATGAGCGGACCATACTTCACAGCGTTCCCGGCAGTCAATGCCCGGTATATTCATGTTATTGCCAGGGGTGAGATCACCTGTCCGCCGTGGCACGCAGGTGCAGGGAACAGGGCATGGCTCTTCTGTGATGAGATTGTTGTGGAGTAGGCAATTGTGAAAATGGCCGCCGGCCATTACGAATTGTAGATTGTTGACCCCACCCAATCGCCCCCGGGGTTTTGTGGGTGGTCTGGTTATACAATTCTTCCACCTCTACGAGGTGGCCTATATATATGTGTGGAACAGGTTGTTAACATAAGGATGCTCGTGGAGCATCAAGAATTGTAGCATCCGCAGTTCTCCCCTACCCCCGGAATTCCCCGAACAGTTTCGCCTTGTTGTATTTCTTGACAACCAGACCATAGATCAGGGCAGTCCAGAATGAGAAGAGAGCATACACCAGCGCCGGCTTGACCATCTCATTGCTCTGTATAAGCGTTCCGGCTACCAGCAATGCCAGAGTGGTATTCTGCAGTGCCACCTCAACACCAATAGTCCATGATGTTCTGAGTCCTGTTTTTCCGAACATCCCCATGGCCATCCCGGCAGCAAATCCCGCCAGATTGATCAGCACCGCATACGGCAGGATACTCCACAAATCGGCCCCGGTGATCCCGGATCCGCCGTTTGACTCCTTCGCAAAAGCAATGATCATGTATACCCCGGCAAAAAGAATTATCATAACGGTGCGCACAGGTTTCTGTATTTTTTCAGCCAGGCTGTCCTTGAAATATCTCAGCAATACACCAGTTATTGCCGGAAGAAGGGTTATGAAGAAGATCTGCAGGAAGGATGCGACAAGGGGAAGCTCGAAGGAGGAGTGCCTGCCGGTGAAGACGGTCAGGGCCAGGTTGACGAGCAGCGGAATGGTGGCAAGAGTAAGCAGGCTGTTGACTGCAATCAGTGATACGGAGAGGGCTACGTTTCCCCTGAAGAGCACAGTTACAAATCCTGAGGTTGTGCCTCCCGGGCATGCAGCAAGGATTATGAAACCCACCTTGACAGTCGCAGGGAGATCGGTGAATGCCACTGTCAGGAAGGCAATCAAAGGTAAAATGATCATTTGAGAGACAAGACCCAGAATCAGAGCCTTCGGCGAACGGTAAATCTGCCGCAGGTCGTTGAAATTGATCGACAGCCCCACACCGAACATAATGGTGGCCAGTACAGCACTAACAAGAAAATCGATATAGGTCAGGTTCATACGTGTAAAGAAACACGTTTTTGGTCACACTGACAATATAAATTATCTGTGACCTACAGCCCTCAAAGTCCCGCAGGGTCACGAACCAGCCCCATAAAGACTATTGTGCCGGTGGTTGTCTCTCTTATGAAGTAGAGGAACGGCCGGTTGATGTTGATTTTCTCCGGCTCGGGTGGCAGCGAGGTACGGGTGAATCCCACCACGGTCGCCGCAGCAGCCTCGGTACCTTCCTCCTTGTTTTCAATGAATGTCTGGTGCAGGACGAAGGAGATGAACACCTCAACATCGCTTATCCTGCTGAAGTCAGCTACGGAGGGATCAAAAGCCGGACCCATCCCCAGACTGATCAGGTCATCATTCATTTTCCGCTTATAGTCGTATTTGAACTTCGGCATATAAAGCTCAACCTCCGTCTCCCCGTAAGAGAGAGAAGCCATCCACTGCTCCCACCTTTCCGAATCGAGCCCTGCGGCAATCCCTGAGACTGAAACCCCTTCATCGGGCAACGCCACCACGATTGAGTAATTTCCCTGTCCGTATGGCAGTTCAACCAGCTTTACCTTCTCCACAGCGGCAACTGCGAATTTCTGTTTCTGGTACATCATCGGCACATTGACCGGGTTGCCCGGAGTGACGTAAAATGGGCGGTCTGCAGTATTTTTGATGTCAAACTGATGCTTCCACTTCCCGTTGAAATAGACAGCATTGATAAGCAGCATGGCAAGATCAGGCTCCAGCTGAGCGATCATCTTCTGAATCCTGTCGTGCGTCTTCTCTTCTATCCACCCGTTTATCATATCAACTGAGCGGGGATCGGTGACATCGAAATTCCTCGCCTCCGCCATGTACCACGCCTTCAGTGCATCAATAAATTCCTTCTTAACCGGGAATTGATTCTCAGCCCAGACGGAATTTGCCACCTCCATCACCACCCGTTCGTCAACAGGGATCATCTCAGTTACAAGCTTCCGATAGGTATCGTTGATCTCTTCCAGGCTCATGCCGTCATACCGGAGAGCCGATTTCACGGCATCAAACGTACCACCTGAGGCTCCGTTCAGGGTCATCGATAAGGCGCTGGTGACGCTGAACGGTGAGATCATAATGTTTTTACCTGTGCTCTCTCCTGACACAACCGGTTTGAACAGGTCAAAGGCAAACCGGTTCGCAGAGGCTACCACCTCCTTCTGCTTCAGGGTCAGTTCTATCTCCACCGGGTCGGAAGGGAGAATCTTTTCCGGTTGTTTATCGCATGATGTCATTTGTCCAGTTGTGCCCGCAACCATTACGATGGCCAGGCTTATTAAGCTGTTTTTCATTTTTATTACTGTTAAGGTAACAACATTTAGTCACAAATATAGTGCCTGAAACAACAAGACTGCCCCGGCATTAGCCGGGACAGTCTTTTCCCCCGTTTCCCCATTCGTAATAAATTATATAGTTTGAGCAGGTCGCAATTAGAAATTGCACAAAAACCGTACCGTTCAGAGTCATTCACGTCCTTAATTTGCCGCTTAGTTATATTTATTCTCCTGTATCAATGATTTTTCATAAGTTAGTGGTTGAATTTGACAGACATGTGAAACGGCACCCGGGAGTGATGAACAGCACAGTTTCAGAGTTCTCCCCGGACCGGAAATAATCACAGACAGAGATGAGTCAACTGACAAATGAAGAACAGAAGCGGTACCACAGGCAGCTGATTGTTCCAGGGATAGGCGAAAGCGGGCAGGAGATGCTGAAGAAGTCGTCAGTACTCGTTATAGGCGCCGGCGGCCTCGGATCACCGGTTCTGATGTATCTTGCTGCTGCCGGGGTAGGCAGAATAGGTATCGTTGATTCAGATGAGGTCAGCACCAGCAACCTCCAGCGGCAGATCCTGTATGAGACTGGCGATGTGACCCGCCCCAAGGCTGATGCAGCTGCGGAAAAGCTCAGAAGGATCAATCCCCACATCGTGGTGATGTCCTATCCCGTGCGGCTCACGGAAGAAAATGCCGGCGGAATCCTGGCGGGTTATGATATCGCAGTCGATTGCTGCGACAATTACTCCACGAGGTATGTTCTCTGTGATGCAACCATCAGTGTCGGCATACCTATGGTCTACGGTGCCGTCATGGAATTCATGGGGCAAACATCAGTCTTCAACTACAGAGGAGGACCCTCATACCGCGACCTCTATCCTGAGGATATGCATCTTGCCAGCGCCGATAAATCAGGCCCTCCGGGGGTGATTGGCCCTCTTCCGGGCATAATAGGTGCCCTACAGTCCTGCGAAGTCATTAAGATCATCACCGGGGTCGGTGATGTGTTGTCCGGAAGCCTTCTTCAGGTTGATGCCCTGAACCTCCGAACGGAGATAATCTCGATCCAGGCATAAGGCAGACGCAATCCGTGCCCAGCCTGTATCAATTATCTCGGAAGAATCGCCGGGAAGTCTGATTGTCCGGTCGGACCCACTCAGTTCACTCCCCTGAACATTTTCCCTGTTAAGGCCAGCAGCAGCCTGAAAGGTAATAAGCATCCGATGGCGTAAGCTATTCGCATCGGCCTGCCCGGAATAATGACTCTCCTCCCCCGGAACATGCTGTCGAGGATGTACACTGCTGCCCTGTCTGGCTCCAGTGTGAAAGATCTGGCTACCGGACCCAACTCACTCAGTCTCTTCCTCACCTTTTGATTCGTGATAATTCCCCCGGGCATTGCAACACTGACGCTTATGCCCCTGTCTCGCAATTCTTCCCTGACGGCAAGGGAAAAATGATAGATATAGGATTTGGTTGCCGAATAGATGCTCTTGAAGGGTACAGGCATGAAGCCTCCGAAACTGCCGATATTCAGTATCCAGGCCCTTCCCCTTTCCCCCAGTTCCCGTGCAAAAATATTGGTCATCAGCGTGATGCACCTCATGTTCAGAAACACGCTCTCCTCAATTGCCAGATCACTGTAATCACCTATCTCACCACCGTGACCGATTCCTACATTATTTATCAGAATATCAACCTGCAGGGAATTCTCCCTGATGTAAGCGGCTATCTCTTCCGGCGCCTCGCGACGCAACAGGTCTGTCTCAATGTTGTGCACTGATACACTGTACCTCTCCGCCAGGCCGGCTGACAACTCCGGAAGTCCTGTTCCCGGCAGCGCAACAAGGAGAAGATTATGCCCCTTTCTGGCAAGCTCTGTGGCAAAGGCTCTTCCCAATCCCTGGCTGGAGCCGGTTACTGTTGCATAATATTGTGAAGAGCTGTTCATCTCAGTTTGCCTGTAGTCTCAAGCCAGTCAAGCGTCAGTTTCGCACCATCTGCAAAAGATACTGGCTGATATCCAAGATCAGCAGAGGCTTTGCTGCTGTTCAGGCTCCAGTGATTAAGATATTTCTTCACCCATGGCGCTGTTATCAGAGGCGGAATGCCAGTGAAAGATGTCTGCCACTCCATTATCCTGGCTCCGGCTATCATATAGCTGACCGGCAGCCTGATCATCCGCCTGCGCCTGCCGGTAAGCATGGCAAGTGTCTCAAAAAACTGATCAAATGTAAGATTTTCTCCTCCAAGCAGATAACGCTCTCCCGGCTTGCCATGAAGGGCAGCGAGCAAGTGCCCCCTTGCGACATCATCAACCAGAACATAGTTGCCCACGCAGGCGCCGTCGCCCGGAATGATTCTCCATGTCCCCCGTGAATACTGCCTGATCATCTTCGTGACCGCATTGCTCTCGTTGACCGGTCCAGGTCCGTACACCCTGGAGGGATTGACGATAACACACTCCATCCCGTCCCTGCTGTACGATCTGACAAGCTCTTCGGCAGCAGCCTTGGTCTCCTCATATTCGTTGAAAAAGGGAACAGTCCGGGGAAATGACTCGTCTATCGGTTCTGTTCCGGGTGAAGGGCCTATGACGGCAGCCGACGAGGTGAAGACAAACCGCTTCACCCCTGCTTTTAAAGCAACCTTCAAAACGTTACAGGTTCCTGTAACG
This sequence comes from Bacteroidota bacterium, assembly GCA_023430725.1. GTDB lineage: Bacteria > Bacteroidota > Bacteroidia > Bacteroidales > VadinHA17 > SR-FBR-E99. Next base: position 19,284 of record JAEYZD010000214.1, on the reverse strand, counting down.
TTGATTCTGTATGGGAGTCCTTTATCCTTTGACCAGGGTTTGGCATAGGCTGCCATGTGAAAGACAGTGTCGCACCCGCTGATACCCGAGGCCAGGGCATCTTCTGAATCAAGATCACCGATTACAGGTGTGACACCGGGCAGATGAGACAGGCGGCCAAACTTCTCAGGAGACCTGACCAGGCAGCGTACTGAATGACCGGCAGATGAAAGCTGCTCTGTGAGCCTCTGTCCGATAAACCCGTTCGAACCTGTTACAAATGCTATCATACAAGCATATTTGACATTATCAAATATACTGAATCAGGCAATCCGAAATTAACCCGGATTATACATTATAAGATAAAAGCTCTTCGGTCAGAGACGTACCCTGGCAACAGCCTGTGAGATTTTTCCCTGGTCACTCTCTGAAACCGCTGTAAGTATAACCGTCGCCTTCTTACTGCATCCAGGAGATGCCTGAAGGTATACCGGGACAGTCACATTTTTGCCTTCCGTGGGCGCAGCAAGCTCATTATAGAGCTTCACCTCCCATCCTTTTCCCTGGACCTCGGCACTGAGGCGGCAGATGTCATCGCCTGTGAGGGTGAACTCCACGGTTCCATCACCGCTTATTTTCACAGCCGCTTTAGGCGCTGCAACAATGGCCGGGACCCTGGAAATTTCGGAGTCAAGTGATCTGACTCCCACCGTATATGAGATAATTTCCTGTTCATTCCGATGAATGTCAAGCACATAAAAATGAAGCCGGTTATGCTCATCGGTATATTCAAACTCACTGCCCGAATTAAGTCCGGCATGAAAGAGTGCATCATTAAGCTGCCTGTAGTCAGCCACCGTTCTCATTACCTTCTCACCGTTGGGCTTTATATAGTCAACCACATTTATGTCCTCCGGGTGAGCGTCAATAACCCAGTTGAAACAGTTGAACTGGTTCGGGCCGCCGTTCCTTCCCTCTTCGTCAGTATTGAGTGCAAGCAATACGCCGTTGTCAGGGCAGAATGAGTCGTAGCCGATTCGCTGCACCACCTCAAGCGAATAATAATTGAACCTGGGTGTTCCCGGGGAAAGCGGGTCTGTTGCCGGATCTGTTGCCGGTGTCCGGTCATGAGGCTCAGCGCCGTCGAGGCGCACAATCATTCCGGCATACTCACCCGGCAGCGGCTCCACCGCGCGTGCGGTGATGCGGGCAATAACGGGACCTGAAGAGCCAAGACCTTCCCTGCTTACGGTAATCAGGTCATTCTCGGTTATGAACCCGTTGACCAGCCTGTTGCGGATCATCAGCCCGGCCGGCATGCTGGCACCGGCTATGGGTGGTACCACCCAGCGCATGTGCGGTCCGCCGGGACCGTTGAAGGAACCCCGGTCCATCATGTCCCAGGTACCTGAACCAACCCGCCTGTACGGCTCGATATAAGGGTTGTTGTTGTTGTCCCCGATGCGGAAGGCAAAATGACCCAGCTCATGGGTTATGGTACCTGAGTTCTCTCCCTGCCTGATGGAGGATAGTCCCCACATCATCTGACCGGCTTTCCACGAGGTCCACTCCACATAACGTGTGGGAATCCACCGGGGCATATCGGGGTTGGGATTACCCCACTCTGCAGGTATCTCATCTCTGTTGTTGAACTTCATCTCACCGAATTCCTGCCAGACTCCTGTCTCATCATACCCTGCATAGATCCTCAGGATTGCATCATAGTTATCCTTCAGGTCTCCCTTGTCATTCCTCCAAAGCGAATCGATTTCGCGCTCCATGCGGTATCTCGCCCTGCTGCCGTCAGGAGTCGAATTGTTCTGCCTGTGCTCATTAAGGCCATAAGCCCAGAGCGGTCTCGGCATACGGTAAGGGCCGAAGGCTTCAAGCTGGGTGATGCCGAACTTTCCCCTTGACTGTTCCATCCAGTAACCGTTGATTGTCTGCCCGTGATTGACAGAGGAAGGTTTCAGCCAGAAATCGGCATAGAACTGAGGTATTTCCTCCCGCCTGACAGGATCTATCTGCGGATTACCAAAGAGATCAGATCCCTTGGGAAGTGTCATCACAAAAGGCTGGTCTGAGAAATCAACCGCCACCAGTGCCATACGGAACTCACGCTCAGGCCTGAGCGCCGGATCAGCCCAGTTCCTTCCGGGGATCGGCCGGTAGTCGTTCCAGGTCATATCATCCTGATCCTGTACAACCTGCAGGTCAATAGGCTGATATTCCGCCTTTTTTACTTTTCCTGACTGCCCGAAGGCTACCAGCACCGCTGCAAGCAGTGCAAGCAAAATGATTGTTATCCCCGTTCTTTTCATGACTGACAGATAATTAAGTTGTTACTTATGATTAAACCCCCATTCCCCTGTACCTAATCCTTCTTCGGCTCACTGTAAAGACCCTCTCTTGAAAGGATGTGATCAAGATTTGCCAGGCCGTATACAATCACAGCCGTGACAACTGAAACCTGCTCCTGGTACTCTGCGATACTCTTGTCATAGGTGTCGCGCTCGGTATGCCAGATCTCGCCATAGTTGAAGTTGTATCCCTTAATGTCCGGGCCCTCAAAATTCAGTGTGGGAACACCGTTCATCGCGAAATGGGCATGGTCTGACCCTCCGGCGGTTTCAGGCCGTGGACGCGGCGGGTCAGTACGCTTCTTCAGCGTGAATGGGAAATCCGGATTGATGCTGTTCAGCGGCTTGCATATCTTCGCGAAATCGTCATACATGGCTTCGGGAACAGTGATGCCCGTATAGGGTGTAGGTCCTCCGTCGCGGTTGAAGTAATTTGATATTTTGGGAAGCTTATCCCTGTTGGTCTCTACCCAGTGCTTCGACCCAACAAGTCCGAACTCCTCCGCTGCCCAGAGACATGCAAGGATTGTGCGGTCAGGTTTGCCGCCTGCTGCCATTATAAGACGGGCAGCCTCCATTGCGGGACTTATACCAGATCCGTCATCAACCCCACCTGTTGCAACATCGAATGCATCCAGATGACCACCCATCATCACATACTCATCCGGGTACTTCTTGCCCTTTATCACTCCAATGACGCTGTAATATTTAACCGGACCGGGCTTGAAGTGATTGCGAATGTCGAACTCAAGCTGAAAATATCTTCTCTCCTTCGCCATCTGCTCAATAACGGCATACTGGTGCTCGTCAAGCTTGATGTCGCACACGGTCGGCAGGTTGTCAAAGCTCATCCTGTCAAGGTTCTTCCTGTCATACAATGCCCTTATGGGTACGGTTGACGACTGGATAACGCCAAGGATACCGGCTTCGCACATCTCGCGGTAGAAGAGAGCAGGCTCCTCCTTAAGCTTGTGGAGCTCCTTCGGGGGATTGGTCCTGTTCATCCTGTTCTCCATCATAATCTCGCGGTTGATCCTTGACACGGAGTCATTCCAGGCTATCACTGCTGCTCTTGTGCTGTCGGCCTTCGGTGACCAGTCCACCGGCCACCCTTCATTCTTGCCTCCTATGAGCACCCATGCGCCCCTGAGCGCTCCCTTCATGCGGTCGAACTCATCCCTGCTCTTCGGTTCGATGAGCACATGGCCACGCTGAACACCTTTGGTTCCGGAGGTATATGACGGAGTGGCAAAATGAAGTGTCATCCCGTTTTCTGAAAGCATTCTTCCGAACCAAGGGCCGCGGTTGAATCCTACCGGTACTGTTCCGGCCTCATCAAGAATCACCTCCATACCCCAGCTGCGGAACTGTGATGCACACCATTCCACTGCATTTTCGTAGGCATCGGAACCGACCAGCCTGCCACCAATTCGGTTTGATATGACATCAAGGTGCTGCATGGTCCGGTTATCGGTCTGACCGAGTTCGATGATGCGGTCAACAACTTTGTTCTGCTGTGCCTGAAGACCGGAGGTCATCAAAAGCAGCAACAACGGAAGGATTAGTTTTTTCATTTGAGCAGTGGTTGGTTTTTGCAACCGCCAAACTATAAATTAAGGTTTAGAAACGAAAGGACAACAACATGTTATTGCGCCTCCCATTAGTTAAAAAAAGTTATATGGGGGTTGGAAGGATGGCTCAGACGGCGAAGGATTTAAGCTTTTCAGCCAGTATGGCGACACCCTTCCCCGCCCCTTCTGTAATGTAATGGACCTTGTGATTCGTGTAGACCGTTACAGGTTTCGGGTCAATCAGGAAAACTGAAATCCTTGACGGGACATAGTGTATTAGTCCTGCAGCAGGATAAACATTCAGTGATGTGCCGATAACGGCAAATATGTCAGCCTGGGAAGCAAAATCAGACGCGGTTTCCATTGCAGGAACAGCCTCGCCGAACCAGACTATATTGGGGCGCAACGGCGAACCGTCCGTTGCTTTCTCTCCGTGCAGGATATCACGGTAACCAATATCAATTATCCTGTCGGGATCCTTGCTGCTGCGTGCCTGGGTCAGCAGCCCGTGGAGATGAAGAACCTTCGTGCTGCCAGCCCTCTCGTGAAGATCATCAACGTTCTGGGTGATTATTTGAACATCGAACAGTTTCTCCATCTCTACCAGGCCGGTGTGGCCCGCATTCGGAACAGCGTTCTCCAGCTGGCGCCGGCGCTCATTGTAAAACTTTTGCACAAGGTCAGGATTCCTGTACCAGCCTTCTATGGAGGCTACCTCCTCAACCTTATACTGCTCCCACAGACCGCCGCTGTCACGGAATGTCTTTATTCCACTCTCGGCGCTCATCCCTGCACCTGTGAGGATTACGAGTTTTTTCATGTCATGAAATTAATAAAAAGAGGAGATAAAAAATATGCCGGAGAGCATGGACAGAAAGTCATACACTTCAATTACCCGTCTGGCAGCGATTTTTGCCTCTCTGAAGATTAAAATCGCTATTTTTACCTGTCCGGCCTATTTGCGCCGTGCAACCGATGCTGAACCGTTAAAAACAACCTGAATGCTCTATGCAATAATAGCTGCCGTTGTCGTGCTGCTTCTCTCGGCAATCCTGATCTTCAACTCGCTGATCAGGAAAAAGAATGATGTGGAGAATGCCTTCGCCTCAATTGACGTCATGCTCAGGAAGAGATATGACCTCATCCCGAAAATAGTTGAGGCCGTAAAAGCCTATATGACATATGAAAGAGAACTCCTCACCGAATTAACACAACTCAGGATAAAAGCGTTGTCACAGACCATTACACCAGAAGAAAGAGTGGTAGTTGAAAATCGTCTCGGACAGCAACTGACAAGCCTGCTGGTGGCCGTTGAAAACTATCCCAATCTGAAGGCCAGCACCAACTTCCTCCAACTTCAGGGCACACTCAACGAGGTTGAGGAGCAACTGGCAGCATCACGAAGGGCATTCAACGCCGCAGTCACACTCTACAACAACAGCATCGAGGTCTTCCCGTCAAATATTATAGCCTCGGTGATGAACTATAAAAGGAGAACTCTGTTTGAGATCCCCGGAGAAATGAGGGAAGAAATAAGCGCTAAACCTCCGGTAAACATGCCTTAACCAGTTAGTCGGAGAATGAGCAGATACAGCAACTTCAGGGAATTCTACGAGAAGGAACTGCGACCAGACCTGGAATCAATAGACCTCAGGCGCAGGGCGACGAACAAAAAAGCACTTACAGTCCTGTTGATAACTGTCGTAGCGGTGATGAGCGAACTGTTGCTCATACCCGGTGACACTGACTTTCCCAAGCCGGTCCCGGTTATCATAACAGCCTTCGCCGGCCTGGTGGCAACAGGAATTGTAAGTGAAAGCTACCGTAAGGAATACAAGGAAAAGATTATTGCCCGCATCACCGGCTATGCCGATGAGGGGCTTGCATATTCCCCGGAAGGATTTATTCCGATGGATACCTTCGTCAGGAGCAGGATATTTACCCTGTCATGTGACAAGTACAGCGGCGAAGATCATTTCCGCGGAAGGATAGGCAAAACAGATATAGAATTCTCGGAGGTTACGGCCAAACACAGGAGCAGCAGCGGAGCCGGCAAAAACAGGAGCGAAGAATACACTATTATATTTAAGGGTCTGTTTATAATAGTTGATTTCAACAAGCACTTCAAAACCCACACGGTTGTGCTGCCTGACACAGCTGAGAAACTCTTCGGCAAGTTCGGCCAGACACTGCAGTCAGCCGCCTTCGGCCGGGGCGAGCTGATCAGGCTTGAGGATCCGCGGTTCGAGAAAGAGTTCTGCGTCTACGGTGATGACCAGATAGAAGCCAGATACATCCTCACACCTTCACTCATGGAAAGGATCCTGGCTTACAGGAAGAAGTGGAACACAAACGTGCATCTCTCCTTTCTTGATTCCAAAGTCTACATTGCAATAAGCATGTACAAGGACCTCTTCGAGCTGCGCCCCTTCAAGCCGGCAGCTGATTACAACTTCATTGAGGAGAGCCTCCGCTTCCTGACCTTGATCACGGAAGTCGTCGAAGACCTTAGCCTCAATACCCGTATCTGGACCAAGGAATAGCTCCGCACACCTTCCGGCCTTCAATTCTTTTGTTTAATTACTTTGTTATTTATATGTACATTTAACATATTTTAACATTTATATTCTAATTCACTGATTATTAAGCCTATTTAAGCTTTTCAGGTCCTGATATTGGCTTATTAATTGATTTATTGTATACTTTTTTATATTTGATTTTGAACAATAACTTTTTCATGATGTTCTATGTTCAAATTTCAATAACCAATAAATCGAACATCATGAAAAAACAGACACTTATTTACGGAATGATTGCCCTGATGGGGATCTTTATACTTACAGGCTGCGAGAAGGAAGAAGAAATGAAGCCGGTGAGTGACATGACCATAGCAGAATATGCTCTCTCAGATGACAACTTTTCAATACTTGTACAGGCCCTCACCAAGGCTGAACTTGTAAACGTCCTTAACGGTACGGGTAACTTCACAGTATTTGCACCCACGAACGCAGCTTTTACGGCTCTTTTCAGTGAGCTTGGCATAAGCGGAATTGATGCACTCACGAAGGAAACCCTTACTCCTATTCTTCTGTATCATGTTCTGGGAACCGAGGCAAAATCGTCAATGATCACAACCGGATATTACAGTACATTAAGCCCGGCACAGGGTTCCACAATAAGCCTCAAGGTTGATGCATCCTCCGGCGTTAAACTCAACAAGACCACGAATGTGACTACTGCAGACGTTGACGTGAAGAACGGTGTCATTCATGTGATAGACAAGGTTCTCCTTCCCCCGACGGTTGTTGATATTGCCCTTGCCAACGACGCATTCAGCATCCTGGTTCAGGCAGTAGTAAAGGCTAACCTTGTAAACGCACTCAGTGCAGCAGGTCCTTTCACCATCTTCGCACCGACAAACGACGCGTTCCAGGCTCTCTTTACAGCCCTCGGAGTATCAGGCATTGCTGATCTCACGGCTGCACAGCTCACCCCGATCCTCACATACCATGTTGTCAGCGGCAACGTTCTCTCAACCCAGCTTCAGGCAGGCAATGTGCCTACTCTCAACGGAGGCACGATTGCAGTAGCAGTGAGCCCGTCACCGACACTTAACGGAAGCACCGGAATCATTGCAACTGACGTTCAGGGTTCAAACGGTGTAATCCACGTGATTAACAAGGTTCTTCTGCCGTAAGGCATCAATATATATCCTGATTTGAACTGCAGCGATGCGCGAAAAGTGCATCGCTGTTTTTCATTACAAAAAATCTTGTACAAAATAATCGATCGAAATCAATACAAAATATTAATTTTAACCCTGAAAGAGCACTCAGCATGAGCCGTTACACTATTGCCGAACTTGAGAAACTGACCGGGATCAGGGCAGGGACCATCCGCATCTGGGAACGGAGGTACCGCATCATCAAGCCACACCGTACCGATACAAACCGCCGCTGGTATGATGATGAGGACCTGGTGCGCATCATCAACATAGCCATCCTGAACCGGCATGATGTAAAAATCTCAAAAATTGCCACTATGACCGGCGATGAGATTGCTGCCCAGGTTGCACTCCTTACCAACGAATCAGGTGATTCCGACACACAGCTCGACACGCTTGTGGTAGCCATGACCGCCCTGAATGAAAAGTCTGTAAATGACATCCTTGTAAGGTCAATAATCACAAGGGGATTTGAAGTAACCTTTGAACATATCGTCTTCCCGTTTCTCAGAAGAGTTGGTGTGATGTGGCAGACAGGTTCGGTTGACATAGGTTCGGAACATTTTATCTCGAACATATTCAGAAAAAGACTGTTGGTTGCCACAGACTCACTGCCACAGTCCGAGGATCCCGGCCGGAAAAGGGTTCTGCTGTTCCTTCCTGAGAGGGAGATGCACGAACTGGGGCTGCTGTACTTTGCCTTCGTTGTAAAAAAGGCCGGGCATGATATCCTGTATCTCGGGCAGACAACCCCTTTCAACGCCCTTACAGATGTGGTTGAGCGATGGCATCCTGACATCCTTGTGACAGGATCTCTCACCGGCCTCCCGTTTGAAAAGCCGGAGGATTACCTGAGCAGGCTCAGCAGCGTCTTCGCATCCAGAAAAATTCTCGTTGCCGGAGCCATGGCAGAGGTGGCAGCAAAAAAGAAATTCCCGAACATTTTTGCCGTAACATCCAGATCCGATCTAAAACAGCACCTGTAAAGACTCTGAAATAAAGAACCTGCAGGGCATCCGGAGTTGAACATTCCTTATTTGCTAACTTTGTCTTCATGGAAAAACTGAACCTCTTTTTTGACCGGATAAAGGATATCGGCTTCTGGCAAAGGCTCTTTCACTGGAGAAAACTCAGGAACCTCAGCTTCGACGCGTACGAGGAGTTCCGGGCTCTTGCCCGTGAGGCGGAGGCAATCCGGGAGACCACCGGCAGGCTGCAGAACCGGATCACCGAACTGTCAGCACGCAATGAAAACCTCTCCCAGCGGGTGCGAGATATGGAGGTGCAGTCGGCCCGCAAGGATGCAAATATCGAGGAGCTTAACGGTCGCCTGAGGGAACACTCGGCCGGCATACAGGAACTCACGAAAAAAGTGGCCGGCTTCGAAGCAACAAGGGAGGACAACGTAAAAAACTACAACGAGAACATCGCACGGCTGAACCAGACAAAGGACAGCCTCGAGGCTGAACGGCGCAGACTGACCGAGGAGAAACTCCGCGAAGCTTCTGACAGAATGGAGGCAATGAAGAGGCAATGGTCAGAGCATGAGACTGACGTGAAAAACTCAATCATCCGCATCTGCGATGTCAATCATGTAAATTATGTCGAAAAGGTCCCCTTCAGGGGCAATCCTGACAACACAATCGAGATCAGCGGTGAATACATAATCTTTGACGCCAAAAGCCCGGCAAACGATGATCTCACAAACTTCCCGACATATATTAAGACTCAGGCAGACAACCTTAAGAAATATGCCAGTCAGGATAACGTAAAAAAGTCAATTTTCCTGGTTGTGCCGACCAACACTATAGACAGGATAAAGCAGCTGACCTACAGGCTTGGTGACTATGACGTCTTCGTCATAACGAAGGATGCCCTGGAGCCTGTGATTCTTTCGCTTAAAAAGATCGAGGAGTATGACCTGGCAGAGAAGCTGAGCCCCGAGGACCGTGACAGCATATGTCGTATCATAGGTAAGTTCGCCCATGTTGCCAAGCGACGCATCCAGGTTGACCAGTTTTTTTCGGAAGAGTTCATTGACATCGTCCTTAAGAGCCAGAAGGATCTGCCTGAGGACCTCAGGAAGCAGGTCATCGAGTTCGAGAAGTCGGAAAAGCTCAATCCTCCGACAGAAAAGCGCGCCAAGATAATATCCATTGACGAGCTGCAGAAAAAGAGTGAAGAGATCGGGGCGGAGGCACAGTCGAAGAAACTTTCACCTCCCGTTTCAGGAGACGGAGAATAATATCGCCATGCGCCGTGAAAAAGATTTCATAGGAGAAATGGAACTGGATGAGAATGCACTGTACGGCATTCATTCATCGAGGGCACGCGAGAATTTCCCTGATGAAGGGAGGTTCAGCGGGGAGTGGTACAGGGCGATGGCCATGACCAAGCGGGCATGCTATTCTGCGGCAGCCTCCTTTTTTGCGGAGGCAGCAAAACAGTATGACCTGGCCGCCATGAATATCAGGGTTGTAACTGCTGAAAAACTCGGAGCCCTCTCTGCCGCCGCAGAGGAATGCGAAGCCGGAAAGCACTTTGAACATTTCATTGTTCCGGCGATATCGGGCGGTGCCGGCACCAGCATAAACATGAACATGAATGAGATCATAGCCAACCGGGCACTGCAGATACTCGGCAGGGAACCCGGAGAATATGAACACATTGACCCTATTGAGGACGCCAACATTTTTCAGTCTACGAATGATGTGGTCCCGACGGCCCTCCGGGTGGCAGCCATGAACCTCCTTATGAAGCTCGAGGATTCAATAAATGAACTTCGTAAAAGAACCGAGGAGCTGGAAAAAAGATACCGCTCAGTGCTTCGGATAGGATATACCCAGATGCAGGAGGCGGTCCCAACTACATGGGGCAGGCTCCTCAGCAGCTACAGTGACGCTCTTGCGCGCGACTGGTGGAGGGTCTCAAAATGTCTCGAACGTATCAAGGTGGTTAACCTGGGCGGCTCGGCGGTGGGCACATCAATCACTGTCCCAAGGTACTTTGTTTCCGAGGTGGTCACCAGGCTGCAGCAACTGACAGGACTGCCTGTCACCCGCGGAGAAAATCTCTCCGATGCCACCTCCAACCTTGACACACTGGCAGAGGTGCACGGCATCATAAAAACTCATGCCATAACAATGGAGAAGATGGCGGGAGACCTGCGCATGCTGGCATCAGACCTGCACGGAAGGCGCTCCCTTTCAATCCCGGCAAGACAGGCCGGCAGTTCAGTAATGCCCGGAAAAGTCAATCCCGTTATCCCTGAGTTTGTTATCAGCTGCTCACACAGGGTCTACAGCAATGACCAGATTGTGTCATCCCTGGCTGCCCAGGGCTGCCTTGAACTGAATGCCTATCTCCCGATGATAGGGCACGCCCTGCTTGAGAGCATCAGAACACTAATAGCAGCTGACCGCTCCATGGCTGAAAACATGCTTTCAGGTATGAAGGTACTGGAAGGAGAGGCAGAAAAACAGGTGATGTCAAGCCCTTCAGTTACCACGGCACTTCTCCCCTTCATAGGGTATAAGAAAGCTGCTGACCTGGCAAGGATGATGAAGGATGAAGGACTCAGCATAACCGAGGCCAATCAGAAACTGGGATATCTAAGCCCGGAAAAACTCACTGAGATACTCAAGCCTGAGAACCTTGTACAAGGCGGTTACCGCCTGAAGGATATTGAAGAGTGAATCGATGACAGCAAAAGGAAGGGACACCAAACCCCATGTGGGTATTTTCGGGAGGCGGAATGTGGGTAAAAGCTCACTGATAAATGCCCTCGTGGGACAGGATATCGCAATAGTTTCCGATGTTGCCGGCACCACAACTGACCCGGTGAAAAAGAGCATCGAGGTGCACGGTCTGGGACCGCTGATCTTTATTGACACAGCCGGCATTGATGATACCGGTGATCTGGGGGAACTGCGGATAAAAAAGTCAATGGCAGCATTGAAGCTGATTGACCTGGCCATCCTGGTTATCTCGGAAAACAGGTTTGAAGAACATGAGGTGAGACTGACAGAAGAGCTTGATAAGCTTGATGTTCCCTACGTGATTGTCCATAATAAAAGTGATCTTACACCGGTAACTCCGGAACTGAGTGAAAAAGTCAGAAGCCTCACAGGCAGGGATGTTGAGGAATACTCTGCGCTCCATCCCGAAAAATTCAACCCTGCCCTGCTGAAGATGCTAAAGGAGGCCATGCCACCCACGGCCCTGAAGAGCCGGGGGCTGATAGGCGACCTGGTGAATCCTGGTGATATCGTCCTGCTGATAACCCCGATTGATATCGAGGCTCCGGAAGGGAGGCTGATACTACCGCAGGTGCAGGTGATCCGTGACATACTCGACAATGACTGCACCGCCATCGTCCTTAAGGAGAGGGAGGTGGATTCATTTCTGCGGCGTACCTCGATCCGGCCGGCGCTGGCGATTACTGACAGCCAGGTGTTTCTCAAGGCTGATGCATCCATCCCGCGCGAGATTCCCCTTACCAGCTTCAGCATCATCCTGGCCAGGCAGAAGGGCGACTTCGCGGAGTACCTTCGCGGCACGCCGAAAATCGGGGAGCTGAAGGACGGCGACAGGGTGCTGTTACTGGAGTCATGTACCCACAACGTCTCCTGTGATGACATCGGAAGGGTGAAAATCCCGCGGTGGCTGACAAATTTTACAGGGAAGAGGCTGGAATTTGACACGGTCGCCGGACTTGACAGCTTCCCACGGCCCGTGGAGGATTATGCCCTTGTAATACAGTGCGGCGGATGCATGGTGACACACCGGCAGCTGCTGAACAGACTCCGCGAGCCGAAGAAACATGATATTGCCATAACCAACTACGGCATGGCAATCGCATATGTTCACGGCATCTTCCACCGTGCCACCGAACCCTTCACAGGCAGAAAGGAAGAGACCGGGGATCTTCTTTAAACAAATAACTCCATCTGGCAGAAAACAAGAGGCCGGAGATCTGTTGCCATCCCCGGCCCTTCATTTATTTCATTGATAAAATAGTACGGTCTGTGCCGAACAGGCATCCGTCAGACCTCCTCTTCAGTCCCCTTAAGGTATTTGTCAAGGAAATCCTTTATTTGCGAGTAAGCCTTTATCTGATTCTCCTTCTTGATGAAACCGTGGCCCTCATCTGGGAAGATGACATATTCCACCGGTACCCCGGCAGCCCTGATGGCCTCAACCATGTCATCTGATTCAGCCTGGAGAACCCTCGGGTCATTTGCCCCCTGCAGCACCATAACAGGATTCTTTACATTATTCCCGTGGAACACAGGAGATATATTGTACAGACGCACAGAATCAGCCGTAAAGGGATCACCCATCTCATTGAAAAGTGATTCCCGGAATGATCCCCACCATGGAGGAATCGACTTCAGGGTGCGAAGCCAGTTTGTGACGCCGAAGAGGTTAACACCCACTTTGAATTCCTCCGGGGCTGAGGTCATGGCGGCCATTGTCATGAACCCCCCGTAGCTTCCGCCGATTATGCCGATATTTTCAGCGTCAATGTATTCCTGTGACTGCAGCCATTTCTTACCCCAGATGCAGTCCTTCAGGTCCTTGTCGCCGTGATTCCTGTCGTCCATCTTGAAAAACGTCTTTCCATAACCGCCGCTGCCTCTGTTGTTGACATCCAGAACAGCATACCCGTGATTGACAAGATACTGAATCAGCGGATCATAGTAGGTCATTGCCTGTCCGCCCGGGCCACCGTGCACCATTACCATGGCAGGAACCTTATCCTTCTTTGTCGCTGTGAGCGGTTTATAGTAAATTGCCGGTATCTCCAGGCCGTCAAAGGAAGTATACCGGACAACCTCAGCCTCTGCGAGATCTTCAGGATTTATCTCCGGGTTCAGGTTATCTGTGAGCTTCTTCAGTTCCGTCCCTCCAAACTCAAACAGGTAAAGATCACCGGGTGTTCTTGATGTACCTAGTCCCAGCAGAAGATATTTCTCACTCTCTGAAATGTCAAGATCCTCGATATTTGAACCGGGGACTTCCGGCCAGACTACTTCCAGGCCAGTCGACTGATCAGTAATCTTCAGCTTTATACGGGCGTCTTCATTGATTATGAGCATCCTGTATTTCTCATTCTCACTCAAAATGCAATCCAACACGCCCCAGGCCGACTCGTACACCACTTCGCGGCCCCCTGTGGCAATGTCATACTTCACCAGGTAGGTGAACTCCTTCCCGACATCGGTTGTGTAGTAGATACTGGCATTGTCATTTGTGAATCCTGAAGCTGAGTATGACCCGGGTTTGTCAGGCTCTGAGATTTCAGTGGTTTTACCCGTTAGCCTGTCATACAGAAACAACCTGTTTTCACTGGAGGAAATGGATTTTTCCAGGGCGAGTATGTTCCTGTCCTTCGTTGACCCGGAATAGTCAAGCCCCTCACTGTTCTCCCAGATCATCTCGGGTTTCCATTCACCCACATTCATTTTATACAGATCAAAATACTGGGGATCGCGGCCGTTTGTTGAGAAGTACATTACCTTCTTATCCTTGCTGAATCCGTTGAAGGATGCCTTTACGGCATCTCCTGGGGTAAGGTCGACCGTACTACCGTCATCACTGAGCAGATAGATATGATCGATTTCGTTCCCTCCCTTATCAGCAGAATAGAGGATCTGGCTGGTACCGGGTACATAATCGATAGCAAAGAACGAATCAGAAGTGGAGTTTGTGACCTGTCTCTTTGAGCCGTCACTCAGGCTGATCTCAAAAACATTGTAGATCCCTGTCTCATTGCTCGAAACCAGGACTTTTGATTCATCCGGGGAAAAAGCAGCAAACCAGGTATTTACATTCTTGTAGAACTGGTCAATGGAGTACTTGTTGACCTCCTCTTTCGCCGTGCAGGATATAAGCATAGCTACGGCGGCTAAAACGATTAGTTTTTTCATAGGTTAATATTTCCGTATTAACGCCGGAGGGACAGTAATAGTTCAGGGCATCAGCGTGTCAGGGGGCCCCGGCGCCCACTCATCTTTCAGGTTTCTGACGGATCAGAATGCCGATACGAAACCGGCGCTCCATTTGCCATATGGATTACCGCTGAATACCTGCGTGAACTCAGTCACAAGCCTCACATTGCGTCTGAGGAGATATCCGGCATGAAGTGTCGCAGAGCGATAATCAAGAATGTTCAGATCTGACTCCACCCAGTTGAGCAGGCCGGTTAGGTACCAGTTGCTCATATCCCCTTTGGGAGAGTAGATAACCTCAGCGAAGCCGCCGTGAGTCAGCACATTCCCCCTCATTGGTTCCTCCGAGAAGAGGTAGACCTCAGAGTCGGTTCGCCACAGGTACTGAAGCCCGATGATCAGTTTTTCATTGAAATCCAGCACCAGATCAGGTCCATACATCCTGACCGTGCTTACGAATTCACCGGTGTTACCCACAAGTGCCTCCTTGCCGGTGTATCCGAAGAAACCCAGGCTTGCATATTCACCAATATCCTGGGTGACCTTCAGCAGCATGTTCTTGTACCTGTCCTTGTCGAAAACATACCATTGGTCTGCAAGGCCTAGGCCTGTGCCGCTGACAACTTCGAACACCACCGAAG
The DNA here is from genome assembly GCA_023430725.1 of Bacteroidota bacterium. Lineage (GTDB taxonomy): Bacteria > Bacteroidota > Bacteroidia > Bacteroidales > VadinHA17 > SR-FBR-E99. The sequence goes on along the minus strand of JAEYZD010000214.1, from coordinate 4,056 downwards.
TTCCTGTAGCGAATCCCTTGTCAAGGAGTATCCCCTTGTCATATTTCAGGTTGACCGTTGATTGTGGCGGGGCGGTTGAATATATCCTGTAGTTTTCGATCGTATACCTCATTTCTCCCTTGAACATCGGGTCGGAGGCAGAAAACTGTCCCAGGTAGACGTTGATGCCGGTCCTGAACAGGTCCTTGTACATTATGAATGCATCCTCGAGACCTGCGATATGGCCACGTTCATCAAGCATGAAGTAGAAGTAGTATGACAGTCTGTCCGATAGTTCACCTCCTGAAAGTATCTTCAGAACGAAGGGAGCAGCAAAGTCTACACTGCCGCGGTCGCCAAAGTTTGCAGTCACATGACCGTCAAACCTGAAGGCCAGCGGAAGCTCCCGGAAGAGTGAGAGCCTGTCGTCACCCGTCTGAATGAAGTGGCGGGGCGATTCATATTCGGTCATCCTGAAGCCGTTCCCGGCAAAATCATCTCCGAATGCTTTCAGGCGCGGCATAGCCGGCGTATGGCACACCTGGCAACTGATCTGATATTTCCGGGCAAAGGCCGGTATCGCTGACACCTGTGTCGATGGAAGCAGTAGAAGCAGCGACGCACCAAGCAGGAAGCTGCCTGCAAATGCAGTTTTTTTCATATTCTCGGTATTAATTTTATTCTCAGGGCAGTATTTCAACTTTTGTGAAATGTTCATTGACCATCATAATTTCTGATTCTTCCGACGGTACCTTCAGGAAATCGGCAACAGGCTTGACAAGCAGCTGATAATTGAGCACGGCCCTGACCTTCATCTCACCCGGGGCCGCATCGTAGGGAACCCTGAAGGTGAATCTCTCAACCTTCGTCTCCCGGGGACCGATCCTGTAATCAACTCCGAATGACCGGGTGTTCCACTGCATTATTGTCATATTTCCGTCCTTGTCGAAGTATGGCATGCGGAAAATCCTGTTGCCATAAGGGATGCCGTCGCGCTGAACACCCTTGAAGTCTTTTATTTTCAGCGGAATGCCCATGTCCTGGTATGCCAGGTAATCTCCGGAGATTGTATACTCTTCGCCCTCGAAACCTTTCTTGTCAACATCCAGGTGATACCTGTTTCCCTTCGCGTCAGTGGCTTCAACGTCGAGCCATGCGATACGGTCCTCCACTGATCCGGTGGGGAACTTGTGTCCTGTCTTCTGGTTGAAAAGCGCAACAGTGAAGACGATTGTCTCGCCAGGTTCAGCCAGGCGCATATCAGGCTCTATCCTCAGCTCGATGGTTCCTCTTACCTTCCCTGGGTCATGGGCACCGTGAAACAGGTGCAGCCTCATGTCACTGTATTTTTTCCCCATCAGCGCCATCTGGTATTCACCCCTTGGCATGTGACACTCCTGGCAGTGAACACCCTCCTTCGCGTAGGGACCCTCCTTCCATTCGAGCTGGGTACTCTTCACCATCACACCGAACGGGTTCATCTCATTGTGACAGTTGCCGCAGAACTCAGTTGTCTTTAAAAAATCGTTCTGAACTATCTTGTGTGCAGGCGACTGCATCTCAGGCTCGCGCCCGCTGTACTTGGTCCTGCCGGGTTCGATGTAATAGCTGAAGTTCACCGGCGGGTCAACCTGCGCCCTCTGCGTCAGGTGGCACACCTCGCACGAGACCGACTCGTTTGCCATGCTCTTCTCCTCCGGACGGGGCGGGGGAAGCGAACCACCCATATATGCCAGCGGGGTATGACAGCCGTTGCATCCGTCAGCCGCCTCCTTCATGAAGGGATCAACCTCGGCATGGGCCACCGCCAGGTTAAAATACTCAATCTCATCCCAGTGATGGGTGTAGGCCTGTGACATCATCGCCTGCGACCACTGCTCATATATTCCGGGATGACATGAGCGGCACTTGAGAGCTGTCTCAAAATCCTTGTACTCATATTTACCCTTCAGATCCTCCTGAGGAAAGGATTTTATGAGGGTGAAGGCAGTGAGGGCAAACATGATCGCGGCCGGTATCAGAACCAGCTGCACCAAAGGAGTTATTTTGCGTTTCATAGGCCAGTAAATTGAACCTAAAAAGTAAGAAAAAAATCGATACGATTTACAGGATTTGTTTTTTCAGAGCTGCAAAAGTTCCGCTGCCGGCAAACATCACTATGCAGTTTCAATTCTTTTCATATATTTGGTGCTGTAAATCTGCATCATGGCACACAGCTGGACGCTGGAATACAAGATAAAAATCAACCGCTCCGGGTTGTATTAACCTGAACTGTCAGGCGACGCATCCTCATGCTGTCGTCATCCAGCATTCTTTCATTCCGGCAATAATCAGTTTTTCAATCTAATTAATTCTAAAATCTATGGATACATTAATCATAACCGGTTCAGGACTTACAGTCAATGACGTTGTAAATGTGGCACGCCACGGACAGAAAATTGAACTTCATCCCGATGCGCGCAGGAGGATTCTTGAATGCCGAGCCATGCTCGAGAAGAAAATCGATGCCCATGAGATCATGTATGGTGTCAACACCGGGATAGGCGAGTTCTCCGAAATGGTTCTAAATGATGACCAGATCAAGGACTTCCAGAAATACCTTGTTTATAATCATGCCGCCGGCATCGGAGATCCTGCATCTGAAGAGATTGTCCGCGGTGCCATGCTGGGCCGCATCAATGTCCACGCCCACGGCAACTCAGGCTGCCGTCTCGAGATCACCGAGACCTACGTTGAGATGCTTAACAAGGGTGTTACACCCTATGCGTGCCAGAAAGGATCGGTTGGCGCCTGCGGCGACCTGGCTCCCATGTCACAGATAGCTCTTCTGCTGATGGGGGAAGGGAAGGCTTATTATAAGGGAGAGCTTCTCGAGGGCGCAGAGGCGATGAAGAGGGCCGGAATAAAGGTGCCGGGACTGATGGCACGTGACGGCCTCGCAGCAATCAACGGCTCAAACATGCTCACCGCGATGAGTGCCATCTGGCTTGTTGACGCAAATAACTGGCTCAAGCAGGCCGAGATAGCCGCCGCGATGTCGCTCGAAGCACTCAAGGCCAACATGAAACCATATGCCCCGCTTCTTCATGAAGCCCGCGGTTTCAAGGGAGCAATCCGCAGTGCGAATGCGATAAACATGTGCATCTCCGGCGGCGATCTGAAGGAGGGGCGCGTCAAGTCAAAGGTGCAGGACGCTTACTCGATGAGGTCAACCCCGCAGGTTATTGGCTCGGCTCATGACATGCTGAGCTATGCCCGCAGCCAGGTTGAAATTGAACTGAATGGTGTGGGTGACAACCCGATTTTCTTCCCGGAGAAAAATCTCCAGCTCTCAGGCGCCAATTTCCAGGGCTCGCCGGTGGCTGTGCCGATGGATATGGCAGGTGCATGCGTCACAATGGTGTCAGTCATGTCTGAGCGCAGGATGAACCGCCTCAATAATCCGGCTCTCAGCGTAGGATTGCCCGATTTCCTGACCAAGGGTGCCGGCATGTTCTCTGGTATGATGCTCAGCCAGTATACAGCTGACATGCTGATAGTTGAACAGCGTATCCTCTCGATGCCCGCTTCTATACAGTCGATACCTGCAGCAGCCGATCAGGAGGACTTCGTCTCCATGGGGATGAACACCGCCATCAAGAACAACCAGATTCTTGACAATGCTTATGGGATTCTTGGCATTGAGTTCATGGCAGCAGCCCAGGCGCTCGATTTCAGGAAGTCTGAGTACAACTTCGGTAACGGTGTGCAGAAAGCCAAGGATGTGATCCGCAAGCATGTCGAGTTCCTTGATATTGACCGTCCGCTCTATGCTGACCACACTTCAATGAAGGAGCTCGTCAAATCATGCGAGATACTGCACGAGGTGGAGAAGACTGTAGGCAGCCTGGAGTAGGAAGTCGGCAGCCGGCAGTCCGCTGTCGGTAGTCCGTTGTCGGGAGCAACAAGAATTGTATTAGCATGCCCCAACCACCCCGCCCTTTTGTCTGGCGGCGGCATGGCAATACAATTCTTCCACCTCTACGAGGTGGTTGTTATCTGCCTGTATGATAATATGTTAACATGAAGATGGTCGGA
>JAEYZD010000210.1 GCA_023430725.1 Bacteroidota bacterium | reverse complement strand
GCTATATCGTATGCAGGCATCAGGTAGTTAATCGTTATAAGTCGGCAGTCGGCAGTCGGCAGTGTTTGATAAATTATTTTGATTTCAGTTCCATTGCTATGAGCGTCAGCAGCTGGGTGGGATCGGTTGCCTCGGCAGGGTCGGAGAGATAGTACTCCCATACCACGCCGCTCAGTTCAAGCCCGTTGTCTGCGGCATACTTCTGCAACGCTCCGTAGGATAATGACAGCTCATCATACGGACCGTTATGCAATCCCTTAAGTGCAGAGAAGGCGCCGTATTTAACCATCCGGAGGTCACCCCTGGACTTCCCTCCGGCAGAGGCCGGAACACCGGCAATCATTGTGAACCTGCCGGTTGCCGGATCAAGATTCTCATACCGTGCGAAGGGCATTCCCTGCGGCTGGAGGTTCTGAGCCTGCAGCTCTGCCATCAGCAGGGACATGCTCTGCCCGAACCAGGCAGCCACCTCTGTCATGCCCAGCACGGCACTGACAGTAAGCGCTTCAACAGCCGGATACTCTTCTATTCCTATCTCTGTAAGCTTGCTTAACTGCACACCGTGAGTCTCCAGGTAGGTCTTGAGATCAGCCTTGCCGCTATCCATTGTCTTCTGAATTATCCCCCTGAAAGCCTTGTTTGCCAGCCGGCCGAAAGGTGAGCCTGCTGTCATCGTGATTGTCCATTCAACAGCGGTGCCGTTACCTGAAGGGGTGAATTTCCATTCTTCCGGGATGAACTTGCCCGGCATCAGTGACACACTGTTGAGCAGATATGATCCCGTTGCAACGGAATCGACAATCATCAGACCCTTTCCAACCTTGGGTCCTTCCCAGTTGTACTTCGAGCCAACATACCCGGGAACAATGTCGAAGGTGACTTTGGCCGCCGTGTCAGCCTTGATCCAGGGATCCCAGGCAGTGCGGTCAATAAAACCGGCAACAAAGTGGAATACTTTGGCAGGAGGAAGGTTAATCTCTTCGGTGGTTGTCACCTTTACTTCCTTTGGCGATGCGAATCCTATCACAACCAGGATTGCGAGCAGTGCAAGCAGCACGATAAAGATCCATTTCAGTACTTTCATATCACTTGATTTTGGAGTTTAAGGCGGCACAAAATTACATTAAAAGCTCAATTGAGGGACAAAAAAAAGTGCGATCCCTCTGAGGGACCGCACTCAAGGCCCGGAGTCCCTATTTCCCGAGAAACTTTTTAACCTCTCCTGCGATATTGTCACCGGTGAATCCCAGCTTCTGGTCCAGCACGCCATAGGCTGCCGAGAACCCGAAGCTCTCCAGTCCCCATACCTTCCCTGCGGATCCGGCAAAACCGAGCATTGTGACCGGCAGTCCGGCAGTCAGGCAGAAGACCGGTATGCCGGGGGTGACGACACTGTGCCGGTATTTTTCATCCTGATTGCGGAAGAGCCCTTCTGAGGGCGCGGAGACTATCCTCGACCTGATCCCGTCAGCGGAGAGGAGTGAGGCAGCCTCGACAAGTGTGGCCACTTCAGATCCGCTGGCTACAAGAATCACATCAGGATTTCCGGCTGCCTCTGAAACGACATAGGCGCCCATTGAAGCCATCGCGGCGGCTTCAATCCGGGATTTCCCGGTGGCTGGCAGTGTTTTGATATTCTGCCGGGAGAGAATCAGTGCCGTGGGTGTAGTCCTGTTCTCAAGCGCCAGTTTCCAGGCGATATTTGTCTCCTGTACATCAGCAGGCCGCAGTACAAGCATACTGTTTTTTCCATGGTGGTTTTTCAGGTGTTCCATGAGGCGTATCTGTGCCTCCTGTTCCACCGGCTGGTGGGTGGGGCCGTCTTCGCCAACGCGGAATGCATCGTGGGTCCAGACATACGTGACAGGCAGACCCATAAGTGCAGCCAGCCTGACAGCAGGCTTCATATAGTCTGAGAAGACGAAGAACGTGCCGCATACAGGTATGACACCGCCGTGCAGCGCCATCCCGTTCATCACCGCGGCCATTGTCAGTTCGGAAACGCCGGCATGAAGGAATGCACCGGTGAAATCACCCTTTGCCAGCGGCTTCGTCTTCTTCAGGAACCCGTCGGTCTTGTCGGAGTTGGCAAGGTCGGCCGAAGCCACTATCATATTTGGTATCTTCTCTGCAAAATGGGAGAGAAGCACTGCGGATGCATTACGGGTAGCATCATTCTCCTTCTGGGTCACAGCATTAAAGTCAATGGCCGGAATTGTCCCCTCAAAGAAGCTGTTTATCTGACTTGCGGCAGCGGGATTTTCTGCTGCCCACGCGTCTCTCTTCTGCTTCCATTCCCCGGCTGCGGCAGCCTTTGCTGAAAGCGCATCCTTATAAAGACTGCTGACATCGCTGAAAATGACGAAGGGGTTTTCAGGGTCTCCGCCAAGGTTGGCAACCGATTTTTTAAACGATGCACCGGCGTGTGTGACTGGCTGTCCATGCGTTGAGGTCTTGCCCTCGAAGCTGTTCCCGGCTTCGTCAACGAGTCCTTTGCCCATCACAGTCTTACCGATGATCAGAACAGGTTTCTCATTTTCATCGGCCGCAAGGCGAAGAGCTCCTCTTATCTGATCATGACTGTGCCCGTCGATTTCCATCACACGCCAGCCCCATGCCTTGTATTTGGCAGCAGTGTCTTCCGATGTAACAGCCGAGGTCTCCGTTGAGAGCTGGATGTCATTTGAATCATAGAACATGACCAGGTTGCTCAGCCCCAGGTGACCTGCCAGGCGACCTGCTCCCTGCGAGATTTCCTCCTGAATGCCGCCGTCGGAGATGTAGGCATAGATCCTGTGTTCAAATAGCCTGCCGAACCTGGCTGCCAGGAAGCGCTCTGCGATGGCTGCCCCAACGGCCATTGTGTGACCCTGTCCGAGGGGACCTGACGTGTTCTCGACACCTCTCTTTACGTCAAGCTCAGGATGTCCGGGAGTGACGCTGCCCCACTGACGGAACTGCATGATGTCCTCAATGCTGAAATTCCCTGTAAGTGCGAGCACCGAGTAGAGCATCGGCGACATATGCCCCGGGTCGAGAAAGAAGCGGTCCCTGTTTATCCACTGCGGATCAGCCGGATCAAACCGGAGGAATTCCGAATAGAGTATATGGATGAAATCTGCTCCGCCCATTGCTCCGCCGGGATGGCCTGAGTTGGCCTTCTCGACCATTGCCATTGAAAGGATCCTGATATTGTCTGCTGCGCGTTCGTTTACGTTTCTGGTCATGATTGTATAAGCCTTGTTTGTTTAAGGTAAAATTAGAGAAAAAAGTTGAAAAGGCGCCGTGTCAGGCGTTATAGGTTGAAGAGGCAGTATCGCCTCCGCGGCCTGTCCAGTTTGTGTGGAAGAATTCACCCTCAGGTTTGTCAACACGCTGGTAAGTATGTGCACCGAAGTAGTCGCGCTGTGCCTGAAGGAGATTTGCCGGCAGCCATTCGGAGCGGTAGCTGTCGAACCACGAAAGAGCAGCAGACATCGCCGGAACAGGAATGCCGTCCCTTACCGCACCTGAGACGATACGACGCCAGCTCTCATTGTTCTCCCTGATAATCTGCGAGAAGTAGCCGTCGAGGACCAGGTTGGCCAGGCCGGGCTCACGCCTGAAGGCTTCGTATATCTTGTTGAGGAAGGCAGAACGGATTATGCAGCCTCCTCTCCATATCATTGCAATCTCACCGTAGTTGAGGTCCCATTTGTACTCGGCGGCGGCGTTACGCAGCAGGTTGAACCCCTGTGCATATGAGACGATCTTGGAGGCATAGAGCGCCTTGCGGATATCATCCACGAACTGCTTCTTATCTTTCAGCGGGCTTTTTGCCGGATTGCCAAAGTGCGGTGCAGCCACGATCCTCTCCTTTTTCATCGAGGAGATGAACCTGGCGAAGACCGACTCACCAATGAGGCTGAGGGGCACCCCGTGATCCAGTGCGCTGACAACGGTCCACTTGCCGGTACCCTTCTGACCTGCTGAATCGAGGATCTTTGTGACCATCGGTTTTCCGTCCGTATCATTATAGCGAAGTATCTCCCCGGTGATCTGGATGAGGTATGAGTCGAGCTCGGCGCGATTCCATTCATCGAAGATGTCAGCCATCTCCTCATATGTGAATGCTCCGGTGTCAAGCATCAGGTGGTATGCCTCGCAAATCAGCTGCATATCGCCGTATTCGATCCCGTTGTGTGCCATTTTGACGAAGTGTCCCGCGCCGTTGTCACCGATCCAGGTGACGCACGGGGCTCCGTCATCGGCCCGTGCCGCAATAGAATGGAAGATGTCCTTCACATAAGGCCACGCCTCCTTCGATCCGCCTGGCATCATCGACGGTCCGAGCAGCGCACCCTCTTCGCCTCCGGAGACACCGGTGCCGATATATAGCAGCCCCTTGCTCTCCACCCAGGCTGTTCTTCTGATAGTATCGGGGAAATGCGAGTTGCCTCCTTCAATTATTATATCCCCCTTCTCGAGCAGCGGGATAAGCATTTCAATAAAGTCATCCACCGGTTTGCCGGCTTTGACCATCAGCATAACCTTCCTCGGCCTGCTGAGGTTTGAGATGAGTTCCTCGAGTGAATACGCCGGTATAAGTTTCTTCCCCAGGCCCCGTCCGTTGACAAAATTGGATACTTTTTCAGTGGTGCGGTTATAGACGGCAACTGTATAACCCCTGCTTTCAATATTGAGCACAAGGTTCTCGCCCATCACTGCCAGCCCTATCAGTCCGATGTCTGCTTTCATTTCTCTTTACAGTACTATTAAGTTATTCAATTATTTGAAATCCAAGATTCTGCAGGATCTGTCCGGCTTCCCTGCCTTCGGTCCTGACACTGTAGGAGCCGAACTCGCGCCTGATCCTGTAATTATCGCGAAGATACTCGAAATTTTCCCTTCCGTTCCTGAAGAGATGATCATCCTCCTCAATGGGGTAGGTATGAAACACCGCCCTTGACACCAGTTCAAGGCTGTTTTCACTGACACCCGCAAGGTTTATCACCGGTTCGGCAGGTTGGGGCAGTCCCTCAGGCAGCCATCCGTGCATCGGTAAACCCAGCTCTTCAGCCACCACCCTTACTGAGTTTATTGTGGCATTTGCCTTACCGTCAACCGAATAGCCTGCTATATGCGGGGTTGCAATATCCGTCAGTGCCACAAGCCCGGGGTCAGTATCCGGCTCACCCTCCCATACATCGAGTGCAGCACCGCGAAGCAATCCCTCTTTCAGTGCATCACGCAGGGCGATGTTGTCAACAACCTCACCGCGCGATGAGTTGATCAGGATGGCGTCTCTCTTCATCACCGGGATGTTATGCCGGTCCAGGAGATGAAAGGTCTTGTCATCACCGTCGCGGTTCAGGGGGACATGCAATGTAATTATATCACAATCTGTCAATAATTTGCGTAGGGGGTGGAACTCAGTTTCACCCCTGTCTGCCTCCGTATGCAATATTGTGCCTTCCTCCCGTCTCTGTCGCGGCGGGTCATTGAGCAGAACCCTCATACCAAGCGCCTCTGCCGCCCCGGACACCTTTGAACCGACGTTGCCGACCCCCACAATCCCGAGTGTAAGTGATGGCAGGTCCAGGGAGTGCTTCTTTGCCAGGAACAGGAGAAGGGATGTCACATACTGCATCACTGATCCGGAATTGCATCCCGGAGCATTGGCCCATCTGATGCCGTTCTGTTCCAGCCAGACCGTATCAATATGGTCAAATCCTATCGTGGCAGATGCTACTATCCTGACACTGCTTCCTTCAAGCAGGCCTGCGTTGCATTTTGTGCGGGTGCGCACAATAAGAGCGTCAGCATCGGCAACCATCCGTGCGTTGATGCTGCGGCCGGGAGCGTAAACCACATCCGCCCAACGCTCGAAGGCGCCCCTGATGAACGGTATCTTATCGTCGATTACTATCTTCATTGTCTTAACTGCCTGCTTTCCAGAGTCCTGTGGCAGGATTGGAGATAAAGTAAAACTCCTCGCCGTCAGGAAGCCGGTGGAAGCCTGTCTGCAGGCTCTCCGGATTGTATCGCTTCATGAGTGAATCAATCTCCCCGAAACCGTACCCCACCGACTCAACCTCCTCACGGGTGAGATGGCCTGCTGCATATGTCACCCTGAACCTGTTCTCCGGCGAGCCATGAATGAGGTGTGCAGCAGCGCTCAGGTTCTCCTTCAGGTCGTCATTGGACTCCGTGAAGGCGAGTATCTCCGGAGTGGTTTTGTAACCGTATTTTCTTATCAGTCTGTCAATTGCATGGTCCTCGCCGAAAGTCTTCACTCCGGGTGCAAGCACAACCAGTTCGCCGTCGTCGGCAATGGCCATACGCGTGCGGTAGATGCTCTTGTTTCCCAGCCAGGTGCTCTTAAACTCCTCAGGATCAAGCCATACTACTACCTTTTTCAGCCGTTCAGGCAGGGTGGTGAAGTTGACCTCGCGTGCGAGAGCTGCGGCCTGGTTGAAACATTCAATATCATCCCCGGCGAAGATGCCCCTTATCTTCAGCCTCCCCTCGCTGTCCGGAGAAACCACTGTCAGAATATATAGCAATGGCAGCCTGGGAGCGGCAATCTCCGATGCCCTGTTCAGCACCGCCCTGACAGGATTGTCAGTTGTGCCGAGGATGTTCTCAATCCCGTGCACGGCACCGATGAAGTGGCTCTTGTTTATTGCCTCGCTGCCTCCGCATCCGACGAAGACGTTCTTGTTGTAATTGGCCATCCCGGTAACCTCGTGGGGTACCACCTGTCCTACGGAGATGATCAGGTCGTGACCTCCGGAAGCCAGCAGCCGGTTGACCTGCACCGGATAGTCAAAAGTCAGCCGTCCTCCGGTGACCTCTGCGACAAAAGAGGAGGGGACCCTGCCCAACTCCTCAATATCCGTGCGCCACCGGTGTTCACGGAAGAGCGAGGGAGGAACGCTGCCGAACATCTTTCCTATTTCGCTCTGCGCCATGGGAACATGGGTGCCAAGGGCTGGTAGAATATCTCTTACACGTTCACCGAGTTTTTCCCAGAGGAGCTCGGTCAGCATGCCTGCCCCGGAATGGGCGCGTGTTATGTCCGGAGGCAGGATCAGCACCTTCTTCCGGTTGGAGAAATTCTCAAGAACTGTCTTCAGGGCGGCTCTTGCCTGTTCCCTCCCGAATTCCCTTTCGGGGCCGCTTTCAGAGTAGTATATCATAATATTTTCTTTTTACCATGGTGGTTCTTCAGGCAGAGACTTACGGAATTCTTCAATCAGCCTTTCCTGATAATCGCCTCCGAATGTGCCTGAAAGAAATCTCTCAAGCGCCTCGTCATGGAACTGCTTCCATGACCTGTTTTCATATCCAGGGACCACCGGGAAGAAAAGGGCGCCGTTATCGGCGGCGGCCCGCAGGTCACCCAATGCATCTCCTATCATCAGTATCCGGTCAGCAGAGTACCTCCCTGCAGTTGCGAATGCAATATGTTCGCTCTTGGTTCCCTGTTCCTGCCCGGCGATAGCCTTTACATAGCCGTCAATTGAATGCTCTTCCCACTCCCTGACAAGGGCTTCGAGAGGTGTCTGTGAAACCACAACTGCATCAGCCACCCTGCTCAGCTTTTCTATCGATTTCCGGGCCCATGGAAACGGAGGTGTGTTGCGCAGCCAGCGGGCAATGTCCTCATTTATTGCCAGCGTCCATTCAAGAACCGGCCGGAGGGCAGGGTGGGGGTTCCGGGCATAATACTCCGTGAAAGTGGGATTGCCGAGCCTGGTCTCGTTTCGTATCCATTCCCGGAGCGGTTCCATATCGGGCAGACTCACACCGGTCTCTATTACCTCGGACCTCTCGGCAAGAAGCTCCATCACCCTGACAAGTGCAGGAAAACGGTTTATTCCGCGTGTTACGGAGTAGAGATTGACGAAATCCCACGTCTCGCGAACATACTTCGCAATTGCGAACAGTCCGAAATACTTAACCGTATTGGGGCAGAAGAACTCCTTGTGCTTCACCTCCATCGTATCGAAGACGCAGCCGTCAGAGTCGATGCCGACAAAATATTGCTTTTCCGGTTTGAAATCTTCCAGACGATTCATGTTTCTTCTCTTTCCCGGTTACAAATATAACTACAACCGCCAGCCGATAAAGTTCCAGTCAGTCGCAGCCACAGGCACTTGAATTACTGCAGACCGGCAAGATCCATGTCAGACGCCGCTGTATGCGCTGAATCCTCCGTCGATGGGTATAACCACGCCGGTGACAAAGGATGAGGTTTCAGACAGCAGGTATAACATTGTGCCCACGAGTTCTTCGGGTTCCGCATAGCGACCCATGGGTGTTGCCGAGATGATCTTCTTTCCCCGGGGAGTCATCTCACCGGTCTGTTCGTCTGTCAGCAGGAACCGGTTCTGGTTTGTGAGCAGGAATCCCGGGGCGATTGCATTCACCCTGACTCCCGCAGGGGCGAAATGGACCGCCAGCCACTGGGTGAAATTGTTGATGGCCGCCTTTGCGGCGGAATAGGCGGGAATCTTTGTGAGAGGCCTGTAGGCATTCATTGATGAGATGTTCAGTATGGCTCCGCTCCCTTTCTTCACCATATCCTCAGCCAGGATCATCGTTGGAAGGACCGTCCCCTTGAAGTTAAGGTCGAACACCCCGTCAAACCCCTCGATGTCAAGCTCGAAGAAGGAACCGGCCAGGTCCCTGTCAATACCGATAATCTCCTTTTTTGTGGTGGCGGAAGCCTTGTTTCCACCTGCACAGTTGATTAGGATATCGAGTGTTCCGAACCTTTCCCTTATCTGGTCACGGGCCCTGAGGAGCGACTCCCTGTCGGTGACGTCTGCCCCCACGCTGACAGCCAGACCACAGTCGGGCCTCGCAGTCATCTCTTCAGCAGTTGCGGCGCCTCTCTCCGGCTTTACATCCAGGATTATAACCGTTACTCCGGCACTGCAAAGCCCCTTAACGAGGGTCATTCCTATTACCCCGCTTCCGCCGGTAATGGCGGCAACCTTTCCTTTCAGATCACTGAAATCATTCATATTCTTATGGATATCTATTCAATTACAATTGGTTTGTATCTTGGTACAAGCATTTTCATTACGATCCATCCTATCAGGTAAGCCACGGCGCAGACACAGAAGACAATGAAGTATCCTGCCCTGATCCCCTCAAACCCAAAGAATTTCATCGGCATCTCAAGATACTGGGCACCGGTTGCAAGAAACTCCTTCGTCATAACCTCAACCTTGCCATTGATCATTGTTGTGCCAGATGCAAAATCAAACAGGGCACCGGATCCCTTGTTGATTATGAAGGCACCAATGCCGCCGGCCATACCGCCTATCCCGGTTATTGTTGCTATGGCCGACTTCGGGAACATATCACCGATTGTGGAGAAGAGGTTGGCTGACCATGCCTGGTGGGCGGCACCGGCAATACCGATTATTATTACCGGGAACCAGTAAGAGGTGTGTCCGAGAGGCTGTGCCAGCAGGGCCAGCAACGGGAAGAATGCGAAGATCAGCATGGCCCGCATGCGGCCGGCATAAGGATTCATTCCAAGTTTGTCTACAAAATATTTTGGAAGCCAGCCGCCTATAATGGAAAGCATTACGATGGCGTAAAGCACGAATATGAGAGTCTTTGCCATTGTGGTGTCAGAGGTAAGGCCATAGACATCGCTAAGATAGGCCGGTGTCCAGAAAAGATAAAACCACCAGACGCCGTCAGTCATGAACTTGCCGAAGGCGAATGCCCAGGTCTGCCGGAATTTGAATGCCTGACGGAATGGTATCTTCTTTTCCCTGACCTCCACATTATTGTTTGCCTTTGTCTCCGCAATAGTGTCCTGGTTGATGTAGTCAAGTTCAGCCTTATTGACAAGCGGATGGACGTGAGGCTTTTTGTACATGAAGATCCAGAACCCCATCCAGATGAATCCGATGGCTCCGATGACGATGAACGCCATCTCCCAACCCCATTTAGCAGCAATTACAGGTACAGAGATCGGTGCAATAAGGGCTCCCACCTGGGCGCCGGAGTTGAAGATGCTAGTGGAAAATGCACGGTCTTTCTTGGGAAAAAACTCTGCCGTTGTCTTAATTGCAGCGGGGAAGTTGCCCGCCTCCCCCAGGGCAAGGACGAAGCGTGCAAAAATAAAGAGTGTAACGCTGACAGATGTAACCATCCCGATGTCATCCACAGTGCCGATGATTTTACGTGCCTCCTCAAACCCCACAAGCCACTTGCCGGCAGTGATGCCCGATGTTGCTATCCCGCAGAAGGCATGAAGCACAGCGCCAACGGACCAGACACCGATCGCCCAGAGAAACCCCTTCTTTGTGTCTATCCAGTCGACAAACCTCCCGGCAAAAAGCAGGCAGACGGCATAGAATATTGAGAATAGCCCGGTGATTGTGCCATAGTCATTGTTGGTCCAGTGAAACTCAGGTGCGATGAAATCCTTCCAGGTCAGTGACAGCACCTGGCGGTCCATGTAGTTGATGGCTACCGAAAAGAACAGCAGCGAGGTGATGGCCCACCTGTAGTTTGTCATTTTCGAATCTGCGGCAGTTTGCGACATAATGATTATTTAGAAGGGTTAATACTTTTTTTGATCCTGTGTCAGCCGGGCCCTGATATGGAGGTCAGTCCAGACTCTTCCTTATTTTAATGATTGTTCCGAGTGTGTGCCTTACTGTTTCTTCCAGCGCTTGCCATTCCCCTCCCTTTACCGCCTTATCGGTAATCAGTGCAGAGCCCATCCCGACGCAGGTCACCCCGGCTGCAAACCATTTTTCAAGGTTTTCCTCCGAAGGATCGACCCCGCCTGTAGGCATTATGCTGGTCCAGGGGCAGGGCCCTTTGACCGCCCTGACAAAAGAGGGGCCGCCCACGGCGCTGCCGGGAAAAATCTTAACTATCTCGGCGCCAAGTTCCTCGGCCTGTGATATCTCGGTGAGTGTTCCGCACCCCGGTATCCACAGCACTTTTCTCCTGTTGCAGATACGCGCTACATCAGGATTAAGAACAGGTGAGACGATGAAGTCGGCCCCCATCTGCATGAAGATAGCTGCAGTTGGTGCGTCAGGCACCGACCCTGCGCCGATCATCATATCGGGGAACTCACTTCGCGCCCATTTTCTTACCTCCGCAAATACCTCATGGGCAAAATCGCCACGGTTTGTAAACTCGAATACCCTGGCACCCCCTGCATGACATGCTGAGATTACCTTTCTGCACGTCTCCGGGTCGGGATTATAGAAGAGCGGCACCAGTCCTGTCTCCTCTATCGCCAGTGCGACATTTATACGTCTGAAACCTGACATCTTGTATTCTTTTATTCAGAAACCGAAATAGTTCTTCGCATTATAATAGGAGATCATCTCGGCCATTTTACCGATTGTATCAATCTCAGATGCAGGGAGTTTTCCCCTGTCAACATCCTCGCCCAGCATGTTGCAGAGGATCCTGCGGAAGTATTCATGCCTTGGGTAGGAGATGAAGCTGCGTGAATCGGTGAGCATCCCCACAAACCTGCTGAGGAGGCCCATCAAAGACAAAGCATTCAGCTGGTTGATCATTCCGGTCTCCTGGTCAAGGAACCACCAACCGGCGCCAAACTGGATCTTTCCGGGGACCGTCCCGTCCTGGAAGTTGCCGATCATAGTGGCTATCAGCTCGTTATCCCGTGGATTGAGATTATAGAGGATTGTTTTGGCAAGATTGCCGCCGGCATCGAGCCTGTCGAGGAACTTTGACAGGGTTTTGGCCACGGTGAAGTCGCCTATCGAGTCATATCCGGTGTCAGGACCAAGCTGTGCCAGCATCCGGCTGTTATTGTTGCGCATGGCCCCGTAATGAAACTGCTGCACCCACCCTTTTTCTGCATCCATGAGGGCCAGCTCATACAGCATTGCCGATTTGAATTTTGCTGTCTCCTCCGGCAATGGCCTGGTACCGGCAAGTACCTTCTGCAGTATCGCACCAACCTCTTTCTCAGTGTAATCACTAGCATAAAACTGTTCGATCCCGTGATCACTGAGAACACAGCCGGCATCGGCGAAATATCCGTGTCTGACACGAAGCGCCTCAACCAGGGATGCGAATCCCTTTATTTCGATGCCGGATACCTCTTCGAGCCTGCCGATGTATTCGGTGAATTTTGCCGGGTCTTCGGGTGACATCGCCCTGTCGGGCCGCCAGGCGGGCAACACCTTAACCTCAAATCCCCCGTCCCTGATTGCCTTGTGGTGTTCGAGGCTGTCAACAGGGTCATCGGTGGTGCAGATCACCTCGACATTAAACTTTTTTATCAGTCCCTGAGCAGAGTATTCCGGCTGCCGAAGGAGGGCAGTGCACTCTTCCCATATCTCCGCCGCCGTTGAGGGATTTAGCAGCCGTCCAATGCCGAAGACCCGCTTCAGCTCGAGATGGGTCCAGGCATAGAGCGGATTGCGCATCGTCATGGGCACCGTCTCTGCCCAGCGGTCATATTTTTCGCGGAAGGAGGTATCCCTTCCAGTGATGTATCTTTCGTTTATCCCGTTGGTTCTCATTGCCCTCCACTTGTAGTGGTCGCCCTCCAGCCAGAGCTGTCCCAGATCATCGAACCGACGGTCAGTGGCTATAGCCTCAGGGCTGAGGTGACAATGGTAGTCTATTATCGGGAATCCCTCGGAATGTTCGTGATAGAGCCTGCGAGCCGTCTCTCCCTGCAGCAGGAAATCTTCGTTTATAAACTCTTTCATAGGAATCGCAATGGAGGTTATTTGTCAGTGAACAGTCGGATAATATGCCTTCTGTAGATATTCTCCCACACACAGGTTGAGATAATATGCTCATTCTCCTTCAGGGCATCCGTATAGTGGCTGCCCATTTCGGCAGCCACTTTGTAGCCAACGTGAATCAGCTGCCGGAAGCTGGGGTTATAGTCCGGATCTCCGGGCACATGACGCAGGGTACCAGCCATCTTAAGCGTATTCCATTTGTCAACTGTGTCAGGGTTCGGAAGCCGTTCAGGCCGTATGTCTATTACCGTGGCATATGGGCCGCAAAGCTCCTCGCGGCGTTCATAGGCCTTCCGGTAGATCTGTTTGGCAATCTCAAGTCCCCTGCCGCCGGAGAGGGCGAGGCCGATCACCTCTTCGAGCCAGGTGGTGCCGGCGGTTTTGAGATGAAGTCCGCAGTCATGTTTCCTGATCAGGTCACCGATAACAGGGTAAATTGAAAACTTGTCACTGCCTGAGTGCACGCTCAGCTTAAGCCCTGCAGGAAGTCCGAACTTCTCTACGGCGTACCTGATGACAAGGATATCTTCCTCGAACTCTTTCGCAAAGCGCTCCGGGTCACCTTCGTAATCAACACCCTTGTTAAACCGGCCGGTGAATTTCGGAGCAATAGTCTGAACCGGTACCATAAGGTCAGCCAGTGCCTTTAGGATAAAGAGCAGGTCGAGCGGTTTCTGCGGCTGGTCAACCTCATCCATGGAGACTTCGGTGACGAAGTTGCCTTCGCCCTTTTTAGAAGCGATGTGCCTGTAGATGGCAGCGGCCTCATTGACTGCAAACAGGAACTTTTCTGCGAATTCCCGGAGGTATTTTTCCGTTATCACGAATTTATTTCCGATACCGGGTATCTGCAACTCACCGCACCAGGAGCGATGTGCTTCGGCGAAGCCCTCAATGTCCGTATCAGCTGCCCTGCGGCCTATGTAGTCAGCCACATCGAGTGTAAAGAAATCGGAATGATCGATGAACCGGTCCACAGTGGTCAGATTGATGTGATCCGCATCAACGAAATATGGCCCGGTGTACTTCATCGCCTTCACTGCTGCGTCAGCTTCGGCCCGTACATCAGCCGGCTCGGAATGGACAATATTGTGTTCCCGGTTAGACTTGTTCCAGACAGGAATCACTTCGATCCCCAGCTCTGTAGTGGCCTGCATCAGGGCTTCCAGCTGCGCCTTACCCTGGTGCGAGAACCTGTCTCCTGTCCCGAAGGAATATTTCCCCGGCTCTTTCATCTCCTTGTCTTTTTTTGGTTTTCTGCTTTGACGGAAAAATAGCAATAAAAAACTAAATTAGTGCTTTAAATTCCAATTAAAATCATACCCATGAGAAGGTTCGCAATCACAGTCATATTGGCCCTGCAATCGGTTGCCATGATTGGCCAGCCGAGGCATATCATCGTGGCTGCTGACGGCACCGGTGAATTCACCTCGGTGCAGGAAGCCGTCAGCTCCATAAGAGCTTATATGTCTGACACAACCTATATGCTTATCAAGGCGGGCGTCTACCGTGAAAAGATTGTAGTCCCATCCTGGGTGACAAACCTCTTCATGAAGGGTGAAGGTGCGGAAAAAACCGTCATCACGTGGGACGACTATGCCGGCCTGCGGGACATGGGGACATTCCGTACCTATACCATCTGGATACAGGGATCGGATTTTACTGCTGAGGATATCACGTTTGAGAACAGTGCCGGGCCGGTGGGGCAGGCGGTGGCCGTGCACACTGACGGCGACAGGGCTGTATTCCGCCGTTGCAGGCTGATTGGCAACCAGGACACCCTCCTTACTGCCAACCAGGAGAGCAGACAGTATTATGAGGACTGTTACATTGAGGGAACCACCGATTTTATCTTCGGTCCCGCTACTGCCTGGTTTGAGAGGTGTCATATTCACAGTAAAAAGAATTCATATGTCACGGCTGCCTCCACGGTGGAGGATCATGAGTTCGGCTATATCTTCAACCGCTGCAGGCTCACTGCTGCCGACGGCGTTGAAAGGGTATACCTCGGAAGACCGTGGCGTCCGTTTGCGGCAACACTCTTTATGGGGTGCGAGCTTGGCAGCCATATCCTCCCGGAGGGATGGCACAACTGGGATAAACCCGCCAACGAGCTGACCGCCCGTTATTCCGAGTACAGGAACACAGGCCCCGGGGCAAGCCCGGAAACCCGTGTCGCATGGAGCCGTCAGCTCAGCAGGCGGGAAGCAAAACGATATACACCTGATAATGTATTTGCCCGAAGCGACGGCTGGAATCCTGTAAGGTAACACTCAGATATTAAGTTTTTTCCCGTTAATAAGTACTTTTTTAAGCTTTATACCTTCGGCACCGGTGACCGAGGCGCCTTCCTGAACACCGTTAAAGCTGCAGTTTATGAGGGTGATGCCTGAAACATTCACTTTCCCTTCAAGACCAATAATGTAAATGCCGTATTTGCTCTCTTCCGAAGTGACGTTCTCAAGGGTGACGTCCCTGACAAACGGCGGAAAGCTCCTGTTGCACTCCTCGCCCGGCTCATACATCAGGTTGATCTTCAGTACAGCCTCTGAGCATTTGCCAACAGTAACATTGCGTATATTGACGTTTTCAACCACGCCTCCCCGGCAGTCCGAGGTCTTTATCCGGATGACCCTCAGCAGTTCAGGAC
>JAEYZD010000152.1 GCA_023430725.1 Bacteroidota bacterium | reverse complement strand
GTTCTATCTCGCGGTAGCCTGCCTTGCCCCCCTCGTCGAGGAAGAAGTTTATCAGAGCCCTCTGCAGCCTCGCTCCCTTGCCCTTGTAGACCGGGAACCCGGCGCCTGTTATCTTGATGCCAAGATCGAAATCAATAATGTCATATTTCTTTATCAGATCCCAGTGTGGAACGGCTCCGGCCTGCAGCTGTGGGATCTCTCCGCCGCTGCGGACTATGACGTTGTCATCCGCACTCTTCCCCGGTGCCACCAGCTGATGAGGCAGGTTGGGCAGCTTCACCAGTTCAGTCTGCATCTGTGCGGAAACCTCCTCAAGCGTATCCGCAAGCTGCTTCTGCTTCTCCTTCATGGCACCTATGCCGCTGCGGGCAGACTCAGCCTCCGCCTTTCTCCCTTCTTTCATCATGGAGCCTATCTCCCTGGAGAGACTGTTGAGCCCTGCCTGTATCGAGTCGCTCTCAGTCTGCAGCTCCCTGCGGCGACGGTCGAGATCAAGGATAAGGTTTATTGCCTCAGCAGCATCGACATTTTTGACTTTCAGCCTCTCGATCACAAACGAAGGGTTCTCACGGATCAGATTGATTGTTAACATAACAGATGGGTTTTTGTAAAAGGTGGGGTAAAATTAAAACAAAAACTCCTGAAAAGTTGCGCCTCAGCGTAATTTTCAGGAGTCCTGTATTGTTGTGATGCTATCTTATTCTGCTACGGGCTTAACCGAAACGTAAGATTTGTTGTCTCTTTTCTTTCTGAACTCAATTGTGCCGTCTACGAGGGCGAAGAGAGTATGGTCCTTGCCCATTCCCACGTTGTCACCGGGGTTGTGGGTGGTGCCACGCTGGCGTACGATGATGCTGCCGGCTTTGACTACCTGTCCTCCGAAGAGCTTGACACCAAGCCTTTTGCTTTCTGAGTCGCGGCCGTTACGTGAACTGCCTACACCTTTCTTGTGTGCCATATCCTTGTCTTTTTACTGTTTATCGGTTATTCCTTATCCGTTTTTTTGGCGCTCTTTGCGGGTGCCTTCTTCACGGTCTCCTTTTTTTCAGCAGCGGCCTTCGGGGCAGCGGTCTTTTTTGCAGGAGCCTTCTTCACTTCAGCCTTTGCCTCTTCAGCAACAGGGGCTTCAGTTACTTTCTTCTCAGCCTTTGGAGCAGCTTTCTTCTTCTCTTCTCCGGCGGGTCCAATGCTCAATACCTCTATCTGGGTAAAGTCCTGGCGGTGGCCGCTTCTCTTCTGATAGCCTTTCCTTCTCTTCTTCTTGAAGATGATGACCTTGTCACCTCTTACATGGGCAAGAACCTTGCCTTCAACCACTGTGCCGGTGATGACTGGTTCCCCAATGGTTACAGCTCCGTCATTGTCAAGGAGGAGAACCTTTTCAAAACTTAAATTATCACCTTCAGCTGCGTCAAGCCTGTGAACGAAGATCTTTCTTCCTTCTTCGACCTTGAACTGCTGACCGGCAATTTCTACGATTGCGTACATTTTCAATCTCTCTTTCGTTACTCCGCGAGGCGGCCACGCTCCTCTGTGCATGACTCTTCTGCAGGCCCCGCCGGATCTCTGTTTTTCGGACTGCAAAGATATAAAAATTAACTTATTTGCAAACCCGGACAATTAATTTATCAGTATCTGACTGTGGATAAAAATTCCAGTGCTGCGGGTCTTTAAGAGTCTTATTATTTATATTTGTCGTATCAGCCTGTCAGGCAGTAAACCTGAATTGTTATGCAGAATAAGCTTATTCGTCTGAAGGTCATAGGCATATCTTACAGCCAGACTCAGTCCGGCGCCTATGCCCTCATACTGGCGGAGGAAAACGGTGAACGGCGTATACCTATTATTATCGGTGGGTTTGAGGCTCAGGCCATTGTCATCAAGCTCGAGAACCTGGAACCACCGAGACCGCTGACACATGACCTCTTCAGGAGCTTCGCGGAAGCCTGCGGTGTAACCGTGGAGCAGGTCCTGATAAATAAGCTTCGCGAAGGCATCTTTTATTCGGAAATACTCTGCACTGACGGTGAGAGAAGGTTCAGGATCGATTCCCGTACCTCTGATGCCGTGGCGCTTGCTCTCAGATTTGAATGCCCGATATTCATCGAGCCACAGATACTCAATGAAGCCGGCATCGTGATGAGCACAACATCCGAAGAGGAACAGAAGAAACCGCCAGAACCGGTCACCGAAAAGAAACCGCCCGTAACCAGCGAGTACGGCGAGTTTCCCGATGATGAACTCAGGGATATGCTCACGGAGGCCATTGCCCGTGAGGATTATGAACAGGCAGCAGCCATCCGTGACGAGATGGCTCGAAGGAAAGGAAAAGGATAAAAACCGGAGGAGAAATGAGAATTTTATTGATTTTGATTGCAGCAGGAGTGCTTATTCCAATGCCCCTGCTGTCAAGGGAGTACAATGTGAAGTCGCCTGACGGCCGGACGGAGCTTTCAGTTGAGACCACCGGGGGAGTATCGGTCAGGGTCAGATACGACAACAGGGAAATTATCTCCGGACTCACTCCGGAGCTGCAGCTGGGGGAAGTCGCTTTTCCTGGTCCGAAACCGGCTCTTTCCCGTGCCGTAACCTCTTCAGTCAATGAAGTCCTGATACCCGTGGTTCCGAGACGGAACAGCCGTGTGCCGGATGTTTATAATGCCCTGACAATTCGCTTCAGGGGCGGAGTAGCTATCGACTTTCG
The DNA here is from genome assembly GCA_023430725.1 of Bacteroidota bacterium. GTDB lineage: Bacteria > Bacteroidota > Bacteroidia > Bacteroidales > VadinHA17 > SR-FBR-E99. Next base: position 3,704 of record JAEYZD010000152.1, on the reverse strand, counting down.
CGTCTATGATGACGGTGTGGCATACAGGTTTGCAACTTCAATGAAAGACAGCGTTACAGTGAAAAACGAACGGTTTGGCTTCAGCCTCCCTGCCGGCACAAAGGCGCTGTATCCACTCGAAAAGGGCTTCATGTCACACAACGAATGCACATTCCATCCTGCCTCCATGGATACAGTCGGTCCAAAGCACCTTGCCAGCCTGCCGGCGCTTTTCACGACAGGAGGGACCAACATACTTCTTTCCGAGGCTGACATTCAGGATTATCCGGGATTGTGGATCACCGGTGACGGTCACGGCGGGGTAACGGGTGTTCTGCCGGCATACCCTGCTGCAGTGAAGGCTCACAATGACAGGAATGTTTACGTTACCGAGAGAAAGGACTACCTGGCTGTTACTTCAGGTACCCGCACCTACCCATGGCGTCTCTTCATAATCACCCCTGACGATGCCAGCCTCGCGGAGAGCGAGATGGTCTACCGCCTCGGAGCGCCGCCGGCACCGGGGAGCGACTTCAGCTGGGTCAGGCCGGGCAAGGTGGCGTGGGACTGGTACAATGCAAACAACATCTTCGGCGTTGACTTCCGGGCAGGACTGAATAATGATACATATAAGTATTATATAGACTTCGCCTCTGCAAACGGCCTGGAGTATGTCATCCTGGATGAAGGATGGTATGTCCTCGGCAACGTCCTGGAACAGGCCCCGGGCTTTGACGTTCAGGAACTGTGCGAATATGCGGCCTCAAAAAATGTGGACATAATCCTCTGGGTAATCTGGAAAACACTCTGGGATCAGCTGGATGAGGCTCTTGCCCAGTATGAGAAATGGGGAGTGAAGGGTATCAAGGTTGATTTCATGCAGCGTGATGACCAGTGGATGGTCAATTACTACCATACTTTGGCTGCAAAGGCAGCAGCGCATAAGATGCTTGTGGATTTCCACGGGTCATACAAGCCTGACGGCATCGAGCGAACATGGCCCAACGCCATCACACGCGAGGGAGTCAAGGGGCTGGAAAACAACAAGTGGAGTGCGGAATGCAACCCTGAACATGATGTTACACTTCCGTTTACCAGGATGGTGGCCGGCCCGATGGATTACACCCCCGGAGCCATGGTGAACATGCAGAAGCGCGATTTCACGCCGGTCTTCTACAGGCCCGCCAGCCAGGGCACCAGGGTTCACCAGATGGCAATGTACGTTGTTTTTGAAAGCCCGCTGCAGATGCTTGCAGACAGCCCGTCCAACTACATGCGCAACCAGGAGTGCACCTCCTTCATCGCCGCAGTGCCCGTCACCTGGGATGAGACCAGGGTGCTGGACGCCAGAAAAGGGGACTATATTGTCACTGTACGCAGGAACGGCACGGAATGGTATCTCGCAGCAATTAACGACTGGACGCCGTTCACTTCTGAGATTGACCTGTCATTCCTTCCTGCCGGAGGCTACACGATGGAGATATTCAGCGACGGTGTCAACGCAGACCGGCATGGGGAGGATTACAGGCATATTAAGCAGGACGTCACTGCAGGTGACAGGCTGCAGATAACCCTGGCTCCGGGCGGAGGATGGATTGCAAGAATCACACCTGCAGGCAAATAAACCGGGAGAACAATCATGAAGCAATACCTTGACCTGCTGAGCCATGTCATGCAACATGGCATTGAGAAGAGAGACCGGACCGGCACAGGCACCATCAGCACCTTCGGCTACCAGATGCGGTTTGACCTCTCCGGCAGCTTCCCGCTGATGACCACAAAAAAACTGCACCTCAAGTCAATAATCCATGAGCTTCTCTGGTTCCTAAGCGGCAGTACAAATGTGCGCTACCTGCAGGAGAACGGGGTGAAAATATGGAACGAGTGGGCCGGTCCCGACGGTAACCTGGGTCCGATCTACGGCTACCAGTGGCGTTCATGGCCTGCTGCCGACGGCAGGGCAATAGACCAGGTCAGTAATGTGGTGGACTCCCTGAAGCACAACCCGGATTCCCGGAGACACATCATCTCAGCATGGAATGTGGGCGAGATAGAAAAGATGGCCCTTCCTCCATGTCATATCCTGTTCCAGTTTTATGTGGCGGGTGACAGGCTCTCATGCCAGCTCTACCAGCGCAGCGCTGACATCTTCCTAGGTGTGCCCTTCAACATCGCTTCATATGCCCTGCTGACTCTGATGATGGCACAGGTGACCGGCTACAAACCCGGTGAATTCATCCACACCCTTGGAGATGCACACATATACCTCAACCATACTGACCAGGTCAGGCTGCAGCTCACCCGTGATCCCAGACCACTGCCAAGGATGACAGTAAACAGCGGGGTTAATGATATTCTGAAGTTTAAATATGAGGATTTTGTCCTGTCGGATTATAATCCTCACCCTGCCATAAAAGGGGAAATATCCGTCTGAAATGATCACAATCATAGTAGCCACCGACCGTAACAACGGGATCGGGTATAACAACGGCCTGCTGGCCCATCTGCCCGGAGACCTGAAGCGATTTAAAGAGATCACTATGGGTCATTGCCTGATAATGGGTAAGAAAACATGGGAGTCACTCCCCAACAGGCCACTTCCCGGAAGACAGAATATTGTGCTTACTGACAATGAGCTCGACTGTTTTGACTGTGCCGCCACGGCAAGGTCGATAGAAGATGCTGTGCAGCTCTGTGATCCCGGGAAAGAGATATTCATAATCGGCGGAGGATCTGTATACCGGCAGTTCATGCCCATGGCTGACAGGCTGATGGTCACACACATAGATGCCGTGTTCGAGGCTGATACATTCTTCCCTGAGATCAGCCCTGACGAATGGTATATCTCGGAACAGGAGGATTATCTTTCAGAGGAGCCCGGGGAATACAGCTTCTCCTACACCACATACCTCAGGCGCGGGTAACTTTTTTTTTCTCCGTCCGTTAAACCGTGAGTGTTCTCTGCCGTCAAAGAGACACAGATGCTTAAGAACACTTAACAAACAATTGTATGAAAACGAAAACACTAATCCTGTTTGTGGCCCTGACGGGCCTGATAATGTCATCGTGCAGCAAATCGGACCCGATTGACACCAAAGCCACGGACGTTGCCGATGATGTGGCACTCAGCGAAGCCCTCTACGATGATGCCTTTGCATCACTGGAGATAGCCACCGTATTTGCAGAGGTGGGTAAAAAGTCAGCATCAATACTTGACAGCTGTCCGCTCATTACAATCAATTCTCCCGGACAGGAATTCTTCCCAAGGAATATTGTGATTGATTACGGCACCGGCTGCACCGGCCTGTTTGACGTGGAGCGGAGCGGGAAAATACTCATAACCCTTTCCGGCCCCAGGGGGACAACCGGCTCGGAACGTGTCCTCACTTTTGACAACTATCATGTGAACGGAGCGAAGGTAGAGGGGACATACACTATCGAAAACCTCGGACCGAACAGCAACCAGAATGCAATGTTTGCCGTCAGTCTCGAAGGTGGAAAAATAACCTTCCCTGATTCAAAGGTCATCACCAGGGAGTTCAGCAGGCAGAGAGAATACATCCAGGGATACGGAACCTGGAATCCATGGGACGACAAGTGTCTGATAACCGGCACCGCCTCCGGAACCAATCTCGGGGGAAAATCCTATTCGCTGACGATCACAAATCCGCTTGAGTGGACTGCTGCCTGCAGATTCCTTATTGGCGGAACCATCAGGTTTGAGG
>JAEYZD010000120.1 GCA_023430725.1 Bacteroidota bacterium | reverse complement strand
GTATTTGACTGGTACATGGCCAACCTGAACTACTGGACCATATACCTTCTGATGACCATCGAGAGCTCTTTCATACCCTTCCCTTCAGAGATTGTTGTGCCTTTTGCTGCCTGGAAAGCAGGGGAGGGCTCGCTGACAATGTGGGGAGTACTTCTTGCCTCAACTGGCGGAGCGATGACAGGGGCAATTATTAATTACTACCTGGCAGTATGGATCGGCAGGCCGTTGCTATACCGGCTGGCCGACACGAAATGGGCCCACGTACTGCTCATAACGCGTGAGAGCGTCGAAAAGTCAGAGAAGTATTTTATAAAACACGGGAAGGCTTCAACATTCATTGGCAGGCTTGTGCCGGCTGTGAGACAGCTGATATCAATCCCTGCAGGGCTTGCCAGAATGCGTATGAGTACTTTTCTGCTTTACACATTCCTGGGTGCCACCATCTGGAACATCATCCTCGCCGTCATTGGATTCTATGCCTATGACAAGCGTGAGCACATCCTGCCTTACCTTGACTGGATTATGTATACAGTTGGTGCCCTGTTTGTGGTGTGGCTTGCCTGGAAAGGTTACCAGGTTTACAGGAAGAGGCGCAAAAGTGTTACTCAGTAAGTTCACCGGCCAGAAGCCGTAATCCTATCTCAGAGATTTTTGCCTGGTAGAGTGCCGTAAGTCTCCTGTTTATTGCATTCAGGTAGTTGTTCTGGTACTCCCTGAATTCGAGACCTGAGAGAGAGCCCAGCCGGTAACGCTCCATTGCGATCTCAAGCGAGGCACGCGCCACTTCTGCACTCTGTGTCTCGAAATCAGCCACAATGATATTATTCCTGTAGGTATTGTAGAGCAGGTCCAGCTCTCCAAGGATCTCATTCTCTATATCAAGATAGGCAAGTCTGCTGCTCTCGGCTTCGATCCTTGCATTTGATATCCTGCGGTTTGTCTCCAGCCCAGAGAAGATATTCCATGACATGTTGAAACCCCAGTTCAGCCCTTTTGTCTGACTGTAGGAGTCGGCCTGCCACGGGAATTCATTTCGCGAAAAATTGTATCCGGTGCTGAAGTTAAGTGTGGGATAACGTTCGGCCCTGACTGACTGCAGGTCATATTCCGAAATCTTTTCGCCCTGCCGGGCAAGGATCAGCTGGTTGTTGAAACTGAGGGTTCGTACGCGAAGCGAATCCACATCAATTGCAGGCGCAAGGATAATAGTGTCATTAATGTTGAAATTGATCTCATGCCCGGCATTGAGGAGGTTTGTCATCCGGATATAGGCACTGACAACCGTCTCCTGCTGTGTGAGCACTGCAGAGCTGTCGGCATTCAGGTCAATCCTGGCCTGCTGAAGGTCAAGACCGGAGATGACCCCCAGCAGGTACTTCTCCTCAGCATTCTCGTACCTCGACTTCGAGAGTGAGAGTGATGTGAGGGCCGACTGCATCCTGTTCTGCTGAACTATTATATTGTAATATTCGGAGCAGACCCTCATGATGAGGTTTTCCACGTTGATTTTCACCCTTTGGCTGCTCATGGCAAGCATCTCCTGTTGCCTGCTGTAGTCGGTAAACATACCCAGGCCGTCAAAGAGCCTCCAGTTCATTGTCAGTCCGGCAGTGTAGAGGTTGGTCCTGCTTTTGTCAGCGGCGGCAGATGAGGATTCTGTATCATTTGTGGTCTGTGACTGCCGTCCGGTTCCGGTTACTGTTGGCAGGAAAGGGGCGGGAGTAACGTTATTTTTCGCTATGGTCTCGTCATTCCTGCTGATCTTGAGGGAGTAGTTATTCTCAAGTGCCTGCATTATAGCATCGTCCAGGCTCATTGTTTTCTGAGCCATGGAGGCAAGAGGCGGGAGGAGTAACAGTATTATTGCACTAAGCCTGAGGTTTCTCATCGGTGATTTTTTCAATATTTTTTCTGGCCGCAAGGTAGCTGTAGACTGCCGGAACGACGAAGAGAGTAAGGAATGTGGCAAAGAAGAGTCCGCCAACCACGGTGATACCCATGGAGACACGACTCTCGGCGCCGGCCCCGGTGGCCAGGGCGAGCGGCATGATACCCAGTATTGTCGTGAGACTTGTCATGAGGATGGGCCTGAAACGTGATACGGCAGCCTCCCTGACGGCATCCATGATATTCAGTCCGGCCTGCTGCCTCTGGTTTGCAAATTCAACAATCAGAATTCCGTTTTTGGCTACCATCCCGATAAGCATGATCAGACCGATCTGGCTGAAAATATTCAGCGTCTGACCAGTGACTGACATTACGAAAAGTGCCCCGATAAGGGCCAGCGGTACTGTCACCAGAATGATCACAGGATCACGGAAGCTCTCAAACTGTGCTGCAAGCACGAGATAGATAAGCACCAGTGCAAGGACAAAGGCGAAGAGAAGACTGGATGTGCTCTCCACAAAGTCTTTTGAATCGCCGGAGAGGGTAGTGCTGAAGTCTTCATTGAGCACCTTGTCAGCAATCCTGTCCATCTCCTCGATCCCCTCGCCGAGGGTGTATTTGCCAGCCAGACCAGCCGATATAGTGGCCGAATTGAACCTGTTATACCTGTATAGCTGAGGAGGAAGACTGTTTTCCCTGACTGAGACGATGTTGTCAAGCTGTATCAGCTCTCCACGGTCGTTTCTTACATATACATTAGTAAGGTCGGAAGGGTCATTTCTTTTTGTGCGGTCAAACTGACTCATTATCTGGTACTGTTTCCCGTCAAGGATGTAATACCCGATACGCTGTTCACTCATCGTCAGCTGCAGTGTCTGGGCAATGCTCTGCACATTAACCCCCATCATCGAGGCCTTCTCGCGGTTGATGATCACAGTCAGCTCAGGTTTCGTGAACTTGAGGTTCACATCGCTTGCCGAGAAGTAGGGACTGTTTGATACTTCAGCCATGAAGTCGGGTATTACCCTTTTCAGATCCTCGAGGTTCTTTGCCTGAATCACGTACTGGACCGGCAGTCCTCCGCGCCGCGATCCGAAGGTCTGCTGCTGCGAAACGATTGTCCTGGCACCGGTTAGCTGCCTCACAAGAGGCGAGACCGATGTTGCTATCTCCTGCTGCGACCTTTTCCGGCTGTCGATGTCAGTAAGTCTCACTCTTATATTTGCTGAGTTGCCGTTAACCATCATCATGATGTTCTCCTGTTCGGGAATATTTTCCCGGACAACAGGTACTAAGGTTTCGGCATAAGCCTGCATATAATCGAAAGTGGTTCCCTCTGTAGCCGTGGCGTTTATGCTGAAGTAGCCCCTGTCCTCAAGCGGTGCCATCTCCGACCGCAGCGTGGACCATAACAGGCCTATCGCCCCTGCGGTAACAATGATGATAACAATAGCCCAGTACCTTTTCTTCAGAAAGGCTGAGATGGCTCTCCTGTAGACGTTCTGCATCCCGGAAAAGAACGGTTCCGTGGATTTGTAAAAACGGCCCTCCATTGCATTGTGCCTGAGGAGCCTTGAAGAGATCATCGGTGTCAGCGAGAGGGCCAGGAACGCCGAGATAGTGACAGCCCCGACTATGACGAGACTGAACTCCCTGAAGAGTCTGCCGGTTACACCCTGGAGGAAAACAATAGGGAAGAAGACAGCCACCAGCGAGATAGTTGTGGCAATAATGGCAAAATAAATTTCGGTTGAGCCCTTCCGTGCAGCCTCCATCGGCGACATGCCATGTTCGACCTTGGTATATATGTTTTCAACAACCACGATTGCATCGTCAACAACCAGCCCGATTGAAAGAACAATTGCAAAAAGGGTCAGGATATTTATTGTGAATCCGGCGATGTACATTACAAAGAAAGCACCCACAAGCGCTACCGGAATCGCAATCACAGGTATGAGTGTCGTTCTCCAGTTGCGCAGGAAGAGGAAGATCACAAGTACCACAAGCAGAAAGGCTATCAGTATTGTACTCTTTACCTCGTCGATTGATTTTCGGATGTAGATTGTGTTGTCAAAGAGCACCTCAGCCACCACATCTTCCGGGAGGTCCTTTTTAAGGCTCTCAAGCACAACCTTGGCGTTATCAACAATATCTATGTAGTTGGCTCCGGGCTGCGGGATAAGGATAACGTTCACAGCGGGAATACCGTTCACCTTGAGTATGGATCTGATGTTTTCGGCATCAACTTCGGCGCTCCCGATATCCCGGAACTTCACAACCCTGTCTCCGTTCTTGGTGATTATCAGGTCATTGAATTCTTCTACTGTCTTGAGCCTGCCCAGTGTCCTGATTGTCAGTTCGGTATTGTCACCCTCGATTCTTCCTGACGGGAGTTCAATGTTTTCCCGTGTCACGGCGTTTCGCACATCAAGAGGGGTCAGTCCGTAGGCAACAAGCCGTGAGGGATCCATTTTCATCCTGATTGCAAGTTTCTTCGATCCCCATACGCCTACATCACTTACACCTGAAATTGTCTGAAGCCGCTCCTTGAAATTTATCTCAGCGAGGTTGCTTATCTCTATCAGTGACCGGGAATCGCTCCTGAGTGAAATGGCGAATATCGGCTGGGCATCGGCATCAGCTTTCTGGACCACAGGCGGGTCAACATCCTGCGGCAGGCGGCGCATGGCTCCTGAAACCTTGTCGCGGACGTCATTGACTGCGGTTTCCATCTCCACTTCCAGCTTGAATTCGACAGTGATACGGCTTGATCCGTCGCTGCTCGAGCTGGATATTGAACGGATCCCCTGGACACTGTTAATGGCAGCCTCGAGGGGCTCTGTTATCTGAGTCTCGATCACATCAGAGTTGGCTCCCGGGAAGGATGTGGAAACCGTCACAATGGGAGGGTCCACGCTGGGGTAGTCACGTACCCCCAGGAAAGTAAACCCGATACCTCCCAGTATGAGCACAACAAGGCTCATGACTATTGTGAGTACGGGTCTGTTTATACTTAGAGACGATAGGCTCATCTGGTCCGGTTTTAATTTAAAAAGGTTCGGTTTCCGTTTACAGATCTGTCAGGTTCACTCTGACCGGCATGTTTGGCCTGAGCTGCATCAGCCCGCCGGTGATGACCGTATCTCCTGCGCTGATGCCGGAAAGTATCTCAACCATTGTCTGTGTCCGGGTGCCTGCTGCAACCGGCACAAGAGATGCTTTGCCGCTTTTGTAGACCCATACCCTTTTTTCATTCATGTCAGGTACAACAGCCTCAGAGGGGATCTGGATAGCATTGTTCTTTTCGTCGGTTATCAGCACGAGGTCTGCAAACATTCCGGGAACCAGTTTTTTGTCGCGGTTGTCATATCGCGCCCTGAGTCCGATGGTACGTGTTGCTTCGTCAACGCGGTAGTCGATTGCATAGACGGTTGCAAAAAACTCATCACTGTAACCCTGAGCGTTGAATGAGATTCTCTTGCCCATCAGCTGCTGTGATACATATTTTTCAGGAATCGCGAATTCGAGCTTCATCTGTGAATAATCGATGAGGTGGGCTATCTTGACCGATGGTTGCACATAGGTGCCCTCGCTGACAAACCGAAATCCGATTGTTCCGTTGAAGGGTGCTCTTACCTCTGTCTCGGCGATTCTTACCTTCAGCAGGTTAATGTCTGCCAGGATAACGTTATAGTCTGTCTGCAACTGGTCAAATGCCTCCCTGGATACAGCGTCCTTGGCAAGCAGCACTCTCTGGCGCTCTAGCTTCTCGGAGAGCATCTTCTCCTGGATCTCGGCACGCTTGAGCTGTGCCTGCAGATCCTCGTCGTAAATCTTTACAAGGAGGTCTCCCTTCGTGACAACCGATCCTTCCCTGAAGAATACGCCGGTCACCTTGCCGGAGACCTTGCTTACGATGTCAACCTCTTCATTGGCCAGCAGGGTTCCTGCCGACCTGATGCCGTTTGTCAGGTATGAGGGTTGTGCAATTGTGGCCGTAACAGGAAGCACACCACCCTGCTGCCCGCCCTGCTGGCCGCCGGGCCGCTGTCCCTGCTGTCCGCCCTGACCCTGGGCCGGAGCTGCAACTGCGTCACCTTTCTTCTTCAGTTCTCTGTCACCCCATAAGCCGAGTCTCGGTCCGGCAAACCATATAAGAAGCACCAGAGGTATACTGGCCCACAGGGCTATTTTTGTTCCTTTTTTCATCTGACAAAATTATGTTCAATCTCCTGACCCGCAAAATTACGGGTTTCTTCAATCCTTTATGTTAAAGTATATTAAAACGGAACAGAGGGCCTGAAATAAAGCCTGAAGAGAGTCATCATGACAGCTCAGTATTTCAGAATGATCTCCCTGACAATCCTCTCCATGTTATCGGTAATCATCCTTGAAGGGACAGTGAACCCGTTGGCAAAGGTTGTAAAGGCGATCCTCCTTCCGCTGTTGGTTGTGAAATAGCCGGCGAAGGATTTGGCACTTGTAATCGTGCCGGTTTTAGCCACAACTCTTTCCTTAAACACATCATCGAGAAAATAGTTTTTCATTGTCCCCGAGACTGCGCCCATAGGGAGTGAGGAGACGAACGGTTCTGCCACAGTGCTGTTGTGCATGTGCACAAGCAGTTTTACCGTCATCAGGGCACTTATGTTGTTGTTTGAGGAGAGACCCGAGCCGTCAAGCATCACGGATGCGTGTGGCTCGCATCCGATGGAGTCAAGGAAATGGCGGATCACGGTGGAGCCTGCGCTGAAGGTCCCTTCTCCCAGGAGCTCGTATCCGAGATGTTTCCTGATTGCTTCGGCATACATGTTTACGCTCTCATTGTTGGTAACCTTAATGATCTCAGCCAGTGGAGGAGAGTCGGTTACGCTTATAATTAGGGTCCTTTTATCATCCGTGGAAACACGGTCTGACACCGGCTTCTCCGTGATGTCAATCCCTTCTGACCGCATTGCTTCATCAAGCATTCGTACCAGAGCCAGCGGGGGATCCGGAATTGATGTCCTCATTGCGATGCTGCTGTCGGCAGGTACGGTGCCGGTGAGTGTGGCTGAAGAGGAGTAGGGTGCAGTGTAGATATCGCTCCTGTTGCTCCTGCCTGAAGAGATCAGGCTGCCTGTCAGTTTTATCCCGCGTCCGTATACTTCGGCTGAGTCAATCACAGCCGGTTCACCCTCGGATTTTCCTGTTACAAATATCCTGTACTTGTTGTCATTGAAGTTGATGTCATAAACCCCTGCTCCGTAGGAGTACCCCAGGTCGCCCCATGCCCACCCGTCAGGGGCTGGGTTGAAGTCATAAATCGATTCGGCGGCGGCCACCCGTCCCCTTATACGCCTGACACCTGCGTTTTTCAGGGCCTTGACCCATATGCCAACCACATCACCGTAGTGTTCACTGAAGTATTCGGATCCCAGGGCGGGATCGCCGCCGCCGATGATTATCACATCGCCGTCCAGAACACCCTTTTTGCTGTTGAACTCTCCGGCCAGGCAGAGGGTTGTGGAGTACCTGTAGCAAGGACCCAGAAGAGACAGTGCCACCGAGGTAGGGTAGAGTTTCATCACTGACGCGGAAGAGAGGTTTCGCTCTGCGTCATGGCTGAAGATGATCTCTCCGGTTACGGCATCAGCGAAGCAGAATGAGTATGAAGTTCCTGTGAAGGCTGTGTCGGCAAGGATTGAGTCCATGACTTCCCTCTGGCCGTCAAGGCTCAGGATGGATATAGAAACAAGGACCAGAAGAGCGCTGAATCTGATTTTCATGCTTTTTTGTTTTGTTCAAGTGTTGAGAGCAAGCCGCAGGCTGCCCCTATATCCTCACCCCGGCTTGCACGAATTGTGGCTGTGATTCCTTTGACGGTGAGGCTGTCGCGGAAGGCTTCCATCTGGTGTTGGTCAGGGCTTGAGTATCCGGATCCGGGTATTGAGTGAAAGCGGATCAGGTTGATCCTGCATCGGATACCATTAAGTATCCTGGCAAGTTCCTTTACATGCGCCGGGGTGTCATTGAGTCCGCGGAAAACAATATATTCAAATGAGACCCTTCTCTGTCTTCCGAAGTCGAAACCCCTGATTGCTTCCAGTATCTCTTTCAAAGGGTTTGCCTTCTGCACAGGCATGAGAGCCTGACGCTCCTCGTCAAAGGGGGAATGCAGGCTGACGGCAAGATGGCATTTAGTCTCCTCAAGGTATGTCCTGATCTTCTCCTTGATTCCGACGGTACTGACTGTAATACGGGTTGGGCTCCATCCATAACCCCATTCAGAGGTCAGTACAGTCAGGCTGCGGAGTACTTCACCCAGGTTGTCCAACGGTTCACCCATCCCCATGTAAACGATATTGGTGAGAAGGGCATGCTCCGGCAGGCTTCTGAACTGATTCAGGATCTCGTTAGTTGTCAGGTTTCCCTGGAATCCTTGCCTTGCAGTCATGCAGAAATGGCAGCCCATGCGGCAGCCCGACTGTACCGAGAGACAAACAGTGGCACGGTCACGGTCAGGGATGTAGGCTGTTTCGATGAACCTGTTGCTGCTGACAGGGAAGAGGTATTTCCTGGTGCCGTCGCTTCCGGCAGCCACAGAAGAAGGAGGAGTGAGGCCCGTCTCGAACTCTTTCTCAAGGGCGTTGCGGGCTGCAAGCGACAGGTCAGTCATGCCGCTTATCTCAGGAGCTCCTCTCCTGTATAGCCATCCGGCGATCTGCTTAGCCGCGTAGGGTGGCAGAGAGGCCGCCTTCGCAACAGCGGACAGCTCCTCAAGTGTCTTGCCGTAAAGTTTGTCCATTGCCATCAGAAGCGGTAGCCGGCTTGTTGAAGTTCACGAAGGTTCTTAAAGGGCTTTGGCGGTTTCAGCTCTTCATTCAGGAAATTATAAATGTCCAGCCTTATCTTTCTTGCTTCTGCGTAATCCATCCGGTCAAAGGAATGGCCTCCGGGCATCTCCTCAAAGATCTTGTATCTGAAGTTCTGCTTGCCTGCTGCCTTGAGGGATTTGATCAGATGTTCAACCTCGAGCACATTCACATCCTCATCGTTTGTATTTGTGTGAATCAGGAGTGGGGTGTTTCGGTAACGGTCAACCTGCCAGGCCGGAGAACGCCTGCGGTATTCGGCCACATTCTCATCGGCCGTCTTGCCGATGTGGTATGAGGCTGAATAGAGGTCACGGTAGGAGTCGTCCTTGTAGCCCATCCTGGCAACAACATCGCTGACAGGCACCCCGGCGAAGCAGGCTTTGTATGCCTCGGGATGGTCAAAGATGCAGAACAGTCCGATCAGTCCGCCATGGCTCCAACCGACTACACCTACGCGGTCTTTGTCGACGATCCCGTAGTTTTCGATCATGTATTTCCTGCTGGCATCAACATCCTCAACCTCGAGGCCGCCATAGTCAATCCGCCGGTACATGCCTGCACCGTATCCGGTTGATCCCCTGTACTCGGCGGCAACGACAATATAGCCCTGGGCCACCATCTCACGTATAATATGTGTATAGTAGGTTGTGAAGTTTGCGTGCACCCCTCCGTGAGGAAAGACAAGAAGCGGGTATTTACGGGAAGGGTCTGCATCACGTGGGATAAAGACATAGCTCCAGAATTTCAACGGGTTTCCCGCGCCCTGGCCTGTGGGATTGCTCTCCTTTGCCGGAGGAGGACCGGTGATGTAGATTTTGTCAACGAAGGCAATATCTCCCACCCGCTCAAACCAGAGCAGGTCATCGATATTCTTTTCGAGCACATCAAGGCGGTGATCCAGGGATTCGAAGTTTCTGTCCACACTGTTGATTGCATTCATCAGCTCTGTGTTGCCGGGCTGTGCTGCCGCGTTCATCCGCAAAGCGAAAAGGACCATCAGAAAAATGTACGTCTTCAGAATACTGCTTCTCATATCTTTTATAAATTAAATTTCAGTTTCACCGCTGAACACAAAAGTGGCCGGGCCGGCAAGGAATATATCCGTTGCCCCCTTTTCCGTGAGCGTAAATCTCACGGATAGGATGCCTCCCCTTGTTACAACCTCGGTGGTGCAGGTTACAACTTTACCGTTTGCTGTTACTGATGAGGAAGTGACAATTTTTCCGGTTTGGGCTGCCGCAATGGCAGATGCTGTGATTCCGGTGCCGCAGGCGAGAGTCTCATCTTCCACGCCTCGTTCGTATGTTCTTACGTGGAGTCTTCCTTTGACTGCGGTTACAAAGTTTACGTTGACGCCTGCCGGGGCATAGGCTGGCGACCGGCGCAGTTTTCTGCCTCTTTTTACAACGTCAGTTATGCCGCAGTCCCGTGTGAATACAACCAGGTGGGGCACACCGGTATTCACGAGGATACCGTCAGGGGCGTCCTTTATCTCCGGAACATCACGGATTGATACCTCAGTCCTCCCCGGGCCGTCAGGCCGTGCTGTATGGAGACCGTCGCCTGCCATGAATGTGAGGTCACGAAAACCTGTCATATGACTCATTGCAAAGTGGGCTGCGCACCTGGCACCGTTTCCGCACATTTCACCTGCAGATCCGTCAGAGTTGTAGTACAGCATGCGGAAGTCAGATTTGTCAAGCTCTTCAATCAGCATGAGTCCGTCGGCCCCGATTCCAAACCTTCTGTCGCACAGTCCTTTGATGAGTTCTTTGTCAGAGGGGTCTATGAGTTGCGGACTGTTCTTCACAATAATGAAGTCGTTGCCGGCACCCTCATATTTGTTAAAGAGTATTTTCATACAGTTAAATTGAAGTTAATTCCGTTAAAATCAACCTGTAAATATGTTAAAAAAGCGAAAATTTGCAGAACAATTCGTTCGGGGCGTGGTTGTAAAGATATCAATCTTTTGGGCAGGCACGCTATTTGTTGAAAAGTGGCGGAACAGGAACAAAACAGTAATAAAAGAGCTATGAAAGGTAAAGGTTTGATAACGACGTTGCTTGTGGCCCTTTTCGGGGCACTAGCAGGCCTTTTCATCTATACCCGGTTTCTGGACAGGGACAAGCTGGTGACCGGCAGTGAAAAGGAAAAGCAGATGATTGAGGAGAATGCGAGGTACACTTCAATGGTGCCGCAGACAGGAGTGAATGATTTCACGTTTGCTGCCGAACAGACTGTGCATGGGGTGGTACATGTCAAGACCAAGACCACGGTAAGCTCCTCATATTCAAATCCGCTGTACGAATTTTTCTACGGTCCCGGTGCAAGCCAGCCAAGGGAGGTAAGGGGCTTCGGGTCAGGAGTGATAGTGACTGCCGACGGTTACATTGTAACAAACAATCATGTTATTGAAGAGGCTGATGAGGTTGATGTGACGCTGAATGACAAGCGTACCTTTGCAGCGGAGGTAATTGGCCGTGACCCGAGCACTGACATTGCAGTGCTGAAGGTCAAGGCTACGGGGCTGCCTTATATCAGGTTCGGGAATTCAGATGCGATTCGCCTTGGGGAGTGGGTTCTTGCGGTGGGCAATCCGTTCAACCTTACCTCAACAGTAACAGCGGGCATCGTAAGTGCCAAGGGCAGAAGTCTCGGGTTGCTTGACAACCAGTACCGGATTGAGTCCTTCATTCAGACTGACGCTGCGCTTAACCAGGGGAACAGTGGCGGGGCGCTTGTGAATGTCCGCGGAGAGCTTATCGGCATTTCAACTGCAATTATTTCGCCCAGCGGGGCATATGCCGGCAACTCTTTTGCCGTACCGACGTCTATTGTAAAGAAGGTTTATGAAGACCTGAAGGAATTCGGGGAGGTTCAGAGAGGCCTGATGGGGGTTAATATCACAGATGTGACTTCGGAGATAGCTGACCGGGAAAACCTGAAGGCTATAAAGGGAGTATATCTGACCGGAGTGATCGAGGACGGAGCTGCAAAAGCTGCCGGTCTGGAGGAGAGGGATGTCATAATTGCGATCAACGGAGAGCCGGTTGAGACAACTGCTGATCTACAGGAAAAGGTTGGCCGTTACAGGCCCGGCGACAAGCTCGAGGTGACATATCTCAGGAAGGGCAAAGAGAGCAAGAAGAATGTCGTTCTGCGCAATATTGAGGGCGGAACCGGCGTTGTAGCTCCCGGGGCACAGTCCTCTTCGGTGTTCGGCGCCACATTCACGCCGCTCACTGCAGGCGAGAAAAGTCAGTTTAAAATAACAGATGGAGTTAAGATCACGTCTATTTCTGATGGCCGGTTCCGGGACCTGGGTTTTTCGAAAGGGACAGTCATCGTTGACGTGAACGGGCAGAAGGTTAACAGCGGATCTGATATCCGCAGGGCAACCAGCGAAGGGAAGAGTCTGACGTCAGTCGAGGGATTTACGCCGGACGGAACTTACTTCAAGTACCAGACCAGGAGGTAGTCTTGAGGTATAATTATAAGAACCGGCAGATCAGGTTGTTGCCTGACTGCGCAAACCCCTGCCGGTTCTGAATGATTTATTTGTTTAATAACTTTAAAAGCAGTACATTTGCGAAAATTTTTCCGAAGGGGTAAACAGAATGAGACAACTTAAAATTACCAAATCCATCACCAACCGCGAGAGTGCGTCGTTGGACAAATATCTGCAGGAGATTGGTAAAGAAGAGTTGATATCGGTTGAGGAAGAGGTAGAGTTAGCACAGAGGATCAAGAAGGGTGACAGGGCAGCTTTGGAGAAGCTTACAAAGGCCAATCTCCGTTTTGTTGTCTCAGTGGCCAAGCAATACCAGAATCAGGGGCTTAGTCTCCCGGACCTTATCAATGAGGGTAACCTCGGCCTTATCAAGGC
>JAEYZD010000078.1 GCA_023430725.1 Bacteroidota bacterium | reverse complement strand
AGAAGGGTGTCTGCGCGAAGTGTTACGGACGTAACCTTGCCACGGGCCGAATGGTCCAGAAGGGTGAGGCTACCGGTGTGATAGCTGCACAGAGTATCGGTGAGCCCGGTACGCAGCTTACCCTCCGTACGTTCCACGTCGGTGGTACCGCATCGAACATCACAACCGAATCTAGCCTTGTTGCAAGGTACGGCGGCATAGCCGTCATCGAGGAGGTGAGGACTGTCGTCAAGAAAGATCCGGAGAAGGGCAAGGTTGACATCGTCATCGGACGTCTGGGTGAGCTCAGGATTGTTGACAAGACAACAGGCATAGCACTGACAACACATACCATACCTTACGGCAGCAGGCTTTACATCAAGCCCAACCAGGAGGTAAAGAAGGGTGATCTGATATGCGAATGGGATCCCTTCAACGCGGTTATCATCTCCGAAGTGGCCGGTAAAGTTGCATTTGACTACCTCATCGAAGGTGTGACCTTCCGTGAGGAGTCTGACGAACAGACCGGCTTCAAGGAGAAGGTGATCATTGAGAGCAGGGACAAGACAAAGAACCCGACAATCAAGATCATGTCTCCCGAGGGAGTAGAGATCAAGTCATACAACCTGCCGGTGGGTGCCCACCTGGTTACCGACCTCAACAAGCAGGTCGAAGCAGGTGACACCATCGTCAAGATCCCGAGGGCAGTAGGCAAGTCCGGTGACATCACCGGTGGTCTGCCGCGGGTGACCGAGCTCTTCGAGGCACGTAACCCGTCCAACCCGGCCATCGTGACCGAGATTGACGGCGAGGTGACATACGGCAAGATCAAGAGGGGTAACAGGGAGATCACAATTACTTCCAAGTCCGGCGAGATGAAGAAGTACCTGGTTCCGCTTTCGAAGCAGATACTTGTGCAGGAGAATGACTATGTCAGGGCAGGAACACCTCTTTCTGACGGCGCCATCACTCCGTCGGACATCCTGGCCATCAAGGGTCCGACAAAGGTTCAGGAGTACATTGTCAACGAGATCCAGGAGGTATACCGTCTCCAGGGTGTGAAGATCAATGACAAGCACTTCGAGATCATAGTCAGGCAGATGATGCGCAAGGTTGAGATCATTGATCCGGGTGACACCAAGTTCCTCGAGCGTCAGGTGGTTGACAAACTGGAGTTCATGGATGAGAACGACTGGGTTTACGGCAAGAAGATAGTCCTTGAATCCGGAGACAGCCAGACACTGAAGCCGGGTATGGTCATCACTGCCCGCAAGCTCAGGGATGAGAACTCATTGCTCAAGCGCCGCGACCTCAAGCTTATTGAAGCCAGGGATGCGGTTCCGGCAACGTCACAGCAGGTGCTGCAGGGGATCACCCGTGCCGCTCTTCAGACGAACAGCTTCTTCTCGGCTGCTTCATTCCAGGAGACCACAAAGGTTCTGAATGAGGCTGCCATCCTCGGGAAGATCGACTTCCTTGAGGGTCTGAAGGAGAACGTAATCGTAGGACATCTTATCCCGGCCGGTACCGGTCTCAGGGAGTACAATAACATCATCGTCGGCTCACTTGACGATTATGAATCACTTGTGCACGCCGGACAGAGTACCAGCGAGGTGGAACAGGATTAATATCAGAATCATGTCAGAGAACAAGAATCAGGGACAGTTCAATATTGAACTCAGCGAAGAGGTGGCAGAAGGTGTCTACTCGAACCTGGCAATCATAACACATTCGCCTGCTGAGTTTGTCATTGATTTTATAAGGATTATGCCGGGTGTGCCCAAGTCAAAGGTCAAGTCGAGGATCATCCTTACACCTGAGCATGCGAAGCGGCTGGTTGCCGCACTCAGTGACAATATCGCAAAGTACGAGGCCGTTCACGGCCCCATACGCGAGGTCAAGGGGTCAGGACCTGTCATTCCGTTCACGTTCGGCGGGCCCACAGCCCAGGCATGAGACCTGAATATACAGAAGATGAGCCGGTTGAGAAATCCTCCGGCTTTCTTTTTTGCAGAGACGGAAAATAAACGTTATTTTGCGTGTTCTAATCCGCCCATACAATGAAAAGATTCAGGATATCATCCACCATAGCAATGGTCATATTGATAGCGGCTGCAGCTGTGCTGTCTTGGGGCTGCAAGAAACAGCCCAAATGCGGGTGTGACGGAGATGCGCTGGACTCACTGAGGCTGGTGCACGTCAACATTTCATATGACGTAGATAACAAGACAGCCCGTTTTTCAGTGCTTGGCGATCCATATGCGGTATATTACTTCTGCAACCCGTCTGAATGGATGAGTCAGCTCTCCAAGTTCGAGCAGGGGGAGGAGATTCTTATCTCCGGTCCTTACTATTATGAGTGCAACTACCTGATGAACAGCAGTAACTCCCCGTATTATTACGGCATGAGGATTTACCAGATTAATGTGACAGCTGCAGCCGAATACGAATTCGGCAAATAGATTCTTACTCAAAACACCATGACCCTGCAACAGTGGCGACCTACAACATATCGTTCATCGGGGCCGGCAACGTGGCGGAGTCGCTTGTTTGCGGACTGGCAGATGCAGGGCATCGTATATTATCAATTGCCTCACGCGGAGGCGACAGTGCCAGGCTGCTTGCAGCCACCTGCGGAGCTCAGTGGCGCCGTGATCTGACTGTCCCTGAGAACTGTGACATCCTTGTAATTTCCGTTACCGATACTGCCGTGGCCGGTGTGGCTGCCGCTGTTACGGCCGGTAAAGAGACCGTGGTTGTTCATACGGCAGGCAGCGTGTCACTTGAAGCCCTGGGCCGCACAGCCGGGGCCGGGGTACTTTACCCGCTGCAGACCTTTACGAAAGGTTTCCCTCCCGATCTCCGGAAAGTACCCTTCTTCACAGAGGCGACTGACAACCGGACACTTGGCATGCTCAGGGAACTGGGCGAAGGAATCGGTTCAGGCGTCTGGGAGTGTGATTCGGAAGCCAGGCGGCAGTTGCATGTGGCAGCTGTCTTCACAAACAACTTTTCCAACTTCATGATGACTACCGGGGAGGCCATCGCTGCCAGGGCAGGCATTGATCCTGCACTGCTTCGGCCGCTAATAGAGGAGACGGCACGAAAAGCGCTTCGCACAGGCCCGGAGGCAGCCCAGACAGGACCTGCTGTCCGGCAGGATAAGGGAACGGTGAAAAGTCATATCGATTTGTTATCTTTCTCGCCTCAATACCAGAAACTATACAGGCTTGTCAGCAGGATGATAACAGGCCATTACGGTAGAAATAAAAGATGACCAACTTCAAGGAAGAGTTACGGGGTGTAAAAGCATTTGTCTTCGACATTGACGGCGTCCTGTCCACACAGACTATAAGCCTGTCCCTGTGGGGCGTTCCGCTCCGGACCGTCAACCTGAGGGACGGCTATGCCATACAGCTTGCAGTAAAGAAGGGATACCGTGTGGGGGTGATCTCCGGCGCCAGCTCAAAGGAGTACATCAAACGCCTCAGGACTCTTGGCGTGACAGATATCTACCTCAATTCCAGAACCAAGAAGGAGAGCATGAAGGAGCTGGTGGCCAAATGGAAAGTAGATCTGAAGAGCGTCCTTTACATGGGTGATGACATCCCTGATTTCGAGGTCATGAAGATGGTAGGCCTGCCGGCATGTCCTGCAGATGCCGACAGTGAGATTAAACAGATAGCTGTGTACATTTCCGATAAAAAGGGGGGAGAAGGATGTGTGCGCGATGTGATTGAACAGGCTCTCCGACTTCACAAAAACTGGATGGATCATGAAGCATTCTCGTGGTGAGAAGTTAAGGGACCTCATGACCCTTGTCAGGCTGCCAAACCTTATGGTGGTGGCATTGACAATGATGCTGATGAGATATGCAATCATAAGGCCACTGCTGGGCGCAATGCCTGTAACCCTTGCCGGAGACCCGGTTGTAAGCGCCTTCATGACATTCAGGCTGGGCTGGATTGACTTCCTGATACTGGTTGTCTCAACCTGTCTCATAACAGCAGCCGGCTATGTCATAAACGACTACTTCGACATACGGGCTGACCTGATAAACAGGGGCTCAATAATCGTGGGCAACACAGTCACGAGGCGAATGGCAATGATGTATCACAATGTCTTCAATGTTCTTGGCGTTATAGGCGGAACCTATGTCTCCGCCCGGGTCGGATTTGTATGGCTTGGCATCTTCTTTGTCCTGATATCGGGGTTATTGTGGTTTTACAGCACTACCTACAAGAGGCAACTGCTGATCGGGAATATAATAGTGGCACTGCTTGTGGCACTGGTTCCCATGATGGTTGTGGTTTATGACGCGGGTCCCATCTATCGTTATTACTCCCAGACCGCACTTGATTTTCCCGGTGTGGCTGTGCTGTTCTGGTGGGTTGGCGGATTTGCCATGTTCGCATTTATGACCACCCTCACACGGGAAATAATCAAGGATATGGAGGATTGCGAGGGAGACCGGGAGACAGGCAGAAAGACACTTCCGGTGATCATGGGGCTGTCTGTCTGCCGGTTTGTAGTAGTAGTGCTTGCCCTGACAACAATCTTTCTGCTTTATTTCGTCTGGAAAAGGTATGTGACCGACAGGATTACGCTTATCTACATATCACTCCTGCTGGCGTTGCCGCTGGCGATAGTAATCTACAGGGTGATCACGGCGAAAGAAAAGCGGCATCTCCATTTCACCAGCGGGGTCATGAAGCTGGTCATGCTCTTTGGTATATTATACTCACTTGTGGCAGGTGCAATCATCACCTCCGGAAACGTAGCCTGAATGATTTCTGACAACCTGTCTGATTATGATCTGATACTTGCCTCTGCCTCTCCGCGGCGCCGGCAGCTTATGGAGGAGGCCGGATTCAGGTTCAGGCCAGCTGTGACAGGCTTTGAAGAGATGTGGCCTGAAGAGCTTCAGGGAAAGGAGATTGCAGAGTTTCTTGCCGCCGGCAAGGCTGACTCGTGGAGTGAGCCTCTTGCCGCAAAACAGGTTCTCATAACTGCAGATACAATTGTCTGGTGCCGCGGGATGAACCTTGGCAAGCCGAAGGATGAAGATGAGGCAATTCTCTTCCTCAGGGAGCTGTCGGGATGCCGGCACGAGGTGATTACAGGCATATGCCTCAGGGACAGCCTGAGAAAAGAGGTTTTCTCAGTGACTACAGGGGTAACTTTCCGTGATCTGCGTGATGATGAAATAGAGTTTTATGTAAAAAACTACCGTCCCCTCGATAAGGCCGGAGCCTACGGTATCCAGGAGTGGATCGGTCTCAGGGGCATCACGGTGATTGAAGGATCATACTACAACGTCGTTGGCTTGCCGGTAAGCGAGCTTTATACGGCACTGCTTCGTTTTACAGGAAATCAAATCACAACTATATGAAAAGACTAATCATTATCGCTCTTGTATTGCTGGCGCTGGCTGCACCGGGAGCAAAAGCCGATGAGGGAATGTGGATTCCCGTGCTGATAGAAAAGTACAATATCAGACTGATGCAGGAAAACGGCTTCAAGCTTACAGCGGAGGATATCTACAGCATCAACAGAGCCTCGATGAAGGATGCAGTGGTGCTCTTCGGGGGAGGCTGCACAGGCGAGTTCATCTCAGACAAGGGACTGATCATCACCAACCATCATTGCGGTTACGGTTATATCCAGAACCACTCGACAATGGAGCATGATTACCTCTCTGACGGCTTCTGGGCTGCCTCAGCTGCGGAGGAACTGCCGAACAACGGTCTCTCCGTTACAATCCTGAAATATATGGAAGATGTGACTGAGAAGGTGCTGAAGGGAGTAACTGATGAAATGGACCGTGAAAAGCGTGAGGCAGTCATAAACGCCAACATAACCGCTATCACTGCCGAAGCCGTCAAGGGTACCCATTTCCTGGCGGCAGTAAGGCCTTTCTTTCTTGGCAACCAGTATTTCCTGATCGTCAACGAGGTATTTCGGGATGTGAGGCTCGTGGGTGCTCCTCCTTCAGCCATCGGCAAATTCGGAGGTGATACCGACAACTGGGTATGGCCAAGGCATACAGGCGACTTCTCTCTCTTCAGGGTCTATGCTGACAAGGATAACAAGCCTGCAGCCTACTCGGCCGGGAATGTGCCCTATAAGCCGGCATATCATTTCCCTGTCTCCCTTGCGGGCGTTAAAGAGGGTGACTTTACAATGGTCTTCGGTTATCCCGGAAGAACCCAGGAATACGCTCCTTCTCATCATATCAGGATGCTAAAGGATGTGATCTACCCGAAACAGGTTGAGATCCGAGGAAAGAAGATCTCAATTATGGAGCAGGAGATGGCAAAGGATCCGCTTGTCAGGCTCAAGTACTCAGGAAAGTCCTTCGGACTGGCCAACGGCTGGAAGAAATGGATTGGAGAGATCCAGAGCCTGGAAAACATGAACGGCGTGGAACGCAAGGAGGCCTTCGAGAAGGAGTTCGCAGAGTGGGTGAAGGCAAGTCCGGAGCGCACCCGCAGGTACGGCACCATTCTGGACGAATATGCGGAGATTTATAAGGATTATACTCACAATTATCTTATAAATGTTTATACAAGTGAAGTGTTCGGCTCAGCCGGTGTCGAGCCTGCATCCCTGGCCGGCGCCTTCAGAAGGGCCGTTGAGATGGCACAGAAGAAGGATCCTGCCCTGAAACCGGACCTCGACAAGGAACTTGAGAGACTGCAGGGTTATGCTGACAATCATTTCCGTAATTATGACGGGAATGTTTCCAGGCAGCTCTTTACTGCTGTCATGGAGCTCTACGGAGCGAATATCGGGCCGGAATGGCAGGCTGATGCATACCGTGAACTGGCGGTAAGCAGCAAGGGCGATTTCGCGGCTGCGGCAGAAAAGCTCTTCGCAAAATCAATATTCACCGATGAAGCCAGGGTAAAGGATCTCTTGAAGAACTTTGATCCCAAAAAGGTTGTAAAGGATCCTTTCTACAGGATGGTCACTTCGGCTGGCAGTCTTATTGAATCCAGGATCAGGGAGGATATGGTTGCTGCTGACCGGAGACTGGCTGAACTTAACAAACTCTACATGGCAGCTCAGATGGAAAAGGGGAGTGACAGAGTCTTCTACCCTGATGCCAATTCCACGCTGCGACTGGCCTATGGCAAGGTGATGGGTTATGACTCACGTGATGCAGTGTATCACAAGCACCAGACAACGCTGACCGGCGTGATGGAAAAGGACAATCCGGACATATATGACTATGATGTTCCTGACAGACTCAGGGAACTGTATCAGCAGAAGGATTTCGGGAGGTATGCCGTGAACGGTGATGTGCCGGTTTGCTTCATAGCGAACAATCACACCACAGGCGGCAATTCAGGCAGCCCGGTGTTGAACGCCGAGGGTCACCTGATAGGGGTTAACTTTGACCGTGCATGGGAAGGTGTTGCTTCGGATATAATGTATAACCCGAAGCAGAGCAGGAATATCAGCCTCGATATCCGTTATGTCCTCTTTATTATAGACAAGTTTGCCGGAGCTGGTTATCTCATTGATGAGATGACACTGGTTGGTGAGCCTCAGCATACTCCCTGACCTGAAAGAAGAAGGCCTGAAGCCTTGTCTCCAGTGAGACGGTATCCTGTCCGTCATAGGGAATGTTCAGGAAGGGGATGTTCTCATGATCCTTCCTGAATGAGTCGCTGACCGATGCCACAAGCGTTCCCGGCATGCAGGTGAACGGGAGTATTGCGGCTATGCCGGATACACCACGCTTTGCCAGCGCGGCCGAGGAGCCCAGTGCTATGGGAGGATCACCGTCATAGAACTCGCTGACATAGCGGTTGCTTAGCCTGAGTATCTCATGAAGGCTTATATCCTTTGATGTGTCTGTGTACTTGTTGATGCCCCTGAGCAGATAATCGACTATCACCTCCTGTCCGATACCCTGGATCTTTGATTTTATGAGCCCCCGTGTATCATTTTTCCACCTGCTGTCACGTGTGTAGCGGTGGGTGGAATAGGTTATCCATTCGGAGAAGGGACCGATCAGCACCTCGGCGCCCAGCGCTTCCAGCCGGTTGGCGATGTTCCCATTGCATCCGGCATTGTCTCGCATGAAGATTTCACCCAGTACCGCAATTACAGGTTTCCGGTGGCTTCTGTCAGCCTTCACAGCCATGAACTCTGAGGCTGTCTCAACCAGAACTCTGCGGAGACCTCTGCCATTTTTTTCAATAGAGGCTTCTGCCCTGTCAAGGGCTGCCCGGTATACCCTGTCAGTGTCTCCCGGGTTGAGCTCGTAGGGGCGGGTCTCACGGTATAGCTTTCGTATATAATCAAACGCCACGAATCCCTTCCATGCATTGATCCTGAACCGTGCACTCCTGTCTCCGGCCAGGTCAGCATATGCCGTGTCGTTGGAGGGTGTGACCAGTTCTGCATCCCTGAACCCCAGCCTGTCAAACAGGATCCTCTGGAACTGGTTATATTGCCCGAACCGGCACGGTCCGTTGTGATCAGGCATGAAGAAGCTCATTTTTGAAGGGTCAGCGCCCGGTTCCATAAGCTTCTTCAGGAAGCTGCCGGTGGTGCATATCATCGGGAAGCACTCCTTCGAGGAGGTGTATTTTCTGCCGAGTGCTATCTCCTCACCGGTCTGCATCGGAAGCACTTCGGATGGTATGCCGATGCTTCGCGCAGCGGCAGCAACGAAACGCGCGCCGTCATGCATATACGGAAAGTAGAGTGTCCTGTCGGTGTGAGGCACGGAGGGACTGGGACGGGGACGGATGACCTCTTTCTTTTTCTTCTCATTCTGCTCTGACCCGTGCAGGCTGTCAAGGAAAGCTTCGATACGGGTCACCATGCCTGCATCGGCTGAGTGCTCATCCACCTCCAGATGGAGGAAAGGCTTACCCTTGAGCTCCTCGGTGACATAGTGCCAGATGAAAGAGTCGGGCCCGCACCTGAAATTGGTGATATAGACCGCCCAGAGCCCGTCAGTGCGGGCCACGTGACGGGCTGCAGCAATGATCTTCTGCCCGTTGGGCCAGTACATGTTGCGGTAATTGACGTAAATGTCAGAGGCAGAGAGGCCCAGCATGTCTAGCGGTATGGGCATCACATCCTGTGCTATGAGCTTCTCGGCTAGGCTGAGATTCAGGTGCGGATCAGTGCTGTTGTACGGTCTGCCCAGGATAACAACAGGCCTGCATCCGGGAGGGATATTCTTCATGACCTCGCGCCCGTATTCAGCCAGCCCTTTTTCAAATGAGGTCTGAACAGCATCAGCCTGTCGGACAGCCTTTGTCACCTTCGCGGCAGCAAGCCCCAGCCTGTCCCCGAAGAAAGAGGTCATCTCCTTTACCAGGGCCCGTTCAAAATATTTGAAATGGAGGGTAGGAGTGAGGAGCCTCCCTTCATCCACCTTTCCGCGCAGTGCTGCCCTGACCATGAAGGGAAAGGACTGTATCCACGGACAGTTGGAGTTGCTGGTAGTATCTCCATCCTTCTGTTTGCCACTGACAATAAAGGGGAGAAAGACATAGTCAACCCCTTTCTCAATCAGGTCAATTACATGCCCGTGCATCAACTCCACCGGCAGGCAGGTCTCAGAGGTAACGGTTTCAAGTGAGCTGGTTACAAGCGCCCTGTCTGACTCCCGTGAGAGGATCACCCTGAATCCGAGCTGCTCAAAAAAAGTTCTCCAGAACGGGAACTGCTGGTAATATATCATGAGTGCCCTCGGGATGCCCACGGTTGGTCTTCCGTCTGCAGGCTGCTCCGCATAATCACCTGTCAGCATCTCAGTCCTCCTGACGAAGAGATTCGGAATGTGATCATTCTTTTTCTTTCTTCCGTCAGTCTCCCATTTTTCACAGCGGCCACCATAAAAGAGCGGTTTTTTCTCCCCCTCGATCTTCACTGAACTGATCTCGCAATGGTTGACACAGCCGTTGCAGACGAACCGGCTCATCTCATATTCCGCATTGCGGATACCGAATCCCTTGAAGGCGGTTTGCTGACCTTCGGCCATTGTTCTCTGCGCCAGGATTGCCGCGCCGATGGCGCCCGTGACATCAAAATGAGGAGGGATTATGATCCGCTTCCCGAGCACCTGTTCAAAAGCGGCCACAACCGCCTTGTTGTTTGTTACGCCCCCCTGGAAAAAGATCCTGTCGCCCACCTTCCGGTCAGCGACAACCTTCTGCAGGTAATTATATACTATTGAGTATGCCAGTCCGCCAACCAGGTTGTCAT
The DNA here is from genome assembly GCA_023430725.1 of Bacteroidota bacterium. Taxonomy (GTDB): domain Bacteria; phylum Bacteroidota; class Bacteroidia; order Bacteroidales; family VadinHA17; genus SR-FBR-E99. The sequence goes on along the minus strand of JAEYZD010000078.1, from coordinate 10,526 downwards.
TCCTTGCTCCCTTCTGCATGAAGGTATTAAGGTCAGACTCCATGAAGACGGTGCAGCGGTCACCAAGCTTAACGGGACTTGCGCTCGCCAGGGCCATCTTCCCGAATTCCTCAACAATCCTGATGTTGAGCTTCTCGGCCTGCTCCTCAAGAAATGACCCTGTTCCTGCGGCGCATACCTTGTTCATCTCGAAATCAACCACCACCCCGTTCTCAATGCTTATATACTTTGAGTCCTGGCCGCCTATCTCGAAGATAGTGTCAACAGTCGGGTCATAGTCTATAGCCGCTGTGGCCTGTGCCGTGATCTCGTTCCTGATGGCATCGGCACCGATGAAATCACCTGTCAGATACCTCCCTGACCCTGTTGTACCAGCACCGATGACCTCAACCTCCGGGCCGACCTCTTCATATATTTCGCCAATTCCTTTCTTTATGGCCTCCAGTGGCTTGCCTGCAGTAGGCAGGTATCTGCGGGCAACAACATTGTGCTTCCTGTCAATAAGGACCACATTGGTGCTTAGCGACCCCACATCCACCCCGAGAAATACAGACAGCCTCTCTGTCCCGTTTTTGGAGAACCTCACGGTTTTGTCGTAAATTGCGACAGAAGCGCTGAGTTGAGGCAGGCTCACAAAGGATGAGTTGCTTTGTCTGAGGTATTGGTCAAGCCTGTCAAGGCCTGCGAAGCCTTCATACCTGGTTCCGTTCATGACTGAATAAATGACCGCACCAATTGCACCCATTGAAGCGTGGTGATAGGGAATCAGGAGCTCATCACCGCTGAGTTCAAGCACTTCGCGGAAAGCCCTTACCATTCCGATGTTTGCCGCCACGCCGCCGGAGAACAGAACCGGTTTTCTGATCTCCTTCCGTCTTGCCACTGTGCTCCTGAAATTCCTTGCCAGGGCGAAACAGAGCCCTGCAACAATATCGTGAAGAGGAGTGGCCATCTGCTGGTGATGGATCATGTCACTCTTGGCGAAGACGCTGCATCTGCCGGCAATCCGGGGAGGGGAGACCGACTTCATTGCCATCTCACCGAACTCCTTTTCAATCTTAACACCTATTCTCCTGGCCTGTTGGTCAAGGAATGAACCCGTGCCGGCGGCGCATATGCTGTTCATTTCAAAATCAACCAGTTTCGGGTACTCCTCATCAGGTTGCTTATCCATTATTATAAGCTTTGAATCTTCACCGCCAATCTCTATCACGGTCCGGACATCCGGAAACAGCCTGGATGCTGATGTTGCCTGGGCTATTATCTCATTGACACACAGACCGCCTATAAGCCCTGTGGCAAGCCTGCCTCCTGCACCTGTGACCGCCAGATTGCGGATGGTTGGGGCGGGATGAGAATTCAGAACCTTCTTCAGACGGTCATACAGCACATTAAATGGGCGGCCATGGACATAATCATAATAATCTTCCAGAACGGTAAAATTTTCATCCATTACAACCGTGTTCAGGGAAACGGAACCTACATCCAGACCGATCATGACCCCGGCATCTGGTGTTAATGTGGAGCTATTCATGACATTCAGGTTTATAAATTTAAGAACACCCCCTGTTATAATCAATATTATAAAAATAGCCCTTTTATGCACAATGGCAAATAAAACGTGCATAATATCACTTCGCCTTGCGCTAGGGGCAAAAAAAAATCGCCCCCGTGGAGGGGCGATTTCAGCTTAAATGGGTTCCTTTTAATTGAGCAGGATCTTCATATCCTCATCGGGAGTAGTGATGCCTGCGATTCCGAATTTCTCAACCAGTACGTTGACGACGTTTGGTGAGAGGAATCCGGGGATTGTGGGTCCGAGGTGGATATTCTTCACACCCAGGTAGAGGAGAGCAAGGAGCACGATGACAGCCTTCTGCTCATACCATGCGATATTGTATGCGATAGGCAGCTCGTTGATGTCATTCTTGCCAAAAACATCCTTGAGAGTCAGGGCAATGACTGCAAGTGAGTATGAATCGTTGCACTGACCGGCGTCAAGCACGCGCGGAATTCCGTTGATATCACCAAGCTTGAGCTTGTTGTAGCGGTACTTGGCGCAGCCTGCCGTGAGAATCACGGTGTCATTCGGCAGCTTCTGAGCAAACTCGGTGTAGTAGTCGCGGCTCTTCATACGTCCGTCGCATCCGCCCATCACAAAGAACTTGCGGATTGCGCCGCTCTTAACCGCTTCAACAACTTTGTCGGCGAGTTTGATTACCTGGTTGTGGGCAAAGCCTCCAACTATAGTACCTTCCTCAATTCCCACCGGAGGTTTGCATCTCTTTGCATGCTCGATAATAGCCGAGAAGTCCTTCTCCTTGCCGGGCTCCCTGTCCGGGATATGAGGGCAGCCTGGGTAGCCTGACGAACCGGTTGTGTAGACGCGGTCACGGTAGCTCTCGCGAAGCGGGACGATACAGTTGGTGGTGAAGAGAACCGGACCATTGAAGGACTCGAACTCGGTGGTCTGCTTCCACCATGAGTTGCCGTAATTGCCGACGAAATGGCTGTATTTCTTGAATGCAGGGTAGTAGTTTGCGGGAAGCATCTCACTGTGGGTGTAGACGTCAACACCAGTTCCTTCGGTCTGGCGGAGAAGTTCCTCCATATCCTTCATATCATGCCCGCTGATCAGGATGGCAGGGTTATTTCTTACTCCGATGTTCACCTCGGTGATCTCGGGATTGCCATAGGATGTGGTGTTGGCCTTGTCAAGCAATGCCATTACCTCAACACCGTGCTTGCCGGTTTCAAGAACCAGGGCCACAAGCTCATCGGCACTGAGAGAATCATCGGTGGTGGACGCCAGAGCTCTCTGCATGAACGCATCGACGGTATCGCTGTTGTATCCAAGGTTGCCGGCATGCTCTGCATAGGCAGCCATTCCCTTTACACCGTAGATTGTGAGCTCACGGAGCGAGCGAACATCCTCGTTGGTTGTTGAGAGAACCCCGACGGTGGCAGCTTTTGCAGTCATCTCTGCTTCATTTGCAGGAGTCCACGTAACACTCTCATGAAGACCTGACGCGATAGCAATGCCCTTGGCCTTCATCTCGCCGGCAAACTTGTCCCTGAGGGCAATGCCTTCGCGAACCTTCTCAATGATCTTTGCATTGTCAAAGTTGGCATTTGTGATAGTTGTGAAGAGAGCCTCCTGCACAAAGCGGTCAACCTTTGCATTCGAATAGTGATTCTTGCGTGCAATGGTTCCGAGGATTGAAATTCCCTTGGCCACCCACACGAGAAGATCCTGCATCTGAGCAACATCGTCAGTCTTGCCGCATACGCCCTTGATGACGCATCCGGTTCCTTTTGCCGTTTCCTGGCACTGGTAGCAAAACATACTCATTTTTGTGTGATTTTTGGTTTGTATTATGTGTTTATGCGGTTATTATATCCAATCCTCCTGCAGTATCTTTCCGTCGATACTGACAATGACAGCTTTTACCGGGACCTTCCTGGTTGATCTGGCAAGGGCTGCACGTACCATCTGCATCAGTCCCCCGCAGCAGGGCACCTCCATCATCATTACAGTCACGGTGTTCACTTTTGCCGTGTCAATCATGACCGTCAGCTTTTCAATGTAAGTCTCTGTACCCTGGTCAAGTTTGGGGCAGGCTATTGCAAGTGCTTTTCCCTTCAGGAAGCGGTTGTGGAATGATCCCATTGAGAATGCCACACAGTCAGCTGCCAGGAGCAGGTCTGCGCCTCTGTAGACCGGTGAGTTGGGGTTTACCAGGTGAAGCTGAACAGGCCAGTGGGTCAGTTGCGACGGTGCATCTGCCGTGGCAGTGACGGCTGCAAATGCCGGGGACGGTGCAATCATTCGCTCTGCGCTGCCGGGACAGCCTCCTCCATGATGACGGTGAGCGCCGCCATGAGAGCCGTGTGCATGATTTTCTCCGTGAGCACACTGCCCATGACCGGCCCCGTGTGCACCGTGTCCATGTCCTGCCCCGTGAGCAACACTCATACCTCTGACAGCGGTCGGGTCAGTCGACTCTTCTTTTCCGGACGGCTTGCCGCTGACAACTGCAAGTACCTCATCTGCGCTGAATGAGAGTTCGTTGCGATGAACCTCAAGCCAGGTTGTCCCCTCCTCAAGATATCCGTACTCATGATGATCCTTCAGATGCTTCAGATGGGCTATTACAGTATTGGCGCCCTTCTTCACCATATCGCTTATGACAGCTATCTCATCATATGGTTCCGCCTCCCGCTTCTCTATCGTGATGGCTCCTTCGGGGCAGTAGCCGATACAGGCACCCAGACCGTCACACATCAGCTCCGAAACAAGCCTTACCTTACCGTCAATGACCTGAAGAGCTCCTTCGTGGCAGTTCGGAACACAAAGACCGCAACCGTTGCATTTCTCCTCATCTATCTTTATAATGTCTCTAAGCATTTCCTTGTCTTTTACAGAAGCAAAAGTACCCTCCTGCCGGGAGCCGGCCTGTAACATATGTTACAAATTACGGAAATTTCTCTAATTTCATGCAAAAAAAAGAATGAGATTTCCCGTGTTAAACAACTCGCCTCTGTTCAATGGGCTTAGCGACAAGGAGATAGAAGATCTGCTTCATGCAGTTAACTACAGGGTCAGGTTTTTCCATGCCGGTGCAATTGCAGCGCTGGCGGGAGAGGAGATTTCATCTCTGATGATTGTCCTCTCAGGCAGTTTCAGGGGTGAGATGACAGATTTGTCAGGGCGCACGATGAAGATCGAGGATATGAATCCTCCCCAGGGTCTGGCTGCCGCTCTTCTTTTCGGCACCGGTGCAAGATATCCGGTCAACGTCACAGCAAACGTTGATTCAGAGCTGCTTATCATTGACAAGAGGGATTTTATGACGCTGATGTCAGGGGACATCCGGATTCTCTCAAACTACCTTACCTTTATCTGCAACAAGGCTCAGTTTCTTTCGGATCGACTGAGGTTCCACTCATTCCATACAATTAAGGGAAAGTTTGCACGCTATCTCTCTTCACTCCCGGGTGCGACTTCAGGAAGGGTGGTCATTGACCGTACCCAGCAGGAACTGGCAGATTATTTTGGCGTTACGCGTCCCTCGCTAGCAAGGGCGATAGGAGACATGGAGCAGGAGGGCCTGATAAAAGTCGACAGGAGGGAGGTCAGGCTTCATGACCTGAAGGGCCTTTCACGGCTTTTTGAAGGTTAACTAAGATACTCGCGGACCTTTTTCCCCTGGCCGGACCCGGGAAATATAACTGTGAAGCAGCTGCCGCTTCCCGGAGCACTCTCAACGGTTATTGCTCCATTGCTGAGTGTAACAAGCTCATGAACCAGCTTCAGGCCAATGCCCGTTCCCTTTTCTGAATCGGTACCGGGTGTTGACTCCATTTCCTGTCCGGTGAACAGTCTCTTCTGTCGTTCAGGGCTTATACCTACACCGTTGTCGCATATCCTGACCGTAAGGGGATCACCCTGCTCTTCATGCGATTTCACGAGGATGCTTACCTTTCCTCCGTGGTTGGTGTATTTTATTGCATTGGCGAGGAGGTTTCTTATGATTATGTCAGCCAGGTCCCTGTCGAACCATCCTCTTGACCTTCCGATCTGGGAGAAATTCAGCGATATGTTTTTCCTGTCAGCGCCATCCTTAAGGATGTTTATGTTGGTCAGGATCACCTCGGCAAGATCATTCTCCGCGGGTGAGTACCGGATCATCTCTTCCTGTCCCCTTCCCCACACGAGCATATTCTCAAGCAGGCTTATGAGCTGCTGTGAATATTGAATGCAGGAGTCAGCCATCGATTCAGTCCTGTCGCGGAACTCCTCCTCCTTTAGCAGATGAAGTGTATAAAGGATATTGACAACAGGGCTTCTCAGGTCATGGGCGATTACCGAAAAGATCCTGTTCTTGAGGCTGATTGTTTCTGAAAGGTTCCTGTTCTGCCTGGCTATCTCTTCATTGCGGGCATTAAGCTCTTCCGTTCTCTCCTCAAGCTCAGCGGTACGGCGTGCGACTCTGTTCTCGAGTTCGCGGTTGAGCTCCTCAAGCTGCAACCCCAGTTTCTCACGCTCCTTACCTCGCCTAACCCAGTCACTTATCAGCAACGTCGCCTGAATAAACACGAATACAAGCATGAAGAAAGAAAGGATGTAAAGTTGCTGGTTCTCTTCAAGCGCATTGGCGAACATCATATCAGACACTGCACCAACCGTGATAGCCATAAATGCAACCAGGTAGAGCATGTCGAGCCTGTTGCCCCGGGCGATGCCCCGGATGCTCATGATTAGCACATACAGCAGCAGGATCAGTGCTGCCGCCTGGATGAACCAAACTGAATACGAGAAGAGGTGGACCGGAAGCAGGAGGATGGCTGAGACCAGTACGATGAAAGCGCCGTTCAGGGCTATTGAAAACTTTCTGAACCAGCGGGAAGGGTAGATCATATATGCCAGCCAGGCGCCCGAAGTAATCATGAAACAGAGGATGAGGTATTCGCCTCTTATTATCAGTTGCCAGTTCCTGATTTCAGTTATGGTAATCAGGTAAGGAGCAGACAGAAAAGGCCGCAGTGCCAGGCAGAGAACAAGGATTGAAAACATCAGCAGCTTTTTGTCCCTTCTGTCAAGCAGGTAAAATATAAAAAAGAAAAGAAATGAGGCAAACAGCACCCCTGATACAGCGATTGAGGTGAACCACTGGTTGGTAAAGTTGGATTGTATTGTATGGAAGCTTCCGGCCTTGAGTGGCATCCAGAATCCTCCGCGCCTGTGCTCCCAGTTGGAGACCCTTATCAGCAGCTCCAGCGTGTCTCTTACGGGTATGTAGCTGAAGAAGAGAGGCTCATATACCGGTATTGATTCTGCCTTGCTTTGCGAAGGGGTTCCGTTTCTGGCCAGGGTAACACCGTTGATACTTATTTCATATGATGTATCGAAGACAGGAATATCAAATCCCATCCTGTCGCGGTAACCTGGCGGGAGAAGTATCACTGCCCTGTATGTGCCGTGCCCGAATCGCGGCAGACGCTGACCGTCAACCCTGTATTCGCTCCAGTATCCGGGTACCCTGCCGTAACAGTCCGGTGTGAGGGTGTCACATATGTGACCCGGAATTCCGTGTAAGAATGTGCCGGAATAGAATTCCCATTCCCCGTTCATCCTTACGGAAAAGTCATCTCCCTGCTCTATATGCCTGAGATCAAGCACGCCTTTCTGCACCCGTGCGGGGGAGCCTGAGGCGATGCCTGATCCCAGGATAAGAATCAGCAGGGAAAGGAGGGCGTTACGCAGCACATCCATCCCGGCAAAGAATTTCTACTGGCTTATGAAACCACGGTTTTCAAGAAGGGCTTCAATTCCCGGTTCGCGACCCCTGAAGGCTTTCCACATCTCCAGTTCATCCTTCGACCCCTTGCGTGACAGAATCTCAATTTCGAAACGTGCAGCAACCTCCCTGTTGAAGATGTCACCTGTCTCCTTGAAAGCCCTGAAGGCATCAGCGTCAAGCTGTTCGCACCATATGTAGCTGTAGTATCCTGCTGAATAGCCACCGATTATATGATTGAAATAGGTTGACCTGTAGCGGGGGATTATCTCACTGATAAGACCGTATTTATCCATTGCCGTCTTCTCAAACTCGCCGATATTCAGCTCAACGGGTTCAGTCAGCGAGTGGTATTCCATGTCAAGTGATGAGGCAGCCAGATATTCTATTGTTGTGAATCCCTGGTTGAACTTGCCTGCCTTTTCAATCTTTTCAATCAGTGCGTCAGGAATGACCTCGCCTGTCTGGTAGTGCTTCGCATATACCTTGAGAACTTCGGGTTCGAAGACCCAGTGCTCCATAATCTGTGACGGCAGTTCAACAAAATCACGTGACACTCCGCTTGAATACTCGGTGTTTGACAGAAGGTTGTGGAGTGCATGGCCAAATTCATGGAAGAGGGTGCTTGCCTCGTCCGGGGTCAGCAGTGATGGGGTCTCGCCTGAAGGGGGAGTGAAGTTTGTAACCATGCTGACGAGCGGGGTTACGAATTCGCCCTTTTCGTCAAGTCTCTGTGGCCTGATGCCGCTGCACCATGCACCACCTCTCTTGGAAGCCCTGGGATGATAATCTATCATCAGTATACCAACATGCTTCTGGTCTCTTTTTACTTCAAATGTCTTTACGTCAGGATGATAGAGCGGAATATCGTTTCTTTCGCTGAACTCCAGGCCGTAAAGCTTATTGGCAACAAAGAACATTCCGTCGGTGACGTTTTTGGCTGAGAAATAGGGCTTGGTTTCTTCGTCGCTGAGATCATATTTCTCCTTGCGGATCTTCTCGGTGTAATAGAACCAGTCCCACGGCTCGAGTTTGAACTTGCCGCCTTCCCGGTCAATCAGTTCCTGCTGTGCTGCTGCTTCTGCCTTTGCAACCGGCAGGGCTGCTTCCCATATCTGAGCCAGGAAATTAAGTACCGTCTCAGGTTCCTTTGCCATATTGCGCTCAAGCACATAGTCGGCATGACTTTCATAACCGAGTAGTCTGGCCTTTTCAACGCGCAGTCTTATAATATCTGCAAGTATCTGGTTGTTGTCACGTTCGTTGCCGTTGTTGCCGCGCATCATATAGCCACGGAACATCTTCTCCCTCAGGTCCCTGTTGTCAGCGTAGGTCATGAAGGGGATATAGCTGGGATTCTGAAGGGTGAAAAGCCATTTTCCTTCCATTCCCTTTGCCTTTGCTGCATCGGCAGCCTGGGCCCTGACCCCTTCCGGAAGACCGGACAGATCCTCTTCATTGTCAATGGCAAGTGTGAAGGCATTAGTCTCCCCAAGCAGGTTCTCGCCGAATTTTACTCCAAGAAGGGAGAGCTCACTGTTGAGTTTGCGCAGTTTATCCTTATCCTCAGGAGAGAGGCCGATGCCGTTGCGTATGAAACCCAGGTACTGGTCTTCAAGCAGCTTGCTCTCCTCAGGTGTAAGGTTGAAACTGTCACGGTTCTCGTAAACCGATTTGACCCTTTCAAACAGTTTCTCATTGAGCGAGATATCATCTCTGTGCTTTGAGAAGAGAGGTGACATCTCCCTCGACAGAGCCTGGATGGAATCATTTGTATTGGCTCCCGAGAGCGGACCCCAGGCACGCTGTACCTTTGTCATCAGTTCACCCGTGAACTGCAGTGCCCTGACAGTATTGTCAAAGGTGGGCTCCTCTGTATTGTTTATGATGGCATTGACTTCAGCCATCTCCTCCTCCATCCCTTTCAGGAAGGCAGGCTTGAAATGTTCAAATTTGATCTGATCAAAGGGAGGCACCTCAAAGGGTGTGTCCCAGTCGCAGTAAAACGGGTTCTCGCAGGTCTCCTTCTTGCAGGAGACTGCTCCCGCTGAGATAATTAAAAGCATGATGAAAAGTTTTTTCATAACGGTTGGTGTTTGGGTTTGGACGGCTAAAAATATGTATTAATGGCTTAATATACAACCCGGCCGGATGTAATCAGGTTGTTTTACAGCATATATGCAATCGGGGATTAACTGAATTCAATCAGCGGGTCACCCTTTGCTATCTTGTCTCCGCTCTTCACCAGGATGTGTTTCACGGTTCCGTCGCGGTCAGACACAACCTCCCTGATTGATTTGCCGATCATGATATACATGAGTATCTCTCCTTTTTTTACGGTTTCCCCCACGTTCAGGAGTTCCTCATCCGGCCAGTATGTTGCCGTTGCTCCCGAGTAGAGGAATGCTATCCCGGCTTCAGGTGAGGGAAGAAGCTTTCGGGGAGCAATCCTGGCAGGTGCCCCTTTTGACATCTCGGCATGCTTCTCCTCTATCTCCTTCAGGAACCTCTTTTTGGCTGCCCCTGATTTATAATCGCGGTACTGCCTGTCGTGCATGGCCAGTTCAAACAACTCCTCCTCATCCTCTCCCGGGTGCCATGCGTTATCCTGCATCTCCTTCCTGTAGACGTCCAGGGCATCGGGATAATTGTCCTGCGGATTCCCGTCGTAAAACTCCCGGCCTTCTTTTTGTGCGAGTTCGATGAGTTCAGGTGCAAGCGGTCCTGGAAGTTTGCCTGCCCGCCCAAGCAGCATATCCCAGGTGTTGGGATCAATCATCGCAAAGCGATCCTTGCCGTTGACCAGTGATACAATATTCATGAGAGCCACGTTCTTGACATACTGGCTGAAAGGTGTCACAAGGGGAGGATAACCCATCATGGGCCAGATATGCTCAACCTCTCTGAACAGTGACACGACAAGCTCATCTTCAGTCATCTCAGGCTTATTTCCGGCTTTCAGTGCAGCATTAATGCCCTGGTGAACACCTTTCAGGTCGGCCATCATGCTCCCCATCATTCCGCCGGGGAGGCCCGATCCGATCAGGAGCGAGGTCATCTGACGGTTGCGCGGATCGATGAAATAGCCCAGAAAATCATCAATGAACTCCTGCGTCAGTGATCTTACCTTCATGTAGGCATCCATGTTGATTTCCGGTACGTCGAACCCGGCGTCCTTCATGACCGCATGGACTGCGATAATATCGGGATGGACCATTCCCCAGC
>JAEYZD010000064.1 GCA_023430725.1 Bacteroidota bacterium | reverse complement strand
GAGTTGTTCCAGTCATACATCACATCCTGATCCACTCTTCCCATCGTGAAGGTACCTCCTTCAATGAGTACAAGGTTAGGACCGGTGATCTGTTCCGAGGCTTCCCCTATCGGATAGCCAAGATCATTCACATCACTCGATTTGGGATCCCTGTAGCCCCAGCCTGTTGTAGGAGATACGTTATCCGGCTGTCCTCCCTTGCAGGAGAAGAAGAAGAGAGCAACAACTATAAAAACCGGTAAAGCTCTGAGTTTATACATAGCCATTTAAGGTTTACTTGATTACTTTTTATTCCTGAAATTCTGTTCGTTTACAAAACTCTGCACCAAAATAACTACAAAAGGGGCAACTTTATTATGTGCGCTCCTCTACTTTTTTCAACATTTCCGAAACCAAACACTGCACCTGCCCTGACTATTGCAGTGCCACTGATCGGCGCTGCACCACCTGACAGGATATAACTGTATGACATCATGACTTTTACGAGCGATAAATCATATCCAAGGGAGAATTGTGCCGAGGTGAATCCCCCCTTTGTGTGCCACAGGGCCAGTCCCGCCAATAAACCCTTCCAGGAGGCTTCGCTTCCTAAATAAATCCTGAATTCGCTGCCCTGGACAATAACATTCGCCGAAGGCATCAGAGAAAGGTCGCCTGACCGAGGTGAGAGATCCACGGCTGCAGTCAGTGAGAAAAGACGGTCAAGCCTGTTGTGATCACTCCCGTCATCGCTGAGAAGCGGACGTGTGAGATGCATCGCTGAGAAACCCCCGGACCATGGCCCTGAGGCAACCGTGAAGCCGGTACCCAGGTCAAAGCGGCTGATGGCTCCCGGTGAGGCATACTCTGCTCCGCCGCCTGTGATGCCATTGAATGGATCTATGTCATCAGGGAGAATCACTGACCCGGTTCGTATGCCCCTTGAGATAAACGATGCTGTCAGTCCTGCCGTTATGTAGGTTTTTCTTCCGGCCCTGAAATGGTATGAGTAAGAGAGCCCTCCCCTGAGATCATTCATCACATCCCCGAACATGTCGTCAGAAAGCCACACCCCCGCTCCTCCGTGAAGGCCGGGATAATAGGCGTCATATGATGCATAGACTGACCGGAGGCTGAAACTCTTTCCCGGAAGGAAGGTGAAAGCTGAGAGATTCACGGACGGTGTTCCCCGCACTCCCGCAAATGCCGGATTGTACATCATCTGCATGCCTGACATCGTTCCGTGCCAGGTATCCTGGCTGCTGACAGTCAGGGTGCAGAGGAGCAATAACGGAGAAAGAGTCCTGTAACTGAACTTCATGTTCGTACTTCACTGTTATCAACGCGGCCGTGACTCCGATATTTTGTCCCCGGCAGCTTCAAAACGGGTCAAAGATAAGCTACTTGACTATCTTTGCCATCATGAACCTGAAAAGTCTGGCCACCGGCATAGTCTCTCTTCTGCCCCTGCTGCACACAATTGCGCAGGGCGATGCTGCTGTGCGGATGCAGACAGAGAAGGGCGATGCTGCTGTGCAGGTGCAAATGGAGAAGGGCGAATCTGCTGCGCAGATGCAGACGGAGAAGGGCGAAGCTGCTGTGCAGATGCAGACGGAGAAGGGCGAAGCTGCTGTGCGGATGCAGACGGAGAAGGGCGAAGCGCCTCTGCAAGATATGGCGGTGCAGGAATACGCGGCCTCTTCCGTGCTTGCAAGCGGCAGGTGGGCAAAGATTGCGGTCACCGCTGAAGGCATCCACAAACTCGATTATTCACGAATCAGGGAGATGGGGATAACCGACCCGGCCTCCGCAGTGCTCTACGGCAATAACCGCGGGCAGCTCTCATTCATGAATGACGGCACCGCCCCTGACGACCTCAGGAAAATTGCCGTGACAGTTGAGAAGGGCAGTGACGGAATCTTCAATGACGGTGATTACCTGCTCTTTTATGCCGAAGGGACACACAGGTGGATGCACGATCGCTCCTCCGGCGGATACACCTTCCTCCGCCATCACTACTCAGATACGGCATGGTATTTCATTGGCTCTCAGCCGTCAGGCCCTCTGGTGATGACGACCGAGACTCAGCCTTCAGCACCCCCTTCGGATTTCTCACAGTCAACTGACGTTCTCTTCAGGCATGAACTGGAGGAGATCAGCCTCATCAGGTCAGGAAGGGAATGGTACCAGCAGGTGGCCTCCGGTGCACAAACTGCCGTGGGCCCTGATTTCACAGACCTGATCACGTCTGAACGGATAAGATACATGCTGAGGGTGCTGGGGAGGTCTGACAGCGGCACCTCATTCACCCTGCAACAGGGAACGGAAACGGTAAAAACGGTCACCGTACCGTCTGTCATGATGACAGACCTTAACGGCGTCTTCGCCGAGATCGTGACAGCATCCGACTCAATTCTCCCCTCGTCTTCATCACCGGCCTTCAGCATCACCTTCTCCACGGGCGGCAATATGGCCGCCTCCGGATATATTGACTATGTTGAGTTCCTGGCAAGAGCACGCATCGTATACCGCGACAGGCAGCTGATAATAAGCGACAGACGCACAGTCGGACAAGGGAAAATCACCCGGTTCACTGTTGAGGGTTCGGCTTCCCTCAGGGTATGGGACGTCACAGACCCCTTCGCTCCGCGAGCTTTACAGACTGCCACCCAGGGAGGAAACACACTCTTCTCCGCAGCTACAGACAGCCTGAAAAAATTCGTAGCCTTCTCCTCCTCACATATCAGACAGCCTGCAAGGTTTGTCCCGGTGCAAACGCAAAACCTGCACGCCCTTGCCCCTGCGGACATGATAATCGTCACACATCCGCTGTTCCGCGATTATGCTGAGCGCATTGCAGCAATCCACCTTGCCGACGACGGCACAAGCTCGGTTATAGTCACACCGGAAGAGATCTGTAATGAATTCTCCGGCGGAATTCCCGATGCCGTCGCTATCAGGAACTTCGTCAGGATGATGCGTGACCGTGGCAGCAATATTGGCTCCCCGCTAAGGTACCTGCTGCTTTTTGGTGACGGATCCTATGAAAACAAGACACCGCCTCCGCGAAACAGCTCATTCATCCCCACCTGGCAATCGGTCAACTCCAATACCGGGGTCCTCTCCTTTACCTCCGATGACTTCTACGGACTCCTCGATGCCGGCGAGGGAGAAGCAGAGGGATTCCTGGATATCGGCATCGGAAGGCTGCCGGCTTCAGATACCGCATCGGCCGGCATAATTGTGCGTAAGATCGAATCCTACCTTAATGCCTCAACCAGCGGATCATGGAGGAACATCCTGTGCCTTGTTGCTGACGACGAAGATGCCAATCTTCATATGTTTGATGCTGAGGGTCTTGCCGAAGCAGCCTCGGCGGCTGCTCCTCCCCTTGCTGTGGAAAAAATCTATCTTGACGCTTACCGGCAGGTGACTTCGGTGACGGGCGACTCATACCCTGACGCATCAAAGGCCGTGGATGACAGGATGGCTGCCGGATGCCTGATCATGAATTATGTGGGGCACGGCAATGAGTCCGGACTGGCACACGAGAGGGTCATAAGAACAAGCAACATCAACTCCTGGAAGAATGGCACCATGCTGCCTCTCTTTATCACTGCAACCTGCGAGTTCTCGAGGTTCGACGATGCCGACATCAACAGGACCACCGGTCTCATTTCCGCGAAGACATCTGCCGGCGAAATGGTGCTGCTAAACCCGGAAGGCGGGGCGATAGCACTGATGAGCACCACAAGGGTCGTCTATTCAGCCCCGAACTACGCACTAAACAGGGCAATATATGACAATGCATTCAGGACAGCCCCTGACGGACGCTCAATGAGGCTGGGTGACATAATCAGGCAGGCAAAGGTCAGTTCCGGGACAGGAATGAATAAGCGTAATTTCCTTTTGCTTGGCGACCCTGCGCTGCGCCTGGCATGGCCTGTGCGGGGGAAAGTTGTAACTGACAGCATCAACGGGGTGCACGTCTCCCTTCCGTCGGATACGCTTAAGGCGCTTTCTCTTGTTACAATCAGCGGCCATCTCGAGGATGCAGACGGTAACCTGATGTCAGGCTTCAGCGGCACACTGGAACCAACCGTTTCCGACAAGCCGGGTAATGTAAGCACCATGGCCAATGACGGCGGATCGCCCATGATTTTTCCGGTTGCAGGCAATACCCTTTTCAGCGGCAGGACAACAGTCACCGGAGGAAGATTCAGTTTTACCTTCATCGTGCCGCTGGATATTAATTACAGCTATGGCAACGGAGCAATAAAATACTACGCCTTCGACAGCACCTCAGACCTTAACGGAAGCTTTACCGGAATTACTGTGGGAGGCTTCTCGGAGACGGCGATGGATGACACGGAGGGACCGGAGATAAGACTATTCATGAATGACACCCTGTTCAACGAAGGCGGGGTCACTGACAACTCTCCCGTGCTGCTTGCACTGCTCAGTGACAGATCCGGTATAAACGCCAGCGGAACAGGTATCGGGCATGATATAATCGCCTGGCTTGACGATGACATCTCCTCCGCAGTAGTACTGAACGGCCTCTTCCGGGCAGACATCGGTCAGCACAGATCGGGCAGCCTGGCATACCAGCTGATAGTCGCCGAAAGGGGTAACCATACAGTCTCGCTGAGAGCCTGGGACAACCTCAATAATCCGTCTGTTGCCACACTCCGGTTTATCGTGGAGGCCGGAGGCAGCTTCAGACTGAATAATATGCTGGCATTCCCCAACCCTGTAACCGAAGGGACAAAATTCACGGCCGGCCACAACAGACCCGGAACAGAAATGGATATTACAGTTACTATCCTCAGCTCAGACGGCCGTACAGTGAGGGTTTTGAGGGAGAATTTCAATACATCAGGCTATGCCCTGCCGGATATACCCTGGGACGGATGTGACACGAACGGAGGCAGGGTGGCACGGGGACTCTATCTATGGAGGGCGGAAGCAGTGACTTCAGAGGGCGAAAAAGCCTCGGCGACAGGCCGTTTTATCATTTTGTAAAACAACACAATAAGTGACCCTTTTTTTTGTTTTATATTTGCACAAATCTGTAACTAAGTACATATGAAAATCAAAGCGCTGACCGTTAGCACTTTACTACTGACACTTCTATTCTCCTCCCCTGCAACAGCTCAGGAGGAGTTGAAATATAATCCCATTCAAACCGTTGTGCCGTTCCTTTCCATCGCACCCGACTCCCGTTCAGGGGCTCTCGGTGATGCCGGTGCGGCAACCTCACCCGACATATTCAGCATGCACTGGAACCCTGCAAAATATGCCTTTATTGACGGCAACGGTGGCTTCGGGATGTCATATTCACCATGGCTGAGAGCACTTATTCCCGATATAAATCTTTCATACCTCACAGGCTACTACAGGATCGACAGCAAGCAGGTGGTTGCGGGCAGCCTGATGTATTCTTCGCTGGGCAAGATAGAGTTCACCGATGACATCGGGAGCATACTCCGTGAGTTCAATGCAAACGAATTCTCAGTTGACGCTGCCTATTCCAGGCTCTTCTCGGAACACTGGTCCGGAGGCGTTGCACTTAGGTTCATCTATTCGAACCTGACAGGCGGCCTCGAGGACACAAAACCGGGCATCTCCTATGCCGCTGACGCTTCTGCTTTCTACACAAACAATCTTTCGATCGGTTCAAGGGACGGAAATATCTCATTTGGTGTAAACCTTTCGAACATCGGATCGAAGATGAGTTACACAACCGAATTCGATCCCGACTTCATTCCGATGAACATGAGACTCGGAACAACATTCCAGGTTAACCTTGACAGGTACAATTCCCTGGCTGTGTCGCTCGACGTCAACAAGCTTCTGGTGCCGACACCCCCGATATATGACGAGGACCGCAATATTATAGACGGCAAGGACCCTAATGTCTCAGTTCCGGTAGCCATATTCCAGTCGTTCTACGATGCCCCCGGCGGCTTCAAAGAGGAGATGCAGGAGTTTACACAGTCGGTCGGTCTTGAATACTGGTACAACCAGCAGTTTGCGATCCGGGCCGGGTATTACAACGAAGCGGAGCTCAAGGGGAACAGGAAATACTTCACCGTCGGCGCCGGATTCAGGCTGAGCGTCTTCTCGCTTGATTTCTCATACCTGATGCCATTCACCCAGAACAACCCGCTGGCCCGTACTCTCAGGTTCTCTCTCGGATTTGAATTTGATTCACTCCGCAACCTGAGCCAGAAATAAATCCCGGAATGACTCTGCACCAGAGGATAGGACAGGGTATCGACTTCCACCGGCTGGAGGAAGGTCGGGAACTCTGGCTCGGAGGTGTGCATATAAACTCACCAAAAGGATGCGTGGCGCACTCTGACGGCGACGTTCTTATCCATGCCATCTGCGATGCCCTTCTTGGAGCAGCCGGATTGAATGATATAGGTTATCACTTCCCTGACACTTCGGATGAGTTCAGGGGTATTGACAGCAAGATTCTTCTGAAACGTACTGTTGAGATGGTTGCGGCCAGGGGTTACAGGATTGTGAATATTGACAGCACTGTATGCCTGGAGTTACCGAAGCTTGCGCCCTACATCACCGCGATGCGCACCACGATGGCTGCCATTGCCAATATTTCGCCGGATGCAGTGTCAGTGAAGGCCACCACCACCGAGAAGATGGGTTTCACCGGCCGTGGCGAGGGTATCGTCGCCCTGGCAGTGTGCCTGCTCTCCGACATGATTCCGGATAATATCTGAGGGTATCTGGGGGTTCCCGGTTTCTAATCGGGTAGGATGCGGCTCGCGCCGCAGTCCCCCCACACCACCGGGCGTACTCATCGTACCACGGCGGTTTCTGTTAACTTTTAACATTAAACTTCAAAGATAAGGATTGTAGCCCTAATTGGGC
>JAEYZD010000021.1 GCA_023430725.1 Bacteroidota bacterium | reverse complement strand
GTATGAGGGTGTTCCCGGACAGAGGGTGGATGAACTTCATCCGCGTGTCCGTCTTGAGGATGGAGTCCTTCTGCCGCGTTACCGCCTGCCGACGGAAGCTGAGTGGGAATTTGCAGCATACGGACTCAGGGGTAACACCTTTGAAGAGAGAATATATGAAAGGGCGATCTACCCGTGGGACGGACACAACGTCCGCAACTCGGCTCCCAAGTACAGGGGCGAATTCATGGCCAATTTTGTCCGCGGACGAGGTGACATGATGGGTGTGGCAGGTAACCTGAACGATGCCGGTAGCATCACGGTTGACGTGAGGTCATACTGGCCAAACGATTACGGTCTCTACTGCATGGCGGGAAACGTTAACGAGTGGGTGATGGACGTATACCGTCCGCTTTCATCCGAAGATGTTGACATGTTCAACCCGTTCCGTGGCAACGTATTCACCGACCTGAAGCGTGATGCCAACGGCCAGGTGGTTGAAAAGGACAGGCTGGGCAGACTCCAGATAGATACTGTGAAGCCGGAAGATGTGGCAAACAGGTACAACTATCAGAAAGGCGATTACAGAAACTATCTTGACGGCGACGTTATCTCAAGCATATCCTCGAGTCTCGAATGGTCAGGCAATGCTGATCTTCCCCAGACCGAAAAGATGTATTCGCAGAACGAGGTTGACAATGACTATGTGACCCTCATAAATGACAGGGCAAGGGTCTTCAAGGGCGGATCATGGAAGGACAGGGCATACTGGCTCAATCCCTCAACCCGCCGTTATCTTGATCAGGAGGCATCACGTGACGACCTGGGCTTCCGGTGCGCAATGATCAGGGTAGGAAGTCCTTCAGGATTGTAATATATAATAATAGGTATAGTATAAAGCCTCATTATCGAAAGTAATGGGGCTTCTTTTTAGATCGTGATGGAGATTGAAAGGTTATATGCACTGTTCCGCAACTCAGCGGGGGTGACAACAGATTCGAGGTCAGTCAGGAAGGGAGAGATCTTCTTCGCCCTGAAGGGGCCAACCCATGACGGGAACCGTCACGCCGTCGCGGCGCTTGGTGACGGGGCACTGGCAGCGGTGGTGGATGATCCTTCGCTCTGCGGAGAGAGGATAATAGTAGTTGACGATGTGCTTGAGACCATGGCAGCGCTGGCGGCATGTCACCGGCAGAGGCTGCAGATGCCGGTCATTGGCATCACCGGCACAAACGGCAAGACCACAACCAAAGAACTGCTGACCGCGGTTCTGTCACGCAAGGGGAGGGTGCACAGCACAGCCGGGAACTTCAACAATCACATCGGGGTTCCGCTGACTCTGCTCAGTGCGCCTGACGATGCTGCGTTCCTGGTGGTGGAGATGGGCGCAAACCATGTCGGTGAGATTGCCGGACTCTGTGCTGTCGCGAAGCCAACCCACGGAATAATAACCAATATCGGCACAGCGCATATTGAGGGATTCGGATCATTTGAGAATGTCAGGAAGGCGAAGTCCGAGCTATACCAGGCACTGAAAGAGAATAAGGGGAAGGTAATCTTCAACGATGAGAATCCGATCCTGAGTGAGCTTGCAGCGGCAGCGGGCAACACTGTTCCCTATTCCGCGCCGGGCAGTCACACTCTCACTGCAAGAGCAGTTGAAGGTGAGGGGATGCTGCTGCGTGTCGAGGCGACGATTGACGGAAGAGAGTACCGGTTTGATACCGGACTGTTCGGGTCATACAACCTTGACAACGTCAGGGCCGCGATGGCTGCAGGATTGCTCTTCGAAGTTCCGGCAGATGATATTGTTGATGCTGTCTCATCTTACAGGCCGGCAAACAACCGTTCACAGGTGACCGAGACGGGAAGAAACACTGTCATCCGCGATGCCTACAACGCAAATCCCTCGAGCATGGAGAAGGCTATAGCCTCTTTTGCCGCGCTTAAGGCTGAAAAAAAGATGGTTATCCTGGGTGACATGCTGGAGCTTGGCAGTGAGAGTGTTGCAGGCCATGCTGCCGTAGTCAGGCAACTCATGCAGATCGAAGGCCTGCTTGCGGTTCTTGTAGGGCCTCAGTTTCGTGAGGCGGCAGCTGAATTCCCTGCACAGCTCTTCGGGTCATCAGAGGCTGCTGCCGAATGGCTTCGTTCAGAGAACCCGGAGGGTTATACAATCCTGGTGAAGGGATCGAGGGGGATGGCACTTGAGAAGGTGTATCCCTTACTCTGACTTTTCCCTTAGTCTTATCGAGAGGATATCGGGGCGGGTGCCTATGCGCATCCGTGGTCCCCATAATCCAAATCCGGATGACACTATCACATGAGTCTTTCCGAAGACTTTGTGTCCGTGGCTAAGCTCGAACATGCGGTCCGTGATGAGGTTGAGAGGCCACATCTGCCCGTTGTGCGTATGTCCTGAGAGCTGCAGGTCAACAGTGGTTCCGGCCAGGGCCGAAAGGTCGTAGGGCTGATGGTCAAGAAGGATCACGGGTGCGTCAATGTCAACCTTCTCGAGCAGTTTATTCAGAGGCAGGCGGCTGCTACCGGGGGTGTGCATGGCGGTGCGGTCAATACGTCCGATAATGTTAACACCGTTATCCAGCCTTATCACTTCATCCTTCAGCACCCTGATGCCCTTGCTTTCGATATAGGGTATTGATTTGTGAAGGTCGCTCATAAACTCATGGTTACCGGTGATTGCCAAGGTACCATATGTCAGTTCAGGGAGTCTGAGGTGAGAGAGGAGGTCTCCGCGGAGAACCGGTCCAATGCTTCCGTCAATCAGGTCACCAAGGAACAGGACGATGTCAGGCTTCTCCTCTTCGATCATCTCCGACAGATGACGCATGCTGCGCTTGCGGATAATGCTTCCCAGGTGAACGTCAGACACTGCCACAATCTTCATTTCCGTGTTACCCCCGGAAAACCTGCCTTCCGTCTCAAGTTCGTAATGTCTCGTGACCGGGCTGATTGCGTTGAAGAATCCGATAATAATCAGCAGCAGGGTGCCTGTGCTGATCCCGGCAAAGAGCCAAATCCTGATTTTCGGAAGAAGTTCAGGGGTGATCAGGTGAAACGGCTTCTGAACAAGTATAAGTATGTCCGCTATCAGCCATGCGAGGAAACCGTAGAGCATGAAGCCCATCCAGAAACCGCCAATTACGTTGACAATGTCTGTGAATACATTTGTAAAGGAGTGTTCAAGGAATTTGCCGATGACGAAGGTTGATGCCAGGGCTACGAAGGCCACTGTGTACCATGCTGTTCCGTATCCTGCTCCGGAGAGTGCCCTGCGTCCCTTGAACCAGAGATACAGATTCGTAAGTATGTAGACGGTCAGCACCACCGTCAGGAATATTGCCATTTGTTGTCTTCTTGTCAGGTCCACTTCAGTTCGGAGAATTTTTTTCTTCCGCGTATATAATACTCATAAAGGAGGTATTTGTTCATGGCGGTGTGCGGCATGTGGAAAATTCCCGGATTGGGCGTCATTGTCCTGAATGTTTTTATTGCCGAGCGTTGCCGGCGGAAGTCCCTGTGAGCCCTTGTCACCGCAGATGCTGCCTCCCGTCCCCGGGTAAACAGAAGCATCATCCATGCCAGTCCGTCAAGAAGCTGTCTAATGAAAATAGTTCTGCGCAGATGTTTTTCCGGGAGGTTCTTTGCCAGCATGATAAGGCTGTTCCGGAAGTTGTAGTAGATCTTCGCCGGGGAGCCGTAGCCAAGTGTGCCGCCGCCGACATGGTACACCACCGAGTGAGGGAAGTAGCAGACTGTATAGCCGGCATTCTGCATCCGCCAGCAAAGGTCAATCTCTTCCATATGGACGAAGAATGATTCGTCAAAGCCATCGCACTGGTCAAATGCTGCGCCCCTTACTGCGATGCATGAACCGGATGCCCAGAAAATCTCACGGGTATCGTCATACTGTCCGCGGTCATCCTCAAGGGTTTCGAAAATCCGTCCGCGGCAGAAAGGATAGCCCAGCCTGTCAATGTAACCACCCGCAGCACCTGCGTATTCAAATGATCCGGGACTGGTGTACGATCTGATCTTAGGCTGGCATGCCCCCACATTTGGATGCATCTCCATGAAGGTGATGAGTTGCCCTGCCCATCCGGGCTCAACGCGAACATCCGAGTTGAGCAGGATATAATATTCAGATTCGATCTGTTTCAGCGCCCTGTTGTATCCTCCGGCATAGCCATGGTTGCTTCCGAGTCTGATGATCCTGACTTCGGGATGGTTGGAGGCGACCCATTCCAGGGAGTCATCCTCTGATCCGTTGTCGGCAACAACAACTTCAGTTTCAGGTGAGAGGGTGTGCCTGACAACATCCGGAAGGAACTGTTCAAGGAATGACCTCCCGTTCCAGTTCAATATGACTACGGCTGTTTTAGTCATTCTGCACGGGTCTTTTGTATTTCCACCTTCGATGGCTCCATAGCCAGTACTCAGGTTTTTCCCTTATAATCTTCTCGAGCATGGCTGCATAGCGGGAGGTGATGGCATTGGGCTCCTCCTCCCTTGGGTGCCCGGAAATCAGATGGTATTCAGTTTCGTAGTATCCTCTCTTCTTTTTGACTATATGCATAAGTACAACCGGAATGTCATATTTCACCGCGACTTTCTCGGCACCCCTGTAGAATCCTGTATCCTGATTGAGGAATGTGGTCCAGAATGAAATTTCATCCCTGGGCGGTGTCTGGTCGCCAATGAAACCTGACAGTGTAAGAATCTTCTCACTTCTGCATTTCACCAGGTCCCTGATTATGTGACTCATAGGGGTTATTGTGACGCCGAACCTGGATCTTATTTTATAAAGAAACTGGTCAAAATCCTTGTTTTTCAGAGGTTTATAGATGAGCAGCGCCCGGTGTTTCAGGGAGAGCTGCATTGATGAGAACCACTCCCAGTTGTTGTAGTGGCTGCCCAGTGCCACCACATCGCGTCCTTCGCTGAAGAACCGGTCAGTCAGCGAGGTGTCAGGAACGGAAAAGCGGTGTTTCATCTGTTCAGGTGTCAGGTGCATCGCCTTGAGTGTCTCAAAGAACATGTCAGTGAGATGCCTGTAGAATTTTTTCTCAATCTTTTTGAGTTCTGCGGGGCTCTTTTCCGGGAACGCGTTTCTCAGGTTCTTCTCAACAACTGCCCTCCTGTACCTCACAAGGTGATACATGACCGGGCAGAGAAGGTCGGAGAGAACGAACAGAACCCTCATCGGGAGCAGGGTTATTGTGTAGCTCAGGACAACGAATAAATAATAGCCTGCACGTTTCATTTATTTTCAGTCAGAATTAGTTCTCCGTTCATTGAAGAGTCGTCGCGCAGGGTTGTGAGCCTGACCTGCCGGACTGTGCCCGGGAGCCCTTTGATCCATGGAGTCAGCACCCTGATATAGTTTCCTGTAAGGCCTGCCACCATGCCGTCTGATCCTCTCTGTTCAAAGAGCACTTCCTGCACCTGTCCGGATGCGCTGCGCATGAACTGCATGCGCCTGCTTTCCGACAGTTTGATCAGTTGCCTGCTCCGTTTCTCCTTGTCCTGTTTACTCACTTTGCCGGGCATTTCGGCTGCAGGGGTGCCGGGTCTGGGCGAATAGGCGAAGACATGCAGGTAGGAGAGAGGAAGGCTCTCGAGGAAACTGCATGTATCGGCATGATCTTCCCCGGTCTCGCCCGGGAAGCCAACAATCACGTCAGCGCCTATGCCGGCATGCGGCATCTTATCTCTTATTTTCATCACCCTGTCAAGGAAGACATCGCGGCGGTATCTTCGTCTCATAAGCCCTAGAATCCTGTCACTCCCGCTCTGCAGGGGCATATGTACATGAGGCAGCAGAATCTTCTCGGATGCCATCATTTCGATGACCGGGTCACTGACCAGGTTGGGCTCGATGGATGAGAGTCTCAGTCTTTGCAGCCCGTTAACCTTAACCAGTTGATTGAGAAGCTGTTCAAGAGACTCGCCGGTGCTTTTCCCAAAATCGCCCACGTTGACGCCGGTAAGTACAATCTCTCTCACTCCGGATTCAACTATCGCACGGGCCTCGGAAATAATTTCAGCGATGTGAGGGTTTCTGCTGTTGCCTCTCGCCAGCGGAACCGTGCAGTATGAGCAATGGTAATCACATCCGTCCTGGACTTTCAGGAATGACCGTGTCCTGTCTCCGGCTGACCATGACGACATGAATCCTTCAGTATCAATCCTTTCGCAGGAGTGAATCTCGGGGGCAGTCCGTTTCTCAATGTTATTTATATAAGAGGCTATGTCGAACTTTTCATAAGTGCCCAGCACCAGATCCACCCCCTCTATGGCGGCGGCCTCCTCCTGTCTCAGCTGTGCGTAGCATCCCACTACGGCGATGAAGGCGTCCGGGTTTTTATGGACGAACTTACGGACGGCCTGCCTGCACTTGCGGTCAGCGGCATCAGTGACCGTACATGTGTTGATCACATAGATATCCGCATGGCCGTCAGGCGAAACCCTCTCGAATTTATCTTCGGGAAAGGTCCGGGCCATCGTGGAAGTTTCGGCAAAATTAAGCTTGCATCCCAGGGTATGAAACGCTACTTTCCTCTTCAATACTAATACGTTACTGTTCCGGGCGTAAAAATAGTCAAAAAAGCCGGTCTAAAGAAGCCTGCTTGCCAGTTCTGCGAGGAAGCTTCTTTCTCCCTTCACCAGGTGAACGTGAGCAAACAGATCGAGCCCTTTCATCTTGTCTGACAGGTAGCTCAGTCCGTTCGATCCTGAGTCGAGATATGGAGAATCAATCTGTTCGATGTCTCCCGTAAAGATCATCTTCGTTCCCTCCCCGGCCCTGGTGATGATTGTTTTCACCTCGTGGGGGGTGAGGTTCTGTGCCTCGTCAACAATGAAGAATATGTTGGAGAGGCTTCGTCCCCTGATGTAGGCCAGTGGGGTGATGACAAGCTTCTCGTCCTTGATCATGTCATTTATCCTTATGAACTCTGGGCTCTGCGCGCTGAAGCGATGTTTGATCACGGTCAGGTTGTCAAAGAGCGGCTGCATATATGGGTCCATCTTCTCTTTCACATCGCCCGGGAGGAATCCCATGTCACGGTTTGCCAGTGGTACGATGGGCCTGGCAAGGAAGATCTGCTTGTAGCGTTTGTGCTGGTGCAGCGCTGCCGCGAGGGCCAGGAGTGTCTTGCCCGTGCCGGCTTTGCCGGTGAGTGAGACGAGCTGAATATCGGGGTTGCAGAGTGCGTCCAGAGCGAAGGTCTGTTCGGCGTTGCGCGGATCAATGCCGTAGGTGGTCTGCTTCAGAACCCTTACAAGCATTTTGGTGGCAGGATTATAGTGAGCCAGCGCACTGCTGTTGGTGTTGCGGAGGATATAGAAGTGGTGTCCGGGCTCCGTGTCCTTCACCTTCAGCTCCGATGCAGGAACGCCATCAGGCTGTTCGTAGAGCTTGTTGATAAGTGAGTGGTCAATGTTTTCAATGATCTTGATACCCTTGTAGAGATCATCAAGATTTGCAACCTTGTCGTTCTGGTAGTCTTCGGCCATGACGCCAACGGACTTCGCCTTCATCCTGAGATTGATGTCCTTGGTGATCAGGACTACCTTCTTGTCTTTGTTATCCTGTGTGACGAAGTCTGCTATGGCCAGTATGCGGTGATCCGGAGTTCTTTCGGGGAATGATTCGGAGACCCTTTCTGAGAACTGCTTTCCGGTTTCGATATGAAGTGTCCCGAGCTTTTCGCCCAGCGGGATGGGGCCAGTGAGAAGCATGTCACCCGCTATCTTGTCGAGCTCACGGGTGAACTCGCGTGCATGAAAATTGATCATGTCATTGCCGCGCTTGAACTTGTCAAGTTCCTCAAGCACCACGATAGGTATGACCACATCGTTCTCCTCAAAATTGTAGATGCATGTGTAGTCATGCAGCAACACATTGGTGTCGAGAATAAAAATCTTCTTTTCTTTTTTCTTTTTCGCCATATCGGATTTGTTTATAGGGTGTCATCTCCGGCGCAGATACCACCGGTGACAAAGATAGCCGGACCGTCTACAGGGGAGACGCGCTTTTTGTAAATTTGCAAACAACCGCTGAAAGGTTATTAACATGACATATACTGAGACCGTAGATTATCTGTTCAGCCTGTTGCCGGCATACCACCGTATTGGGAAACCGGCATACAAAGGGAATCTTGACAATACCGAGGAACTTGATCACGCATTCGGACATCCGCACCGGTTGTTTCGCTCGGTCCATGTAGCTGGGACCAACGGGAAGGGCTCAGTCTCTCACATGACCGCCTCCATTTTACAGGAGGCCGGGTACAGAACGGGCCTCTACACCTCTCCTCACCTGAAGGATTTCAGGGAGAGGATCAGGGTCAACGGCATAATGATCGGAGAGGAAGAGGTGGTGCGGTTCGTTGAGGAGCATGACGGGTTGATCCGCAGGGTCAAACCCTCATTCTTCGAGCTGACTGTTGCGATGGCATTTGATTATTTTGCCAGGGAGAAGGTTGACGTAGCGGTCATTGAGGTTGGAATGGGCGGCAGGCTTGATTCAACCAACATCATTAACCCGGTACTTTCAGTCATTACAAACATAGGGCATGATCACATGGAGTTCCTGGGAGATACGCTTGCGGCAGTAGCAGGGGAGAAAGCAGGGATCATAAAGGAGGGTGTGCCTGTCATCATTGGCGAGACGCAGGATGAGACCCGGGAAGTGTTCCGGCAGAGGGCGGATGAGATGAATGCCCCGCTAACCTTTGCAGACAAGCGGTACCTGTGCAGGTTGGGCCTAATGGCACCTGAAAGTGCAATGCGGCACTATACCCTGTCAGGGCCAGGTGAATTCGGCAGTATAGAAGGGGTGACACCTCTCGGCGGACTGGCACAGCAAAAGAATATTCAGAGCGTGGCAGCGGTGGTGGAGGCTTTGTCAGAAGAATTCGGACTTACCCGGGAACATTTTATCAGGGGTGTGGCGGCGGTTTCGACAAATACAGGCTTAATGGGCCGCTGGCAGATATTGTCCCGGTCGCCGCTGACGGTGTGCGATACCGGACATAACCGCGAGGGGCTGGAGTATGTAATGCGGCAGATACAGGCGACGCGAAAGCAACAGCTACACATGGTTATAGGGTTTGTTAATGACAAGGACCTGGGGTCAGTGTTGCCGCTTTTTCCCCGGGATGCCAGGTATTACTTCACAAGGGCGTCAGTGCCGCGGGCACTGGATGAGAAGGTTCTGAAGGCGGCGGCGCTGAAGTACGGTCTTACCGGGGACAGCTACCCTTCAGTCGCCCCGGCTCTCAGTGCGGCCCGTGCGGCCGCCCTGCCTGAAGATATGATCTTTATCGGAGGGTCAACCTTCGTTGTGGCAGATGCGTTGTGAAATCAGGCAATGGGCAATGGGCAATAGGCAATAGTGTGACAATGCCTGCAGGGCATTAAGAATTGTAGAATTGAGGCCCCACCCACCTACCCCGGTTTGTTTCCTGGGTGACACGCTTTTACAATTCCTGACCCTCTGCGAGGGCAGCTAAAACAGGCTAAACTGCCTCAATGGTTGACGGAGGTTTGGTGGCTATATTATAGGTGACTGAAACCACGCCGGGGACAGTATCAAGGATCTCTGCTGCCAGTTTCTCAAGCAGCTCAAACGGCAGCCGGGTAGGTGTTGCAGTACGGGCGTCGATGCTGTCCCAGCAGCGCACCTCTATCTGCCTGCCGAAATCGCGCTTGCCGTCACGCATGCCTGTCACGCGGTCATCATGAAGTATAGCCATGTACTGGAATGCACCCCTTCCTGCCAGAAGCCGCTCCACAATCACTGTAGCTTTTCTAGCGATGTCAAGTTTCTCCTGCGTCACCTCGCCGATGATTCGTGCCGCCAGGGCCGGTCCGGGGAAGGGGATACGGTTGAACATCTCCTCGGGCAGACCTGCAGCGCGGCCGGTCATCCTCACTCCGTCCTTGCGAAGCTGGATCAGAGGTTCAAGGATATGGTATCCGAAGGTCTCCTGCGGGTCGATGCCCAGCTGGGCAAATACGTTATGCTGTCTTTTTATGCCGGCAACTGTCTCATCCACATCGGTAAGGATGGTTCCCTGAAGCAGGTACCTGGCTCCGCTCTCCCTTACTATGCGCCCGAACACTTTCTTGTAGAATGTCTGGGTGATGGCTTCCCGTTTCTGTTCAGGGTCAGTAATACCCTGCAGGGCTTCAAGGAACTCCTGCTGAGAGTCTATTATCTCAACCTTGACTCCAAGTTTCGCAAATACAGAGGCAACAGCTTCGGCTTCCCCCTCCCTCATGAGACCGTTCTGTATGAAAACAGTCCTGAGCCTGTCGCCCAATGCCATATGGCCTATCATCGTAACAACCGACGAGTCAACTCCCCCTGAGAGAGCATTGATAGCCATTCCGTCACCCACGGCGGCCCTTATCTCATTAACCTTCTCTGCAATGAACTGTTCGGTATTTAGATCCTGCACCTTTATTTCACTGATCATCTTACTGTGCTTTTGTTGGTTTATACAAATATAGTC
>JAEYZD010000197.1 GCA_023430725.1 Bacteroidota bacterium | reverse complement strand
TATCGCTTCCGCGAAGATTTCCCCGACTGACAGGACCTTTATTTTCGGCGAATGTCCCCTGAACGGGATACTGTCAGTCACAACGAGCTCCTCGAGGGGTGATTTGTCAATCTTTTCTATTGCATTTCCCGAGAGTACCGGGTGTGTTGCCAGGGCCCTGACGCTGAGCGCGCCGCGGTCCTTCATCACGGTGGCGGCAAAGGTAAGTGTCCCTGCGGTGTCAACCATGTCATCGATAATGACCACGTG
The DNA here is from genome assembly GCA_023430725.1 of Bacteroidota bacterium. Classification (GTDB taxonomy): domain Bacteria; phylum Bacteroidota; class Bacteroidia; order Bacteroidales; family VadinHA17; genus SR-FBR-E99. The sequence continues at coordinate 17,878 of JAEYZD010000197.1, read as the reverse complement.
CCTGTTTTCTACATCACCTATGATTGAAATCTCCTCAACCACATTCGGCTTTTTCCTCAGTTTGTAGCAGAGCACCATCTCAGACTGCAGGTGGCGGGCATAGGCATTTGCCCTCTTCGAGCCGCCCATGTCAGGTGCCGAGACCGTCAGGCTGGGGAGATTCAGGTTCCGGATATACGGAGCAAAAAGCGCCGATCCGAACAGGTGGTCAACCGGCACATCAAAGAATCCCTGTATCTGGTCAGCATGAAGATCAATTGTTATTATACGGTCAACTCCCGCCTTGGTGAGCATGTCCGCCGTCAGCTTTGCACCCAGCGAGACCCTTGGCCTGTCTTTGCGGTCCTGCCGGGCATAACCGTAATAGGGGATGACGGCATTGACCTTGTAGGCTGAGGCCCTCTTGGCCGCATCAATCATCAGGAGCAGCTCCATCAGGTTTTCCGCGGGAGGATTTGTTGACTGTATAATAAATACGTGACAGCCCCGGACAGACTCGTCAAAACAGGGCTGAAACTCACCGTCACTGAAGCTCAGAAGGGAACTTTTACCCAGCTCAATGCCAAGATGGTCGGCAATTTTCTCAGCTATGCCAAGTGATGAGGTACATGAAAAGATCTTAAAGGGAGCTCTGCCTATCATGACTGGAATTTTATCAGGGTTATACTGAACGATGCCCCAAAAGTAATACTTATGGGCAAAATCATTTGCCTCCTGTGAAAAATATCATAGTACTTTCTATGTAATCAAGCAACTCCTGTCTGCCTGTTCCTTTCGGAGCCGATGTGATGAAAGTCTGCGGCAGGCTCTCCCACGTCCGGAGCATTGTATTGTCGTGTATGGTTCTGTTTTTTTCGGCTTCGGCAGCCGAAACCTTATCGCTTTTTGTAAAGACCCTTGCAAAGGGGACACCGTTATGCGCAAGCCTCTCCATGAAGGCCAGATCAGAGCTCATCGGCTCATGCCTGGCGTCAATCAGGACGAAGAGCGAGATAAGGTTTTCGCGATGCGTCACATATGCGCTGAAGAGCCTGTTCCACTCATCCCTCATCTTCTGGGAGACGCGCGCATAGCCGTAGCCGGGCAGGTCTGCCAGGTACCAGCTCTCATTTATGAGGAAGTGGTTTATTGTCTGTGTCTTACCCGGGCTACCGGAGGTCTTTGCAAGCCCTTTGCTGGCAACAAGCATATTGAGAAGCGATGATTTGCCGACGTTCGATCTGCCTATGAAGGCATATTCCGGGCGGTCAGGCGGCGGCAACTGGGAGATTTTTGCGCTGCTTGTGACGAAGGAGGCTGACCTGATGATCATCACCCGTTCATTTTTTCCTTGAAACGCCTGTTGTCAATGATGAATCTTTCATGCATTCCCTCACCGATCTTTCCGTCATCATCCAGAGCCTCCACATGAAAGAGGAGCCTGTTGCCGTTCACCTCCTGCAGTGTTGCGGTGCAGGTGACAGTCCTCCCGACAGGGGTAGCCTTGAGATGCTTCACGTTGACCTCGGTCCCCACAGTGCCTTGCCCTTCATCAAGGCATGCCTCAACGGCTTTCATCGCCGTCTGTTCCATTAGCGCAATCATTGCAGGTGTTGAAAGAACATCGTGCAGTCCTGAACCGTAAACCGCGGCAGTATCACTGCCGGCAACGGTCCTTGTTGTTGTTAGCCTGATGCCAGGCACCAGAATCTGTGACATATACTTTAATTTAGGTCTTTATACGGCAGTGGTATGGCCAGGCGGTAATACAGCCTGTTTCCATACTGTGTGAGGTATGATGCAACCACCACCACCGAGTCAGCCTGGTGGCCTGGTGTCTTCTGCAGGTCAAGGTAGCCGGTGGTGACTGTCTGAAGCAGAGGCACGAGCGAGTCCAGGTCAACCAGTCCGTTCACATAATCGCCCCTGTAGTACTTTACGTTCTCCGCCATATCGGTCATCTCGATGAATATCTTGTACAATCCTCTCTCGGTGTACCTGTCATTTACCCTGAACCTGATGTCGGGGTAACCGGTAACCTTTATGCCATCCATCGTGTACTCCTCTATTCCGGGCATCCGTTTTCCTTCCGTGTAGCCCAGCCTGGCCTTGACCCGCCCGCTTTTGTAGTACTGTATCTGTTCACCGTGGATTGTGTCATTGAGATACGGCGTTGTCCTGAAGAGCTTGCCATCAGGGTAGTACCATTTTGCCTCGCCGTTTTTCTTGTCGCCCGAGTAGGGGATCTCCTGTTCCAGTGCACCGCCCTTGTAAAAGGTCCGGGTCATCCCTTCGCGGATACCGTTTTTGAAGGCTGACTCCTTCACCTTGATGTCATCCCTGATGTAATTCTTCACCCCGGTATAGCCGGTGTCAGGCACGTGACCGGCTTTGCCGGCCCTGTCTTCCCTGCCTGTTCCGCCTCCGCATGCGGTGACGGCCATCATTATTGCTGCAAAGAGCAGAACTGTAATCTGTTTCATCTCATCTTTGTCTATTCGGTACAAACACTTCAAGGAGCGTTGCCGTCCCCTGGGGAATAATTACAACATTATCTGCCGAGGCGGGTATGAGCACTGTCTCCCCGGCTCTGATCTCCTCGCGGTGCCCGAAGCATTCTACCAGAGCCATACTGTCAGTGCATATGTAAATTACAAAAGAGTCAGTCAGGCTGTAGTCTTTGATGATAGGGCTGTCAAACCTGATCAGGCCTGTCCGGAAATAGGGGCTCTCTGCCAGCAAAACGGTCCTGTTCAGTTCCGGTTCCCTGCGGATCAGGTTGCTCGTATCAAGATTGAAGTTGATGGCGTCAAGGGCAAGGGCGGTATGCATCTCGCGGGGTTTGCCCGAGGCGTCGGTTCGGTCCCAGTCGTATATGCGGTATGTTACATCGGAGGTCTGCTGTATCTCTGCAAGCAACACTCCGGCGCCGATGGCATGAACCATCCCTGCGGGAATGAAGAAGGCATCACCGGCTCTGACCGGGGTGACATTTATTATCTCATCCAGAGTCTTCGCAGCAAGCCGCTCCAGATACTCCTCCTTCGTGATCTTCTTCCGGAAACCGGTATATATCACCGCACCGGGCTTCGCGTCAATTACATACCACATCTCAGTCTTGCCCCAGGCGTGGTGTCTCTCCTCCGCAAGCCGGTCGTCAGGATGAACCTGTATCGAGAGCCTGTCGTTCGCATCAATGATCTTGATGAGCAACGGGAACTCTGTGCCGTACCTGTCGTAAACCGATTCACCCAGCAGCTCGTCCATGTAAACCTCGGCTATCTCCTCCAGGGTGTTGCCCTTAAGGTAACCGTTGGCAACCATGGAACTGTCATCCGTCATGCCGGTAATCTCCCAGCTCTCACCGATCAGGGCTCCTGCCGCGGCTTTTTTCCTGAAACGCTCCTTAAGGGCGTTTCCTCCCCACATTGTCTCTTTGAGGACGGGCCTGAACCGGATTGGATAGAGTGGCTTCATCAGTTCAGAAATTATAGTCTACAACCAGTTTTGCCTTTTTGATGCCTGAAGCTGCTGCCACCGCCTCGCGGTGCGGCTCGCTTCCCTGGTACCGCCTGAGATCCTCCACAGAGCTGAAGGTGGCGTCAATGACGAAGTCTCCCGCATGATCAGCCACGGTAATGTTGACTCCTGTCCGGTACTCTACGATGTACCTGAGCCTGTTTCCAAGCGGCCCGAATACCTCCTTCAGCTTCATGACCGATTTTTCCTTCTCCTCAGGAGTAAACGGCGGTGAAAGCTTAAAGATCACGATGTGCTTTACCATACGGTTATTTTGCTACTTTTGGTACAAAAATAATCATTTTATGCTAATTGTCGGGATCGCAGGAGGCACAGGTTCAGGAAAGACAACGGTTGTTCGCAAACTTATCGCAATGCTCCCTCCGGGAGAGGTTGTCATCATGCCTCAGGACAGCTATTACCGTGACAACAGTCACGTACCCGTTGAGGAGAGGCAATACATCAACTTTGACCACCCTGACTCTGTTGAGTGGCCCCTGCTGATTGCTCACCTCTCTGAACTGAAGGCCGGCAGGCCGATCAACATGCCCATTTATTCATACCTTACCTGTGTCAGGTCGCCTGAGACAATCCCCATCAAGCCTGCCGGGGTGGTTGTGGTTGAGGGAATCCTGGTGCTGACTGATCCTGGTCTTCGCTCATTGCTTGATATCAAGGTATTTGTCGATGCCGATGCCGATGACCGTCTCGGAAGGGTTATACAGCGTGACATCGTTGAGCGCGGCCGCTCGGTGCTGATGGTGCTCGAGCGCTACAACAAGACTGTTAAGCCTTCGCACCTGCAGTTCATTGAACCGTCAAAGCGATATGCCGATATAATCATTCCCGGGGGAGGGGAGAACCTGGTAGGGATAGATGTGCTCAGGACAATAGTCGAAAAGCACCTGAGATAGTTACAGCGTCAGCTCCTGTGCAGTTCGCGCAGGTACATCTGAATAGTGTTCTCAAGTCCGAAGTAAAGCGCGTCTGAGATGAGGGCATGCCCGATTGAAACCTCCATCAGCCAGGGTATGTGACTGTGCAGCCATGCAAGGTTACTGAGGTCAAGGTCATGGCCGGCATTTATGCCAAGCCCGCAATCTCTTGCCACCTCTGCTGCCCTGAGGAAGGGCTCCACCGCAGCGTCCCGGTTCAGGGGATACATCGTGGCATATGGCTCAGTGTAAAGCTCTATCCTGTCAGTTCCGGTGCGGGCAGCATAATCGATTATCTCAGGATCAGTACCTGTGAATATCGATGTACGGATCCCCTTTTCATGGAACCTGGCAATAACATCCTTCAGGAAGGAGAGATGTGTCCTGGTGTCCCAGCCTGAATTTGAGGTTATTGCATCATGTGCGTCCGGTACCAGTGTCACCTGGTCCGGCACTACGTCAAGCACAAGCCTCATGAACTGATCCTCCGGGTTTCCCTCGATGTTGAACTCCGTCGTAATTATATCCCTTATATCGTATACATCACTGTAGCGGATGTGCCGCTCGTCCGGCCTGGGGTGAACGGTGATGCCCTCGGCACCAAATGCCTGACACTTCACCGCAGCCAGCTTCACATTCGGGACATTCCCGCCGCGGGCATTGCGGATGGTTGCAATCTTGTTTATGTTTACACTTAACCTTGTCATCGGGTTCATCTGCTTATTCCGCGGCCAAAGTTACAAAGATCCGCAGTTTTTTGTACTTTTATTCGCCAAATGCATCACTGAATGCTTGCAAGAGATTTGATATCCGAAGTGGTACCTGCACTGAAAACATCTGATACGGCTCAGACTGCCCTGAACTGGATGGAGATATTCAGGGTATCGCATCTGCCCATCGTTAACGAAAATGATTACCTCGGGCTGATCTCTGACAGTGACATATATGACCTGAACCAGCCGGGTGAACCAATCGGGAACCATTCCCTCTCACTGCCCCGTCCTTCGGTCAAGGGGAACCAGCATCTCTATGAGGTTCTCGCCCTGGCTGCCCGCCACAAACTCACAGTTGTGCCGGTGGTTGACGAAGAGAACCATTTCCGCGGTGCAATCACCTACAACGAGATGATCAGCGGCATAGCAAAAATCTCAGCCATTGAACAGCCGGGCGGCATCATAATCCTGCAGGTGCTTCAGCGCGATTACTCCATGAGCCGCATCTCACAGATCGTGGAAAGCAATGATGCCAGGATCCTCAGCATGCATATCACCTCTGACCCAGACTCAACAAGCCTCGAGATAACGCTCAAGGTGAATACAAACGACCTGGCATCAATTATCCGCACATTCGAGAGATATTCATATGAGGTTACTACCTGGGTGACAGACAATGACGAGATGGACCGTTTCTATACTGACAGGTACAACATGCTCATGAAGTATCTCAATATTTAATCCCGGATATTGATGGACAAAACAATTGCGCTCTTCAGCAAGAGCCTGACGGAGAAGACCACTGCCGGTCTGATAAGGGTCATTGATACCCTTTATGACAAGGGCATCACCGTATATCTGAACATCATGGATCCGGGTGGTCATCATTTTGACCATGATCACCGCGTTGTCCTCTTCAGTGAGCTGAGTGACCTTCCTGCTGATGTGTGCATGATTCTCAGCGTAGGAGGTGACGGCACCTTTCTCGAGACGGCAATGCGCGTCCGTTCAACCGGGATCCCTGTTGCCGGCATAAACACGGGTCGCCTTGGCTTTCTGGCAAATATCCCGGTGGAAGACCTTGGTCAGTCAATAGACCTGCTCTGCTCGGGACAGTATAAACTCGTCAGCCGTTCCATGCTGGAGATAGTCTCCCCGGCAGACCTTTTCGGAGATGGTAATACAATGGCTCTGAATGAGATAACAATCCAGAAGGCTGATCAGAGCATGATCACGATTACGGTAAGGGTAGACGGCACTTTCCTCAATACCTACAGGGCTGACGGGCTTATAATTTCCACCGCCACCGGTTCAACTGCCTACAACCTGAGTGTCGGGGGGCCGATACTCTCGCCCACTGATGACAGCATCATCATTGCACCGATGTCACCCCATAACCTCACCATCAGGCCTATAATTGTCACAGGAAGCAGTGTCATCACCCTCGAACCGGGGGGCCGTAGCAGTCACTGCCTGGTCACCTGTGACTCAAAGGCTGTCAGGGTACCTGAAGGCATCATCCTGGAGGTACGCCGTTCAGCTGAACGCCTGAGTACGGTGACAACCGCCGGAAACGATTTTTTCAGCACTCTCAGAAACAAGCTCATGTGGGGCGCCGATCCCCGTAACTGACAATAATTAAGGAATATTTAAGTTTTAAATAGAGTACATTCCTTATATTTGTAGCCGCAACTGCAAGGTGACTGATGGGTAAACGTCTGATAGTGATGTGTATGGTGGTGCTGTTTACAGCGCCATTCGCATCAGCACAGCTGTGGAAGATGAAAAGATACGAAGCCACGGCCGCTGTTGGAACTACTCAGTTCTACGGTGATATCGGCGGTTTTACAATTGGGGAAAACGCACTGGGATTCAGAGATATAACCTTTAAGCAAACCCGGTTCAGCGTTAACGGATCATTCAGGTATTTCATTACTGACAATATCGCCGCAAGGCTCTCCTTCACATGGGGTATGCTCCACGCCGATGACATGCGGGGGTCAAATGATGACAGGAGGCTTTATGAGATAAGCAGTTTCATTTATGAACCTGCCCTTCTTGGCGAATACTATTTTGTCAGGAACCGTGAGCGCAACAGTTTCCTGTACCAGACCTATATGTACAGGAGAAACAACAGGCTGCGTGACTTCATCAGGAGCATGGACGTCTATGTGCTTACCGGCTTCGGTGGCGCAGGGTACAATGTCTTCTACGGGAATGAAAAGATAAAGACCACCTGGAACAATGACCCCACACTGATGCGAAGCGGCTTTGCAGGGATTATTCCCCTGGGTCTGGGAGCCAAAATGACCCTTGACCCGAATCTGCTCATTGGTGTTGAGCTGGCCGGACGTTATGCCCTGTCCGACTATCTTGACGGGTACACCTCACAGTGGTCAAAAAGGAATGACGCTTATCACACATTCAGCGTAACAGTTAATTACAGGATCAAAACCGCACGAAACGGGTTGCCCTCTTTCAGATGACAGCCCAATGACAAGCATATGAGGAAAGCACTGTTCATACTCACCCTGATCATAATCACCATGCCGGCTATCGCCCAGCGCAGTGCCGATTACGGTGTCTCGGTCGGTATGGTGAATTACCTTGGCGAGCAAAACCCCCTCAATGCTTTCTTTAAACCCGGTCCTGCAGCCCAGATTTTTTACAGGTACAACTTCAATCCCAGGCAGGCCTTCAGGGCAAACCTGATGGGCGGTTATGTCACTCCGCTCGGACAGCCCGTCGGAGAACTGGGTGCAACATACGAATTCAATTTCTTCCCCTACTCCACATTCAGGAGCAGGCGGGTAGACTATTCCCCATACATCGCCGGCGGCGCCGCCATCTCATTCATGAGCCCTGCCGGACCGTTCCTCTCAATTCCATTCTCTGCCGGTTTCAAGGTCAACATTACAAACCAGGTTGGCCTGGAGATCGAATATGGATTCCGAAAGACATTTACCGACAAACTGGACGGCCAGTTCGAGATAACCGACCCCGGCGGCGAACCGGTGGGCCATTCATGGATCCACAACAATGACTGGTACAGCTTTATGGGCATCTCAGTAACATGGAAGATGTATAACAAGCTCGCAGGCTGTCCCGCTTTTGCAGAGATTGAAAAGGACAAGAAAAGAAAGAGGAAGTAAAATTGGGGTTCAGGGAAAAGATAGATATTAACAGGCTGCCAGGGCATGTCGCTGTCATTATGGATGGCAACGGCCGCTGGGCACAGAAAAGAGGACGGGAGAGAGTCTTCGGCCACCATGAAGGGGTGAAGGCTGTCCGTAAAACCGTTGAGGCAGCTGCCGAACTCGGAGTCAGGTATCTCACCCTTTATGCATTCTCCACCGAGAACTGGAACAGACCTGACGATGAGGTGTCAGCCCTGATGGACCTCATGGTTGAATCAATAAACAATGAGACAAAGACACTGCTCGACAAGGGAATCTCCCTGCAGGTCATAGGTGACCTCTCACGTCTTTCAGAGAGTGTCCGGTCAAGACTGTTTGACACGATGAAAACCACTGCCGGCGGAGCCCGAATGAGACTGCTGGTTGCACTGAGCTATTCGTCGCGGTGGGAGATAGCCGAGGCGTGCCGCAGGATTGCCGCTGCAGTCCGCGAAGGCCGGATGACCGAAAGTGAGATAAACGAAGAGACAGTCAGCGCCAGCCTGACAACCTCGGAGATACCTGACCCGGAACTGATGATAAGAACCAGCGGAGAGAAGCGGATTAGCAACTTCCTTCTCTGGCAGCTGGCATATGCAGAACTATATTTTACAGAAAAACTTTGGCCCGATTTTGGTAAGGAGGACTTTTACAAAGCAGTGGCAGACTTCCAGAAACGGGAAAGGAGATATGGAAAGACCAGTGAGCAGATCGCTGAAAACAGATGAGAAGATGAAAGGAAAACCTATGCGGATAATCTCCCTCTTTGCTTTGCTCCTGACGGGGCTGATTGCCACAGCCCAGACTGAGGAGAAATATGTCAGCTATACCTACCCGGATGAGTACACAATTGCCGGGATAACAATCTCAGGAGTGAAATTCCTCGAGCCCAATGCCCTGATAGGCATCTCCGGGCTGAGAATAGGGCAGAAGGTGGACATTCCCGGCGAGATAATCAGCGGAGCCGTGAAAAAACTGTGGGAACAGGGGCTCTTCTCTGACGTAAAGATCACCGTCACAGGCATGGAGGGCGAAAATGTCTGGCTTGACATTTACCTCCAGGAGCGGCCTCGCCTCTCCATCCTTAAATTTGAAGGCATCAGGAAATCCGAGGAGACAGATCTCCTGGAAAAACTGAGCCTCCCTTCCGGATCACAGGTCACTGCCCACCTGCTCAACCGGGCTGAAAGGACAATCAAGGACCACTATATCGAAAAAGGATTCCTTAACACCGAGGTGGACATAGTACAGAAGGAGGATCCGGATCTGCCCAACAACGTCACCCTCAACTTTATAATCAAGAAGAACGAAAAGGTCAAAATCGAAGAGATTCAGTTTGAAGGCAATGAGTACTTTGCCGACAAGCGCCTGCGCCGTGTCATGAAGAACACCAAGCAGAAGGACCTGAACATCTTCAAGGGCTCGAAATTCATTGACGAAAAATTTAAGGAGGACCGCGGCAGCCTTGTCGAATTCTATAATGAGAACGGGTTCCGCGATTTTCGCGTGACAGGCGACTCCACCTATGCGCTGGAGGACGGCAGGATGGTGCTCGTGGTCAGGATAAATGAGGGTAACCAGTTTTATCTCAGAAATGTGGACTGGGTTGGAAACAGCATCTATACAAAGGATCAGCTCACCCGCGTCTTCAATTTCCCTTCAGGCGAGGTCTACAATCAGACAATGATAGACAAGAGACTCAACGTTGACGATGACGCTGTCTCTTCGATGTACCTTGACTATGGCTATCTCTTCTCAAGGCTCACTCCTGTCGAGAGGCAGGTTGAGGGTGACTCCATCGATCTTGAGGTCCGCATCTTTGAAGGTGATCCGGCAACACTGAATAATGTAATCATCACAGGCAACACACGCACTAACGAACATGTTGCCCGCCGTGAACTCTTCACAATGCCCGGGGATCTCTTCAGCAAGCAGAATCTTATCCGTTCAGCGAGGCAGGTAGCCGTGCTGGGCCATTTTGACCCCGAAAAGATCAATCCCCAGCCTCTGCTCAACCAGGTTGACGGTACTGTGGATCTGCTCTATGCACTTGAGGAGAAGGCCAATGACCAGTTCGAGATATCAGGCGGCTGGGGTGCCGGCATGCTTGTAGGAACCGTCGGGGTGAGGTTCAACAACTTCGCCATGCGCAACTTCTTCAAGTGGAGCGAATGGAGACCCTATCCCTCCGGTGACGGACAGTCGCTGCAGATAAGGGCCCAGTCCAACGGCAGGGCATACCAGTCTTACAACATATCATTCATCGAGCCATGGCTCGGGGGTAAGAAGCCAAACACCCTTTCAATATCCGCGTTCAGGTCACTGATGACAAACAGCTCCAGGAGAGAGGATGACAACAGGCAGCACATGATAATCGACGGAGGCTCCGTGGGCTTCGGCAAGCGGCTTGAATGGCCCGATAACTTCTTCTCAGTCTATTATGAAGCCAGTTATCAGCGCTACAGCATGCAGAACTGGGAGTATTTCGGCTCGTTCCTCTTTGACAACGGTATAGCCAACCTCGGTTCAATCACTGCCAGGCTCACCCGTTTCTCGGCTGGCCCCAACACCATCTATCCCCGCAGCGGTTCAACCTTCTCCCTGTCGGTTCAGGCCACACCGCCCTTCTCCGCAATCAGCGGAAGGAATCTTGCAGGCGCCACTGACGAGGAAAAGTACAGGTGGATAGAGTTCTACAAGACTGTGTTCAAGGCAGATTACTTCCTCCCCCTGAACAATGAGCAGAAACTCATTCTCAACGCCCGTGCCGCTTTCGGTCACCTGGGCTTCTACAACAAGGATATCGGTCCCTCACCCTTTGAGAACTTCACCGTGGGCGGTGACGGCATGACGGGCTACAGCTACTATGGCCGTGAGGTTGTCGCTTTGAGGGGATACACAAACTACTCTCTGACCCCGACAGTAACACAGGGTGGCAAGAGTGTGCAGGCTGGAAACGTGTATGCCAAGCTGACGCTTGAACTGCGTTATCCTGTCTCACTGAACCCGCAGGCTACAATCTATGGACTTGCCTTCCTTGAGTCAGGAAGGGCATGGTACAGCCTGAAGGAATTCAACCCGTTCAAGATGCCGCGTTCCGCAGGCTTCGGGCTTCGTGCGAACCTTCCGATGTTCGGGCTGCTTGGCATCGACTGGGCATACGGCTTTGACAATCCGATGACCGGAGGCGAAGATGACAGGGGTAGTCAGTTCCATTTCGTAATAGGACAGCAATTCTGAAAACAGAGCATAAATACAACAGCTATGAAGAAGATCATCATCATGACAGTCATTGTGCTGGCGGCTACAATCACCGGCACGGCGCAGAAATTCGCTTTTGTTGACAGCGAGTACATAAGGAACAACATACCTGCTTTCACGGCAGCACAGCAACAGCTTGACAAACTATCGGAAGGATGGGAAAAAGAGGTTGCAGACGGCTACTCCGCAGTGGAGCAGATGTACAAGGATTACCAGGCAGAAGTGGTTCTGCTTTCACAGGATCAGAAGAGAAAGAGGGAGGAGGCCATAATCGCAAAGGAGAAGGAGGTGAAGGACCTTCAGAACAGGTATTTCGGCATGGAGGGTGAGCTCTTCAAGAAACGCGAGGAACTGGTAAAACCAATTCAGGATCAGATACTGAAAGCCATAAAGGAGATCTCGGTCGAGGGTAGCTATGCAGTCATTTTTGACACTTCCACAGGGTCAAACATACTCTTTGCGAACCCGAGATATGATCTCTCCGACCAGGTTCTTCAGAAACTCGGTTATAAGAATTAAATAATTACATTTGCACGTTAAAAATTGAAAATTAAGACAATGAAGAAAGTATTTGGGATACTCCTGTTTGCTGCACTCGTTTTCACGGCACAGGATGGATTTGCGCAGTCATTCAAGACAGGTCACATCAACCGCGATGACATCATAATGACCATGCCTGACTATGATACTGCCATGAAACAGTACAATGCATTCGGACAGGAGCTTACAAATGCTTTGGAACTTATGCAGGTTGAGTACAACAACAAGCTTGACCAGTATGTCAAGGACAGCAAGAATCTTACTGACCTTGTGAAGGCCAATAAGGAGCAGGAACTTGCTGACATGCAGAACCGCATCAACACCTTCCAGCAGCAGGCACAGGTTCAGCTGCAGGAGAAACAGGCGGAGCTGCTGAATCCGATCGTGGAGAAGGCCACCAATGCAATCAATGCTGTTGCAAAGGAGGGTGGATACGTATATATATATGATGTCCGCACACTGGTCTATGTTGATACGGTCAAGAGCACAGACATTGCCCCGCTGGTGAAAAGCAAGCTGGGAATCAAGGAATAAACAGTAACTCAATCATCAATCAGTACTGCCCGCCTCCCGGCGGGCAGTCTCACATTACAGCATCATGGAAGCAAGCAACCGACCTATTGGAGTATTTGACTCAGGCGTGGGAGGGCTCACGGTGGCGCATGCCATCCGCCAGTTGCTGCCCGGTGAGCGTATCATCTACTTCGGTGACACAGCACACCTCCCGTACGGCGACAAGTCGGAGGAGGCCATCAGGGGCTACTCGCGGCGCATCACGGAATTCCTCATGGGATACGATGCCAAGCTTGTGCTCATAGCCTGCAACTCCGCCTCTGCCTCTGCCTATGAACATCTGCGGGCCGAATACGGAGACAGGGTGATAATACTTGATGTAATCAACCCCGTTGTTGAATACTGTGCTTCCAGGAGCTTCCCGAAACTTGGGGTGATAGGGACCAAACGGACAATCAGCTCAGGGGAGTATGAAAAGAAGCTTCGCGAAGCTGCGCCGGCAACCACGCTGGCCTCGCTTGCAACGCCCCTGCTGGTGCCGATGATCGAAGAGGGATTCATCTTTGATGACATCAGCAATGCAATTATACGCTCTTATCTTTCGGATGAGAGGCTCAGGGATATAAATGCGCTGATCCTCGGCTGCACACACTACCCGATAATCCGTAACCAGATCAGCAAATTCTTCAATTTCAATGTTGAGGTGGTTGATTCCGCGCGCATTGTCGCGGCAAGGCTGAAGGAGACACTTGAAAAGCATAACATGGTGAACAGGGGTGAAGCCGGTGAAGACCTCTTCTTCGTCTCTGACTATACTGACTGGTTCGAGAAGATTGCAAGGATGTTCTTCGAACGGGCCATCAACCTCACAAAGGCTGACATCTGGTCGTGATTGCTCACGGAGTGCTCTCCCTATAGTTTCGGGACATTAATGCATACCGGCATATGATGGTGCAATGGGGCCATTTCAGATGTTACGGCAAACATGACCAAAATCATACACTAATAACAGTGTAATAGTGAACTTAGCTTCATAATTAACAGTTACTCCTTAAAGCAGGTTTTAACTTAAAATCAAATACGTTACCAACATCATGGGAAAAAGATCAAAGGTCATTGAGAAGGACGCGGTGGTGATCAGGTTCTCAGGCGACTCAGGGGATGGGATGCAGCTTACAGGCACCCTCTTTTCCAACACGTCGGCCCTGTTCGGACATGATATCTCCACCTTCCCTGATTATCCGGCGGAGATAAGAGCTCCGCAGGGAACTGTCGGAGGTGTATCCGGCTTCCAGGTGCACATAGGGCACAAGCTGATTAATACTCCGGGGGATTTCACAGATATTCTTGTGGCGATGAATCCCGCCGCCATACGTGCCAATGCACGCTGGCTCAGAAAAGGATCGACAATTATTTATGATTCAGACAACTTCACTGAAAAACATATCCAGAGGGCAGGTTACAAGGCTGACCCGTTCGCTGAGGACAAGCTTGATTCGATGAACCTCATCGCAGCGCCTATCAGCACCCTGGTGAAGGAGGCGCTCAAGGATATGGACATTGATCCGAAGACTGTGCTCAGGACAAAGAACATGTTCGCCCTTGGCATGGTCTACTGGCTGTTCGACAGCAAGCTGAAGTACACTGAAGATTTCATTGAAGAGAAATTCGGCAAGAAACCGCTTGTGGCCGAAGCCAACAGCAAAGTGCTGCGGGCAGGTTACTACTACGGTGAGACAATAGAGGCACTGACACCGTCATACAGGGTCGGACCTGCACCAATTGCAAAGGGTACCTACCGTAACATCAACGGTAACCAGGCCACCTCATGGGGATTGCTTGCAGCTGCCGAGAAGGCAGGTTTGAAGCTGTTCATCGGCTCATACCCAATCACCCCGGCCACCGGCATTCTCGAGGAACTGGCGCTGAGAAAGGATCTGGGCGCCAAGAGTCTTCAGGCAGAAGACGAGATAGCCGGTATATGTACCTCAATAGGAGCCAGCTTCGCCGGCCGCCTGGCAGTGACATCAACCTCAGGACCTGGTCTGGCACTGAAATCAGAGGCCCTCAACCTGGCAGTGATGACTGAGCTGCCACTGGTTGTCATAAATGTACAGAGAGGCGGTCCCTCAACAGGGCTGCCCACAAAGACCGAACAGGCTGACCTGTGGCAGGCGCTCTACGGCCGCAACGGCGAAAGCCCCGTCCCTGTCATTGCCTCGGGTACACCGTCTGACTGCTTCCACTTTGCCTTCCAGGCCGCGAAGATCGCAGTAGAACATATGACACCTGTCATCCTGCTCACTGACAGCTACCTGGCAAACGGGTCAGAACCGTGGAAGATACCTTCAATGAAGGATATGCCGGAGATCAAAGTACCCTACGCGGTAAAGAGTGACAAGGAGTACCTTGCCTACGAGAGAGACCCGGAGACCCTGGTTCGCAAATGGGCCATACCGGGCACACCGGGACTCGAGCACCGTGTTGGCGGTCTGGAGAAGACAATCAAGGGGAGTGTCTCATATACTCCCGAGAACCATGAGTACATGGTAAAAACACGCGATGAAAAGGTCGAACGCATCGTTAAGGATGTGCCGGACCTCAAGGTCATCGGCAAGAAGAGCGGTGACCTGCTTGTGATTGGATGGGGCAGCAGCTACGGTCATATCGCAACAGCCGTTTCAGAGCTGCAGGCAGAAGGATACAAAGTCTCCGCCGCCAATTTCAACTACATACGGCCCCTGCCGAAAAACACTGCAAAGGTGTTCTCCGGGTTCGGGAAGCTGGTCGTATGTGAGCTGAACACCGGGCAGTTTGCCAACTTCCTCAGGATGAAGCACCAGAAGTACACCTATCACCAGTACAACAAGGTTCAGGGGCTTCCGTTCACCGTGAAAGAGATCAAGGATTACTGTATTAAATTGCTGGAGGGTAAGAAAAATGGCTGAAACAAATAACAACCACTACGTAGCGAAGGATTTCAAGAGTGATCAGGAAGTAAGATGGTGCCCGGGATGCGGTGACCACGGCATCCTGGCCTCCCTTCAGAAGACACTGGCTGAACTTGACATACCGAAGGAAAAATATGTCTTCGTGTCAGGTATCGGATGCTCTTCGAGGCTGCCTTACTACATGAATACCTACGGTTTTCACGGGATCCATGGCAGGGCCGCAGCAATTGCAACTGGCATCAAGGTGGCGAATCCTGACCTGATGGTCTGGGAGATGACCGGTGACGGTGATGCACTGGCTATAGGCGGCAACCATTACATCCATGCAATCAGGCGCAACATCGACATCAAGATCATACTCTTCAATAATGAGATCTACGGTCTTACAAAGGGACAGTATTCACCAACCTCAAAGAAGGGTCTCACAACGAAGACTTCGCCCTATGGCACTATTGAAGAGCCTTTCAAGATCGGAGAACTGACTATTGGCGCCAACGGACGCTTCTTCGCCCGCACTGTCGATTACAACCTGCAGCTCTCCAACGAGGTCTACAAGACTGCGGCTGCTTTCCACGGTACAGCAGTGGTTGAGGTGATCCAGAACTGCGTTATCTTCAATGACGGCACCTTTGACGCCTTCACAAGCAAGGAGACACGTGATGACAACACCCTCGTCCTGCACCACGGTGAGAAGATGATCTTCGGCAAGAACCGCGATAAGGGGATCATACTGAAGGACCTGAAGCTGAAGGTGGTTAAAATCGGGGAAGACGGCATCACCGAAAAGGATATCCTGACCCACGATGCACATGAACCCAATCCCGGAATTCACTACAGGCTTGCCGGGATGTCACTTCCGGAGTACCCTGTTGCACTCGGAGTCATCAGGGCTATCAATGCCCAGACCTACAGTGCCGCAATGATAGAGCAGCACGAAAGGGTTCAGGCGAAGTCAAAAATCAGGACCATGGATGACCTCCTCAACAGCGGCGCAACCTGGGAAGTGAAATAATAGTTACTGAAATACCCGTTGCCCGAGGCAACAGGCACTGAATATCAGCCGGTTTCGCAAAGAGCTTAACCGGCTGATCCATTCTATTCCCTTTTTGTTTATTTTGGCATCAGACTTTACCTGATGCCCCAATGAACGATCAACCCGAATCCGGCAGCGGCTTCACGCGAGACATACATGACCAGCAGGAGCGCCTGAAAGAGCTCTCCTGCATCAATCGCGCAACACAGATACTCAAAGAGAGAAAGCCGGTTGAAGAGACACTCATGCACCTCGTGCTCGAGTTGCCCAACGCCCTGCAGTATCCTGAATTTACGGTTGCACGTATCCGGTTCCACGGACAGACATTTGAAACCCCCGGGTTCACTGAGACAGGATGGAAACTGTCTGAGGATTTTGAATCTCTGAGCGGGAAAGGCTCTTTAGAGGTATGTTATACCTGCCCTTTCCTCGAAGAGGATGAGGGTCCCTTCCTGAAGGAGGAGAGAGAACTGCTGGTCAACGTCGCCGGACTCATCTCACGCTATATAAACAGCCAGACTGCTGAAAGCCTGCAGTTCAGCGCTGCCAAACCTGAGCCTGACCCCCCGGTGCCCCTCACCCCTGACAGCAAATCAATTCGAAGGCTGTTGCAGCACTTTCTTGACAGGCATAATGCCGAACGCGATGTGTTTCATGACCTCATGCCTTTCATGGTCAGGGAGATACTGCTTGTGGCAAGTCTGTATGACGCCTACTCCATTGAGGGCGAGGGACGCTTCTCTGACTACATGCTCGGCGAGTATTACCAGATGAGCCTCACCACAATACCCCGGATAACCGGCGTGTCAGGTGAGGATGAGGCTTTCTCCCGCCTTGAGGCGCGTCACTATGACATGATCATAATTATGGTGGGGGTCGACAAGAGCAACCCGATGAGTCTCTGCCGCAGCATTAAGCAAAAATACCCCTACATTCCGACCTATCTCCTGCTCAACAACCCGGGTGACATCCCATGGGTGCAGGAACAGAAACTCCACGGCGTCCCCTTCGATAATCTCTTTGTGTGGACCGGCGAATCAAGGGTTTTCTTCGCCATGGCAAAACTCCTTGAGGACAAGGTGAATGTGGGTAATGACACCCGGAAGGGACTCACCGGCGTGATACTGATAATTGAAGACGCCCCTGATTATTACTCCACATATGTGCCGATGCTCTACCAGCTCGTGCTTGAGCAGACACGCATACTCATTGAGGACGTCTCCTCTGACGAGCTCTACAAGGTGCTTAAGCTCAGGGC
>JAEYZD010000182.1 GCA_023430725.1 Bacteroidota bacterium | reverse complement strand
AAAAGTGGATGCAATTATTCACTTCGCGGCATACAAGGCTGTGGGTGAGTCGGTCAGGAAACCACTGGATTACTACCGCAACAACCTCACCTCGCTGATGAACCTGCTTGCGGCGATGGAGCGTCATGACACCCCGGCGCTGGTCTTCTCATCGTCATGCACAGTATACGGTCAGCCTGATACGCTGCCCGTAACGGAAACGTCGCCGGTGAAGGAAGCAGCTTCGCCGTATGGCTATACAAAACAGGCCGGAGAGACAATCATCCGTGATACAATAGCCGCAAGATCAGCACATAAGGCCGTATCACTCAGATACTTCAACCCAATAGGCGCACATCCGACAGCATTCATCGGTGAACTGCCGCGCGGGGTGCCTGAGAACCTGGTGCCATACATCACCCAGACTGCCATCGGTCTCCGTGATGAACTGAAAGTCTTTGGCACCGATTATGCCACACCTGACGGATCATGCATACGCGACTACCTTCATGTTGTTGACCTTGCAAAGGCACACGTGATGGCACTGCGCCGGATGCTTGACGGAGAGAACAAAGAAGGCTATGAGGTGTTCAACCTCGGAATGGGCAAGGGTGTCTCTGTTCTTGAGGCGATTGCCGCCTTTGAAAAGGCTTCAGGGGTTAAACTGAAATATACAATCACTGGCCGCAGGGCAGGTGACATTGAGAAAATCTGGGCAGATCCGTCACTGGCAAACAGGGAGCTCGGATGGAAGACGGAGATAACAATCGAGGAGGCCATGGAGACCGCATGGCGATGGGAAAACAGGCTGAAAAACAAGGAGTAATGAAAAGAACCATACTTATTACCGGTGGAGCAGGATTCATCGGGTCACACGTCGTGAGACGATTCGTGAGAAAATATCCGGAATATAGGATAATCAATGCTGACAAGCTGACTTACGCCGGGAACCTGGGTAACCTGACCGATATAAGCAAGGCCCCGACCTACACCTTTCGCCGGGTGGATATAGTTGACAAGAAAGCTGTTGCAGAACTCTTTGATGAGTTCAGGTTTGACGGGGTGATTCATCTGGCTGCAGAGTCACACGTCGACAGGTCCATCACCTCCCCTGACGAGTTTATCCATACAAACATCCTGGGTACAGTCAACCTGCTGACGGCATTCCGTGATGTTGTGCCCGCCACCGGTGCTGACAAACTGTTCTATCATATCTCCACCGACGAAGTTTACGGCTCGCTGGAACATGGCGGCTTCTTCACCGAGCAGACACCCTACGATCCGCGCAGTCCCTACTCAGCATCCAAGGCCAGCTCTGACCATATGGTAAGGGCATTCGGAAACACCTACAGGCTGCCGTTTGTGATTTCAAACTGCTCCAACAACTATGGCCCCAACCAGTTCCCGGAGAAGCTCATTCCTCTCACTATCAATAATATAAAGAGCATGAAGGCCATCCCTGTATATGGGAAGGGCGAGAATATACGTGACTGGCTCTATGTAGGGGATCACGCAGCGGCAATTGATGTAATCTTCCACCGCGGCAGGCCTGGTGAGACGTATAACGTTGGCGGCGACAATGAGTGGAAAAACATAGACCTTGTCAGGATGCTTTGCAGCATCATGGACCGTAAGCTGGGCCGCGATGCAGGAAGCTCCGAAAAACTGATCACATATGTCACTGACCGCGCCGGCCATGACCTTCGCTATGCAATTGACAGCCGCAAGTTACAGCAGGAGCTGGGCTGGAAGCCGTCGGTCACCTTCGAGCAGGGGCTGGAGATGACTGTTGACTGGTACCTGGCAAATGAGAAGTGGCTGGCTACGATTATCTCCGGTGATTACGCGAAGTATTACGAGGAGATGTACGGACAGAGGTGAGGCAATAGTTTTGGCAATGAAAGCTCATAGAGCTTAAAGGGGTGGGTGGGTCCTGCTTCTACAATTCTTGCAGCCCTACAGGCTGCCTTCAAATGGGCATCTGCTGTCTGCAATACATGTTTCACCTGATACGCAATCGCCCTATCAGCTCGTCTCCCAGCTCCGTCTTGACCTTGATGTGATCAAGGATTGCCAGAACAACACCGTTCTTCTCAAAATCACCCCTCACCTGCTCGAAATCGCGCTTCTTGACCTCATCATCACCGTCAATGCCAAACCCTGTCATTGATGAGAGGGTGAACTCCTTGCGTGCATCCTCATACAGCATCCTGTCAAGGTCAACAACACTCTTCTTCCATCTCTCCACGATGGCAATTATATCATCAGCAGTGAGCTCATCATTCGGCTTGCCGGTCTCCTCCGGAAGGCGGTCATAAACCCAGGTCCACTCCAGGTCATAATAGTGCCTGTGGATCAGTTCAAAATGCCTGTTGATTGCATCAGCACTCTTCATCTCCCTTTTTTCAATTGATGACAGCACCTCTTCAATAGCGCTCAGCGGAGTAAGCAGTCCTGACATGTCAATCCAGTCACCCTTACCCTTTTCCGAACCGGGCTTCATCCTGCTCCGGATATCAGCGTCACTCTTCAGTTCTGCACCCTCAAGCCTCTTTATCACAGAATTGCCGATGAATTTGTCTATTCCCATCTGATACAGGCCGATACCCCTTTCAGCTGCGCTTGCCTTCATGTTCATCCGGTCAAAGTTGAAAACAGCCTTGCCCTGGTTCTCCTCGAGCAGCTTCTTCAGCAGATCCCTTCCCTTCATCATCTTGCCCACTGTGAAGGGGCTGAGGAGGTTATAGTTTATCTGGTCGAGTCTCTTCGGATCCTTGCGTGCATCACGTTTCGGCCATTTCTGGGCGTCACGGATTGTACCCACAGAGCGCAGGTTGATGCCGGGGATAAGCTGTGACTCGTAACTTACCTCGGTGAGGTACGAGAACGGGAACTGTGTGGTGTCCACGTTATGGTAATGACGGCCGACCACAAGCGTAAATGGACCTATCCTTGAGGGCCACAGCACGTAGGAGTCAGAAGTTGTCTTCGAGCCTCTCTCCATGATCCCCTGGTGAATCGGCCCCAGCTTGTACATGTGGTTGCTCTGGTTGGAGCCGCTGCCGGCGTTCATGAATGAGAAGATGCCTGCAATCAGCAGCGTCGATTTGTGGTGTGTCACCGTAAACGGCCCAGCAAAGATTGAGCAAGCCTCACCGTGATAACCACCGCAATTGGAGAAGAAGAGAGAGTTCTCGGCAGAGTACTGCTTGGAAAGCGTGCATCCCTGTCCTATGAAGCACTTGTCTATCACCGCCGCATCATTGACCTTCGAGCCGGAACAGATGATGAAGTGATCCATTATCACATCGTTGCCGATGTATACCGGGTCCTTGTAGGAACTGTTCACCGATCCTTCGGCCAGCCTCGATACATCCTCGATGACTGCCCCGTGGCCTATTCTGACGTTTTTTATTGTGCCGCACCCGGCGATATATGACCCTGATCCGATCTCACCCCGGTCCGACTTGACACTCTCGGTGTAATCAGCGATAAGCTTTTCTATCACCTCGATGGCAACGGGTCGATGCCGGTAAAGGGTGATTATGTATGCCATGTGTGATGTAAGCCGGTCCCATATGGGCACCTCCCTGCCACCGGTTTCATTGAGTACCGCCACGCGGGTGCCGTTGCCGAAGGATGTCCTGCCCTCGGTGGATATGTGCCCGCAGTTTCTGATCACAACACCCTCGCCGATGTCATAGTTTGCTATGAACCCGGTGATATCGGTGATTGTGACGTTGTCCTCAATATTGCAGTTGTGTATGTGCGCGTTCCGTATGCCGTGCATCAGCGGCAGGCCGCACCGTTCGCGGGCCACGCCGTTAAACAGACCCAGCCTGACAACACCGGAGAATGTGACGTTCTGTATCCTCTCCGCGTTGAACGGGTCCTTTACGAATATGCTCTCCCATGAGTTGCTCCTGCAGCCTGCTGCTTCGAGACCGCGGATCTCACCGATACTAAGACTTCTGTAACCGTCAGCCATGGTTTCCTGTTTTTATTATTCAACTGTGACTGATTTGGCAAGATTTCTCGGCTGATCCACATCGCATCCGCGAAGGACGGCGATATGGTATGAGAGCAACTGCAGCGGAACCACTGCCAGCACAGGCGCGAAGACCGATATGGTGTCCGGCACCTCCATTACATGATCAGCCATCTGGCTTATCACCTGGTCACCCTCCGTGACAATGGCGATTATCTGCCCCTTGCGTGCCTTGACCTCCTGTATATTGCTTACGATCTTGTCGTAGGAATTCTCCTTCGTGGCCACGACAACCACTGGCATGTGTTCATCTATGAGGGCAATCGGCCCGTGTTTCATCTCGGCAGCCGGGTAGCCTTCGGCATGGATATAGGATATCTCCTTGAGCTTCAGTGCACCCTCCATTGCCACGGGATAGAGCAAGCCCCGTCCCAGGTAGAGTGCGTTTGTCGAGTCCTTGTAAATCTGCGCCAGGGCCAGGGCCTTGTCATTCACCATGAGTGCCTGCTCCAGTTTACCGGGGAGCGAGGTCAGTTCGCGGATCAGTCCGCGGTAGCGTGCCTCATCGAGGAGCCCCTTGCGGTAGCCAGTCTCGAAAGCCATCATGGCCAGGGTAACAACCTGTGTTGTGAATGCCTTTGTTGATGCCACCCCTATCTCGGGACCGGCATGGGTGAAAACGCCGGCATTGGTCTCGCGTGAGATGGATGATCCGACAACGTTGCAGATGCCCAGCACCAGCGCACCACGCTCCTTTGCCAGGCGTATTGCCGCCAGCGTATCGGCAGTCTCACCGCTCTGGCTGATTGCCAGCACTATGTCTCCCTTCTTGATAACCGGGTCACGGTACCTGAACTCCGAGGCATACTCCACCTCCACCGGTATGCGGCAGTACTCTTCGATAATATACTCTCCGACAAGTCCTGCATGCCATGAGGTACCACAGGCCACAATAAGGATCCTGTCAGCGGCAGCCATCGTGTCAAACACGTTGTGAAGGCCGCCAAGCATCAGTCCCGACTGGTTGGGAAGCACCCTGCCCCTGAATGTGTCATGAATAGCACGTGGCTGTTCAAAGATCTCCTTCAGCATGAAGTGCGGGAATCCCTCCTTGTCAATCTCACCCAGCTTAAGATCCACCTCCTTCACCTCGGGCTCGAAGCTCTTGTTCCGGATGGCTTTCAGAACCATCTCATCCTTCCTTATCACGGCGAGGTCATCATCGTTCAGGTAGATCACCCTCTGGGTGTGTTCCACGATAGGTGTGGCGTCGGAGGCGATGAAATTTTCGCCCTCACCCACTCCTATCACCAGCGGCGATCCCTTTCTGGCAGCGAAGAGCTTGCCCGGCTCGTCGCGGCAGTAAACAGCGATGCCGTAGGTGCCTTCAACCTTGTTAAGCGCGAGTATTACAGCCTGTTCTGCGGAGAGATCACCCTCAAGATAAAGGTGTTCCATAAGGTTTGCAAGCACCTCCGTGTCAGTCTGGCTGGTGAACCGTACATCACGGCTCTCAAGATGCTTTTTAATGCGTGCATAGTTCTCAATGATGCCGTTGTGCACCACTATGAAGTGCCCGCGGTGTGACACCTGCGGGTGCGCATTGATCTCATTGGGTTCACCGTGGGTGGCCCACCGTGTATGCCCTATTGCTATTGAGCCGTCGAAATCCTTGCTGTTGACCATCTCCTCCAGCTCCCGGACCCTGCCGGCACACTTGAAGATCTCCGTCCTTTCACCGTTGCTGATGGCTATGCCTGCTGAGTCATAACCCCTGTATTCCAGCCTTTTAAGTCCATTGATAACAATGTCACGGGCAGGACGCGAGCCTATGTATCCTACAATTCCACACATAAACAAACGTTAGTGTTAGTTAATCAATAAAGTGTATACGCGAACTCCAGCTTGAATGCCGGTTCATTCGTATTTGCCTTGAAGATAACGTTCTGAACAGCTGAGAGAGGAAAGAATAGTTCGACTGAAGGTTCGTCAATCTCTCCCCTGAGGTATTTCTGGACAAATGAGGTTATATTGAAGATGTAGCTGTCTTTGTCATTGTAGAAGGTGCCGTCCATGAAACTGACATCGTGTGTCAGGTCAGGTATCAGCATCTCCCTGCCGTCACTGTCGCGGTAGCGCACAAATATCCTGGAAGGCATGTTCTTCTCGAGGTAATCCACCCCGTCAAGGTGCACCGGTGCTATGATCCTGGCCTTGTTCACCGCCAGGTTTTCAACGTCCCTGTATGCCTCCAGTGAAGGTATGTCAAGCTTCGCATAGACACCCGCGTATGTCTGCAGGAACACTGCCGTGTCAATGACAAGGTCATTTACGTGGCTGATCTGTTTCTGGGGATCTGCAGTGGAGCGGTCATGGGTGAACCTGTTGTAGTTGACCGCCCTGGGAGTGGCAACAAATGAATAGGTATATTTCAGAGTGTCAGAGTGGTAGAAGATTGTGAGGCCGAGAGGATCGATTGAAGCATTTTCGGTTGCGTCCATCTCCACAATGATCGGCGTTGTCTGGCTCTTTATCGAGAAGTAGAGACCCCTGAAATAGTCCTTGTAGAACTGTGACGCAGGGCTGAACATCGATGTGTCACGCATTATATGATCACCCACCCAGCTAAAGAGCTTAACCGAGACCGGGACTCCCGCCCTGACCCTTGGCAAACGATATTCGCCCAGGTATTTGATTGTATCCGGAGCCTGCCCGGTAAAGAATTCTGTTGAGTCGGTAAGT
The DNA here is from genome assembly GCA_023430725.1 of Bacteroidota bacterium. Taxonomy (GTDB): domain Bacteria; phylum Bacteroidota; class Bacteroidia; order Bacteroidales; family VadinHA17; genus SR-FBR-E99. Next base: position 11,249 of record JAEYZD010000182.1, on the reverse strand, counting down.
TCTGTCCCGGTTTCGCAGAGGCGAATGTAGTGAATCGCCGTTGAGTCATTTCCGGTAACTTTCGAAGGAAAGAATGTTAGCAGCACTGAATCTACAACGAAAGGTTTGGCGGGCCATTTGGACATCACCCTGAGCTGCGTCACAAAGTCGCAGTAGGTGCTGCCGAAATAAGGATCATAGAGAGACCCGGCAATCATCTTTGAATAGTCGTTGGAGAGGGAGAGCTCTTCGTACATCGTATAGGCCCTGATGCCGACCGTGTCGGTGGATTTAATCTCTATAAAGTCGCTATCAGGAAGCAGGCCAAGGCCTATACCTGCTGGATCCTGCTTGCAAGATGCAAGAGCTGCGAGGATCAATATGAACAGGATTAGTCTGAGTGCCGGCGTTCCCTGTCGGGATGAGCCGTGGTTTCTATTTTGCTTTTTCAGGTAAGAGCTTGTCATAAAAGTCATTGTATGCATCTATATAATTTTCCTCCCCCTGGAATTCAAGGAGAGGCTTTCCCATGGCAATTAATTTTTTTCTCACGTCATCGTCAATTTTCTCACACCCAAAAATTATGCCGTCCGAATTTTCAGCGGCCAGTGTAGTAAGGCTGAGAAAATCTGCCCCTTTCTTAATTGCACCCAGTGAGGCGGCATCAATTCCGTCTGCCTCAAGCTTGGCTGAGATTGAAGATTTTAACGGCTTTTTAAATCCGTTATTGTAGACTGAATAGATCGATTTGACCTTGCTGAAGACCGGGTCGTCAGAGTAGAGTTTGCGCAGGTAGAGGGGCACAAGTGAAGCGAGCCAGCCGTGGCAGTGAACGATGTCAGGGCTCCATCGAAGCTTGCGGACTGTCTCGATGACGCCGCGGGCAAAGAAAATGGCCCTCTCGTCATTGTCCTCGTACTCGTTTCCGGATGCGTCAGCCACAGTATGCTTGCGGTGAAAATAATCATCGTTGTCGATGAAGTAAACCTGCATCCTGGCTGACTGTATCGAGGCTACCTTAATGATCAGGGGGTGATCGGTATCATCGATGATCAGATTCATCCCTGAAAGACGGATGACCTCGTGAAGCTGATTTCTCCTCTCATTGATGGAGCCGTATCGGGGCATGAATGTCCGGATCTCCTTCCCCCTTTCCTGTATGCCCTGCGGCAGATCACGGCTGATCTTTGAAAGCTTTGTCTCACCGAGATAAGGCATGATCTCCTGTGAAACAAACAATACCCTTCTGCTCTCCATTAAAACCTCCCGATATAACTGGATGTTAATTGAAAGTACAAAGATAATAAAAAAAACAGTATTAATTTCCAAGCTTAATTACAACAGGTTACTGACAAAAATGGTGTTATTTTGCAGTACCGGACCGGGGTTCGCACAGCAACACGGTCCGGTGTACCTTAACAGTCACTGCAATGAAAGTACTGACAACAGTCAAGGAAGTGCGGGAGCACTACAGGGTATCCGTCCTCAGAAGCCCCGGCTTCGTGCCAACAATGGGGGCGCTTCACGAGGGCCACATATCATTGGTTGACAGGGCGGTGGAGAGCTGCCGGATGGCAGCGGTGAGCATCTTCGTGAATCCGACCCAATTCAATGACCCCAATGACCTGCTGAGATATCCCAGGACGGTTGAGGCTGACCTGGAGTTGCTTTCCGGGCATCTGCGAGAAAACGACTTCGTGTTTGTCCCGCCGGTGGAGGAGATATACCCTGAGCCGGACACACGCCGGTTCGACTTTGGTGAACTTGAAAGGGTGATGGAGGGTGTTCACCGTCCGGGCCATTTCAACGGTGTGGCACAGGTGGTGTCACGGCTGTTTGACATTATACGGCCCTCCTGTGCTTTCTTCGGGCAGAAGGATTTTCAGCAGCTTACAATTATCAGGGAACTGGCCCGGCGTGAATACCCGAAGACAGACATAATCTCATGCCCGATTGTACGCGAACATGACGGCCTGGCAATGAGCAGCCGTAACCGCAGGCTTCTCACGCAGCACCGTGAGAGGGCCGGCGAGATCTACAGAACCCTCATTGCAGCCGCAGCAATGATCTCAGACTACGAGATCCGGGAGATAAAGGAGTTTGTGGCTGACCGGATCAACATGATTCCCGACTTCAGGCTCGAGTATTTCGAGATGGTTGAGGATGGCACCCTCAACCCGGTAATTTCGAGGTTCGGGATGTCACCGGAGAAGAACTATTTTGCCTGTATCGCACTATGGGCAGGAGATGTGAGGCTGATAGACAATATTGAAGTCGCATTGCGGTAAATGAAAGGATATTTATCTTTGTACCCTGAGAATGCAATCTTGAATCACGAAAATGACAATTGAAGTACTTAAATCAAAGATACATAACGTCACCGTAACCGGTGCGGACCTCAACTACATTGGCAGTGTCACTATTGATGAAGACCTGATGGATGCTGCCGGCCTGACAGAGCACGAGAAAGTGCATGTCCTGAACAGAAATAACGGCGAGCGTCTTGAGACCTATGTCATAACCGGGCAGAGAGGTTCCGGGGAGATATGCCTTAACGGTCCGGCTGCCAGGAAGATAGCGGTGGGAGATGTTGTAATAATCATGTCATACGCACACATGACACCCGAAGAGGCAAAAACCTTCAGGCCAATGATTCTTTTTCCAGATACTGCCACCAACAAAATCATCTGATACTTGAAAACGGGCCTGAAGCAAACACTCAGAGCTGCTCTCTTTCTCGGCCTGGCAGCGCTGCTGCTGTGGCTCTCTTTCCGTGGCATTGACTTCGGTGACCTGTGGGCGGTGCTTCGCAAGGCGAACTACTGGTGGCTGCTGCCCGCCATTCTGTTTTCGGTTCTCAGCTTTTTCATAAGGGCCCGCCGATGGATACTGCTTATCGAGCCCCTCGGCAAAACCCCGGGCCTGATGAATACCTATCATGCCGTCGTCACAGGATATTTTGCAAACATGATCTTTCCCAGGCTGGGCGAGGTTGCCAAGTGCGCCGCACTGGGGAAGAAGGAGAACATCCCCTTTGACAGGCTGGTGGGCACCATGCTGGTTGAACGGACGATCGATATACTGTCAGTCCTGGTTATTTTGGGCGTAACACTGCTGGCCGGAACCACTGCCACAGGCAGCTTCCTGTCTGAAAACGTCTTCGGACCGGCAGAAAGGAAGCTCTCCTCATCGCTGGGGTCAGGCACATTCATAACTATAATCGTTCTGCTCCTTCTCATCACGGCCGTGGTGATGTTTTACATGCTTCGCAGCAGGCTGTCATCCAATCCGTTATTCCACAGGATATACTCCTTTTCGGACGGTTTGCTTGACGGTCTCAAGTCAATACTGAAACTCCGCCGCAGATGGGAGTTCCTGTTGCAGACGCTGCTGCTCTGGGTTGCCTATTTCTTTATGTCATGGTTCCCTCTGCTTTGTCTTGATTCCACGGCAGAACTGGGTGTTGGTGCCACAATGTTCATCCTGGTCATCGGAAGTTTTGGCATGGCTGCCCCGGTACAGAGCGGGCTTGGCGCATATCACTGGATTGTGTCACGCGGCCTGCTGATGGCCTATGCCATCCCCCTGGAGGAGGGCCTCGCCTACGCCACTCTCGAGCACGAATCGCAGATGATACTGATAGCCATCGCCGGAGCCATCTCACTCTTTGCACTCTTCGGAAGGAAAGGCGGAAAGGTTCTCTCCTCGGTGGTGACCGAAAAAGAGCTGTAATACCCCGTCTTTTTCGTAAATTTACCTGTTGCATAATCCTTGTGTCCCATGGCTAAGAGCAAAAGTGTTTACGTGTGCCAGAACTGCGGCGCCGAGTCACCCAAATGGATAGGTCACTGCCCTTCCTGCAGCGAGTGGAACAGCTACCGCGAAGAGATCATCTCCACCGCCCCTGCGGCCGGCATAAGCCGTGATGCTACCCGGCGCAAGCCCGAACTGCTGGCCGGGATAGAGATAAACGAGAATGACCGGATCACAACCGGAATCGGCGAGGCTGACCGTATCCTTGGCGGGGGAATGGTTAAGGGATCACTCATACTTATGGGCGGAGAACCGGGTATCGGCAAGTCAACACTGGCCCTGCAGATAGCCCTGGCAACGCCGGGCAGGACTGTCCTCTACGTCTCCGGAGAGGAGAGTGAGGGACAGGTGAAACTGAGGGCCGGGCGGCTCGCCGGGAAGAATGACAGGTGCTTCATCTATAACGAGACCGATCTCGACAGTGTTCTCACGCAGGCAGGTGCCATCAAACCCGACCTGCTCATAATGGATTCCATCCAGACACTCAGCTCATCGATGCTCGAGTCCTCCGCGGGGTCGGTTTCGCAGGTGAGGGAGTGCGCCGCTATGATGCTTCGCTATGCAAAGGAATCAGGCGTGCCGGTGATACTAATCGGACACATAACCAAGGACGGCACACTGGCAGGGCCGAAAGTGCTGGAGCATATCGTTGACGTTGTGCTGCAGTTCGAGGGTGACGGCAACTACGTTTTCCGCATCCTGAGGCCGGTGAAGAACCGCTTCGGATCAACGGCGGAGATAGGCATCTTTGAGATGGGTTCAGGGGGCCTTCGCGAGGTGACTGACCCTTCAGAGCTGTTTATTCGCCGCGACCGTGATCCGGCCAGCGGCGTGACGATTGCCGCCACCGTTGACGGCGTCCGCCCCTTCATGATAGAAACACAGTCGCTTGTCAGCAGCGCAGTCTACGGTACACCGCAGCGGAGCTCGACGGGCTTTGACACCAGGCGCCTGAACATGCTGCTTGCGGTGCTCGAGAAGAGGGCCGGATTCAGGCTGGGGGCAAAGGATGTCTTCCTGAATATCGCCGGCGGGCTGAAGGTGAGTGACCCTGCCATTGACCTGGCGGTGGTTGCCGCAGTCTTATCGTCCAACCTGGATGCCCCGGTTGATCATCATACAGCTCTTGCCGCCGAAGTAGGCCTTTCAGGAGAGATAAGGCCTGTCGCCAGAATCGAACAACGTATTGCTGAAGCTGCAAGAATGGGATTCACCGAAATGATTGTCTCCGGGTTCCACAGGGATGCGCGTGATGTGCCCGGCCTGAAGATTTCCAAAGTTTATAAGATTGAAGGGCTTGTCAGACTGCTCTTTGCCTGACGCCAATTGCGGACTGCCAACTGAAGACTGCCGCCCCGATCCGCCCGCCGGCGGATACGGGATTGATCCTCCGTCTCCGCCGGAGTCTCAAACTGCCGACTGCAAAACTAGTACTCCCGCTGCCTGTATGAACTGCCCTGGTTTTGCCTTTTGATCCTGTCGCAGTCAAGCTCCACATTGAAACCGGAAGGAGCTTCGAAATTACCCTCCCCGAATGCTGCAAAATCCTTGTCAGCCAGAAGTTTCTGCATGAATAACCCAAATACCGGAAGGGCCATGTTTGCCCCCTGGCCCATTGTAAGATCCTCGAAGTGGATCGCCTGATCCTCCCATCCTGTCCATACACCGGCCACAAGATCAGGCATCACACCCATGTACCAGCCGTTTGAGTGGTTCTGGGTTGTTCCGGTCTTGCCTCCCATTGTGTTTGTCAGTTTATAGGTCCCGCGCAGCCTCAGTCCCGTTCCGGAGTTAACCACCCCCTGGAGCAGTGTTGTCATCAGGTAGGCGTCATTCTCACTGATGACCTCGTCAATGAACGGAGTGAATGTTGAAATCACATTACCGTTGCGGTCTTCGATCCGCGTCACATAGAGCGGACGGGTATGGACCCCCTTGTTTGTAAATGTACCGTATGCAGCCACCATTTCCTCAACAGAGAGATCGGATGTGCCGAGGAAGATAGAGTAGACCGGGTCAATGAAGCTCCTGATACCCATCCGGTGCATCAGGTCAACTACCGCCTGCGGTGAGAACTGCTTCATCAGCCAGGCCGAGATATAGTTCTCTGACTGGGCCAGCCCCCATTTCAGGGTTACCATCTTGTAGTGATATTCTTCCGGACCGGAGCTCCTTGGCGTCCAGGGGAGAGAGTCGCCGGGCAAATCAAAGGAGCGTGGTATATTCTCAACCTCAAAACAAGGCGAGTAGCCATCCTGCATCGCCAGGGTGTAAAGGAAAGGCTTGATAGTGGACCCTACCTGCTTCTTCTGCTGCGTTACGGCGTCATACTTGAAAAACCTGAAGTCAGGACCGCCGACATATGCCTTCACATGACCGGTATGGGGATCCATTGCCATGAATGACGATCTTACAAAGAACTTGTAGTACCTGATCGAATCAAGCGGTGTCATGACTGTGTCAATCTCACCTGTCCACGAGAAGAGCTTCATCGGAACAGGGGTATTGAAGGCCAGGGTAATGGAATCTTCAGGCACACCCCCTCTGCGCATGCTCTGGTACCTGTCGCTCTGCCTGACCGACCTGTCCATTATCTGCTTCACCTCCGAAGAGGTCAGGTCATTGGAATAGGGCGGGTTCCTGTAATTCTTCGCCCTCTTGTCAAAGACCGGCTGGAGGTTTTTTGACAGATGCTCCACCACAGCCTCCTCGGCGTATGCCTGCATCTTCGAGTTCAGTGTCGAGTAGATCCTCAGTCCGTCTCGGTATAAATTATAAGGTGTGCCGTCAGGTTTCAGGTTTTTGTAGCACCAGCCGTACAGCGGATCATTCTCCCAGCGCCAGAGAGCCTCCTGGTAGCCGTCATCCGACCAGAAATTTTTTCTGTCCGGCTCCTTGCTGTTCATGGTGGCCCTGATATACTCCCTGAAGTAGGTTGCCAGACCGGTGTTGTGACTGTCTTCCCGCAGGTCTATCCCAAGCGGCAACTGGCTGACAGAGTCCGCCACCTGGCGTGAGATATAACCGTACCGCTCCATCTGCGAAATCACAACGTTGCGGCGCCTGACAGCCCCCTCCTCATTTCTCAGGGGATTGTAGGCCACCGAGTTCTTGAGCATGCCTACAAGCATGGCCGACTGCTCGATATTCAGTGAGTCAGGAGTTGTATTGAAATAGATCCGTGCTGCTGAATTGATGCCAACCGCATTGTATATAAAGTCAAATACGTTTAGATACATTGTGATTATCTCTTCCTTCGTGTAGCTCTTTTCGAGCTTCACGGCAGTCTGCCACTCCTTGAACTTGGCAATTGAGAGTTTTGCCGCACGCACAACGGCCGGGTCATTGGACAGGTCCCTGGGAAGAAACAGGTTCTTTGCCAGCTGCTGCGTGATTGTGCTGCCGCCCCCGGTGTTCTGCCCGAGCATGATGGTCTTGACAAGCACCCTCGCCAGTCCCCGGAAATCGATCCCGGAGTGCCTGTAAAACCTTATATCCTCCGTAGCTATCAGGGCATCAATCACATATGGTGAAATGTCCTCGTACTCAGTCCAGGTGCGGTTCTGAATGTAAAACTTGCCAAGTACTGCATTATCCTCGGAAAAGACCTCTGCAGCCAGGCTGTTGTCCGGGTTCTCAAGCTCCTCGAAAGAGGGGAGTGGTCCGAGCCTGTGCGTCGATATAAGGATAAAGAGTGTCAGCAGAAACACTGCCGGCAGAGATATGATCACCCAGAACCATATTATGTTTTTCCGGAATTTTTTATCCCTCATGATACCCTGATTGTAAGGGCGCTAATTTAATGATTAATACAGAAATTTTCTCAATAATTTTGAAGTTAGTGCCCTTATTCGCTTACTTTGCCCCTGTTTTAAAAAAATCTCGGATGACAGATAATCTGGTTATTGTTGAATCTCCCGCCAAAGCGAAAACCATAGAAAAATTTCTCGGCAAGGATTTTACGGTTGTCTCAAGTTTCGGACATATCCGTGACCTTGTGAAGAACAACCTCGGTGTTGAGGTGGAAAAGGGTTTTGCCCCGGTGTATGAGATCCCCGAAGACAAGGCCAAGGTGGTTGCGGAGCTCCGCAAGCTTGCAGGAAAGGCAAAGACAGTGTGGATTGCATCTGATGAAGACCGTGAGGGAGAGGCCATTGCATGGCATCTTATTTCTGTTCTCGGGCTTGACCCGGAGACAACCCGCCGCATAGTATTCCATGAGATAACGAAAGAGGCCATCACCCACGCTGTGGAGTCGCCCCGCCAGGTTGACATGAACCTTGTCAATGCCCAGCAGGCGCGCAGGATACTTGACAGGCTTGTTGGTTTCGAGCTCTCCCCTGTCCTGTGGAAGAAGGTCCAGCCGTCGCTCTCAGCCGGCAGGGTGCAGTCGGTGGCAGTCCGGCTCCTGGTTGACCGTGAGCGTGAGATCATATCATTTGTGGCCGACTCCGCCTTCAGGGTTACCGGTACGTTCAGCGGTAACAACAGTGAGGGCACCGAGGTGGTTCTGAAGGCTGAGTGCCCGAAGAAATTCCCTGCCGAAGCAGAAGCCCGTGCCTTTCTTGACAAGTGTGATGCATCTGAGTTCACTGTTGAGAATGTGGTTGTGAAGCCCGGCACCCGTTCACCGGCCCCTCCTTTCACCACCTCCACCCTTCAGCAGGAGGCATACCGCAAGCTGAGTTTCTCGGTTGCACAGACAATGTCAGTGGCCCAGAAGCTCTATGAGGCAGGAAAGATTACCTATATGAGAACCGACTCAACCAACCTGTCGTCACTTGCACTCAACACCGCCAGGGATGTGATAACCTCCGAATATGGCGAAGCCTACTCCCGCACACGCCAGTTCAAGACCCATGCACGCGGTGCACAGGAGGCTCATGAAGCCATCAGGCCAACCTACTTCGACAAGAAGGAGGTCCCCGGGAGCAACAATGAGAAGAAACTGTATGAGCTCATCTGGCGCAGGGCGATAGCCTCACAGATGTCGGATGCCAGGATGGAGAAGACTACGATCACAATCGGGATGTCTGCCTCACCCGTCAACTTCACCGCAACCGGGGAAGTTGTACTCTTTGACGGCTTCCTGAAGGTCTACACCGAATCATACGACAATACCGCCGGAGAGGATGAAAAAGCCATTCTTCCGCGTGTTGACACCGGCATGAAGCTGATCCCGGGTACTATTACGGCTATGCAGCGCTTCACATCACCGCCGCCGCGCTACACCGAGGCCAGCCTGGTGAAGAAGCTCGAGGAACTCGGCATCGGCAGGCCCTCAACCTACGCACCCATCATCTCAACAATACAGTCACGCGGTTACGTCGCCCGTGAGGACAGGCCCGGGGAGAAACGTATCGTGGCCCAGCTGATCCTCGCCCAGGGAAAGATCACGCGAAGCGAAAAGACAGAGATTGCCGGCAAGGAGAAGTCAAAGCTCTTCCCGAAGGACATTGGAATGATTGTAAATGACTTTCTCATTGCCAACTTCCCGGATATCCTTGACTACAACTTCACCGCCGGTGTTGAGAAGGAGTTTGACGAGATCGCTTCCGGTGAGACGAAGTGGGACAAGATGATATCAACCTTTTACGGCCCATTCCGCAAGACCGTGGACGATTCGCTCTCCACCCGCGCCCGTATGACAGGTGCCCGGCAGCTTGGGACAGACCCGGTCACCGGCCTGCCTGTGGCGGTGAAGATGAGCAGGTTTGGTCCCGTGGTGCAGCTCGGCGAAGCATCAGAGGAACAGAAGCCCCGTTTTGCCAACCTCAGGCGTGACCAGCTGCTTGAGACAATTACCCTTGAAGAGGCGCTTGCACTGTTTACCCTGCCACGGATAGTCGGCACCTTTGAGGATGAGGATATGACAGTAGGCGTGGGCAAGTTCGGCCCCTATGTCAGGCATGCCGGCAAATTCTATTCGCTGAAGAAAGGAGTGGATGATCCGTACGTTATCACCGCGGAGAGAGCCGCTGAGCTCATCCGCGAGAAGCGTGAGGGCGACAAGCAGAAGGTTATTGTCGAGTTTGGTGACATCAGGGTGCTTAACGGCAGGTACGGTCCGTATATAGTCCATGACAAGACCAATTACCGTATCCCGAAGGGGACGGACCCGCAGAAGCTTACAAAGGAAGAGTGCCTCACCATTATTGAAAAGGGGGGAAAGACAAAAGTCCCCCGGGGCAAAAAGAAGAAGTGACCTTATATAATATATGATTGACCTCAACCAGTACATTGATCCCGTTTGTCTCGACAGGCCCGGCATTGAGCCGCTGAGGGGATCTGCAGCCTTCCCGCACAACGTGTTGGTGAACACCGGGAATGAGCCCATCGGTGATCTGGACGGGTTTGCCGTTGCACTCATAGGTGTCCCTGATGACCGCTCATCCTCAAACATAGGCGCCGCCCATGCCCCTGATGCCGTCAGGGAGAGCCTCTACTCCTTCTCACGGCTGCCGGGAAAGCTCAGGATCACAGACCTTGGCAACTTCAGACCGGGTACCACATTTGAAGATACTGTCGCCGGACTGCGCGATGTGCTGATACAACTCCTCTCGCAAAACATAGTCCCGGTGATAATCGGCGGCACCAGCGCCCTTATGCCCGCAATTGACCGTGCTCTTTCGGCCGGCAAGCAGAAATGGTCAATGGTGTCCGTTGATTCCCGTCTTGACTTCACGGCCGAGAAACGGCCTGCCGATTCCCTCAACTGGATGAATGACCTCATCTACCGCAGCGGCAGCTGCCTTTCGCACCTGTCTGTCATAGGCCATCAGACCTATCTCACCGACCAGCAGGTGGCGAACAGGTTCAACCGCAGGCATTATGACCTCATGCGCATCGGAGAGGTGCGTGCTGCAGTGCATGAGACGGAACCGCTGTTCCGCGATGCCTCCGCAGCTCTGTTTGACATCGGCTCGGTACGCCAGTCAGATGCCCCCGGCACATTCCTCCCTTCGGCAAACGGCTTCTACGGTGAGGAGATCTGCCTGCTGGCCCGATATGCCGGACTCTCTGACAACCTGAAGGTGTTCTCCGTAATGGAGGTCAACCCCACCCTTGACAACCGGAATCAGACTTCGCACCTTGCAGCCCAGCTGATATGGTTCTTCCTTGAAGGCTTCTCGCAGAAACAGTATGAGGTGGCATTCCTCGGAGACCAGGCAAGCAACCGTTTTACCCGTTACCACGTGACTCTCAGTGACCTGGAAGGAGCTGCGATATTCATCAAGAGCATGATCACCGAGCGCTGGTGGATAGAGATCCGTGACCCTGAGGGGCAGCCGCACTGGCTGGCCTGCTCCTATGAAGACTATCTCATGGCCAACCGTGATCAGGTGCCGGGAAGATGGACACGGGCACTTCTCAGATATGGTCACTGAATTTTGGCCTCAATTTTGTGGCATGCATATTTTTTATTTATTTTACCCGTTATAGTGAAGGGCTAATAC